>DASTRD010000133.1:0-60363 GCA_035761425.1 Povalibacter sp.
GATCAGAAACTGTTCCGCAGCGTCGCCACCGAACAGGCGCGGGTCTCCAGCGATTATCTTCTCGATGTCGAGGTTCGCGATTTCCAGGCGGAGTATGCCGGCGCCGCGAACGTACCGGTCGCGCACGTCACGCTGGTGGGCCGTCTCGTGCGCATCCGCGATCGCAAGTTGCTCGAAGTCATGACGGCAACGGCGACGCAACCGGCACGGGAGAATCGCCTGTCCGCAGTGGCGGCCGCTTTCGAAGCGGCGATGCGCGAGGTCGCGCTGGATCTCGCGCGCCGCACCGCCGAACGTGCAGGCCAGGATCAGTCTGCAGCGTCGGCGAACGAATAGCCGCGAACAGGTCTTCTCAACCGCTGTTGCGCAGCGCTGTGGCCACGGCATTGATCGACAGCTGAATGCCTTCGCGTACGCGCGCATCGGTTTCGCCGGCGCGGTGACGCTTGAGCAGTTCCACCTGCAGCAGATTGAGCGGCTCGATGTACGGCAGGCGCAGTCGGATCGACGTGTCGAGTACCGGATTCTTTTCCAGCAGGTACGACTGACCCGTCACGGACAGCAGGCAGTCATGCGTCTGTGTCCAGGCATCGCGGATGCGACCGAAAATGCTCTGGGCGAGTTTCTGATCCTGCACCAGCGTCGAGTAATGCTGTGCGATGGCCATGTCGGATTTCGCCAGCACCATTTCCATGTTCGACAGCATGGTCTGGAAGAACGGCCAGCCCTGCGCCATTTCACGCAGCAATCCCTGATCGGGGAACGCACTCAGCGCCAGACCCACGCCGTACCAGCCCGGCAACATCACGCGTGCCTGCGACCAGCTGAACACCCACGGAATCGCACGCAGGTCTTCGATGCGGTCCGACTTCGTGCGTGAAGCCGGTCGTGAACCGATCTTGAGTTCGGCGATTTCCAGCAGCGGCGTCATCTGGCGGAAGAAGGTGCGGAAGCCTTCGGTCTCGTACACCAGCGCCCGGTATCCCTTGAACGCTTCCTGCGAAATCGTGTCCATGGCCTGCCAGAAACGCACGGATTCATCGGCCGATCGCAGCGGCGGTTCCAGCGAGGCGAGCAGCGTGGCCGATGCGATGGATTCCAGGTTCAGCGCGGCGCCCTCGCAGGTGCCGTATTTCGCAGCAATGACTTCGCCCTGCTCGGTGATGCGAATGCGACCTTGCACGGTGTTCTTGGGCTGCGCGCGAATGGCGTCGAAGGACGAACCGCCGCCGCGGCCGACGGCGCCGCCACGACCGTGGAAGATCTGCATGGCCGTGTTGGTCTCTTTGAACGCCGCGGCCAATTCGCGCGTCGCACGGTTGAGGCTCCACACCGACGTGAGATAGCCGCCGTCCTTGTTCGAGTCCGAATAACCGACCATGACTTCCTGATAGCCGCGACGATCCGCAGCCTGACGGATCTCAGGCAGCGTCAGCCACGCGCGCATGATGCCGGGCGCCTGTTCCAGGTCCGCGATGGTTTCGAACAACGGTACAACCATGATCCCGGCGCTGGCCGGATCGTTCGGGCGATACAGGCCCGCTTCCTTGAGCAGGATGTTGACCTCGAGCATGTCCGAGACGCTTTCGCACTTGGAGATGATGTAGGTCGTGATGGCTTCCGAACCGTATTGCGCGTGCGCCGCGGCGGCAGCGCGCACGATGGAGAGTTCGGAAACGGTTTCGGGGCTGTAGTCGGCGAAGGGACTGGCGAGCAGACGTTCGCTCGCGAGTTCGCGGCGCAGCAGCGCCACGCGCGCCTTTTCGTCGAGCCCGGCATAGTCATCGGTGACGCCGGCAACTTTGAGCAGCTCGGAGACCACGCGCTGATGCACATCCGAGTTCTGGCGCAGATCGAGCGTGGCCAGATGAAAACCGAAAGTCTCCACCGCCCGGATCAGGCGACCCAGCGCACCGCCACTGGCGAGCAGACCTGCACCGCCCTCGCGCAGCGACAGCGCCACGGCCACCAGGTCTGCGCGAAATTCTTCAGCGCTCGCGTAGGGCTCACCCGGCGCCGTTGCAGGGCGCGGCGGCATGCGACCGGTGAACTGCTGATAGGTCGCAGCGAGGCGGTCGTAGATGGCAATCACCGCACGACGGTACGGTTCGTCGGCCCGGCCGGGATTGTCATCGCCGCTCGCCTTTGCCAGTTCGATGACCGCTTGCGATGCTGTGGCGAGATCCGTGGAAATGGACAGCTCGCCGCCGAGCGCATGCAGCTGGTTGAGATAATTCTCCAGCACCGATTGCGAAGCGCGGCTCAGTGCCAGGTTCAGCGATTCCGCCTTGACGTTGGGATTGCCGTCGCGATCGCCGCCGATCCAGCTGCCCAGACGCAGGAAGCTCTTCGGACGATGTTCGAGCAACCGTTCCCACCGCGCATACAGTGCGGGCAGCACGGGCAGGAACACATCACGCAGATACGTCAGTGCGATCTCCACCTCGTCTGCCACATACAGGCGCTCGCGGCGCAGCGGCCGTGTCTGCCACAACAGCGCGATCTGACGCAGGATGGCGCTCTCGATGTCATCGCCTTCGGGCGACTCGGTGCGGCCCAGATCGCGCTGACGCATCAGCTCGGCGATGCGGTTGCGATGATCGATCATGCTCTTGCGCATGACCTCGGTCGGATGCGCAGTCAGGACGGGCACGATCAGCGCCTTGTCCAGCAGTTCGGCGGCTTTCTCCCTGGAGATGCCCTGCGCAGCCAGAATCCCGAGAGCTGCTTCGACATTGCTGCCCGACTGGTTGAGGCCGCCGCTGCGATCCTCGGCCAGGTTGGCGAGCATCGAGAACAACATGAAGCTGCGCACGAAGGCGAGTGTTTCATCGAGGCTCAGTGCATCGAGACCGCGCGTCAGCGCCGAACCGTCCGCGATGCCGCGGTGCCGGTCGACAGAACTCGCGCGAATGTTCTCGATGCGCTGGAACAGCTCATTGCCGCCGTAGGCCCGGATCACATCGCCGAGGAGTTTGCCCAGATAGCGGATATCGGCGTTCTGAGTGATCGGTTTGGCAGCGGCATTCACGGCAGCGGGTCTCCCTTCGTTGGCCGGCTATTCTGCATGAGCAGTCCGGATGCAAGAACCCGACCGGGGTGATGAGCTCAGAAGCAGGACTGAAACCGGATGTTCACACGAATGCCACGAAGGCCAGAACGGCGGTCAGCAACAGGCCGGAATTTCGCATAGAGAATGCGCCTGCCGCGCAGCGGAAAGCGTCAGCTTCGATTCGCTCACCCAGCAATCTGCCGGACAGCGCGGGTGAAATCCCTCGTAGCCTCAGAATGTCCCGAGGCCGGTGGCTTCCATCAACCGGTAACGCCAGTAGCGGCTGTTATCGGTATCACGATAGACCGCGAAGTCGGCGGTGTACTCGGTGCCGGTGGGGCCTTCATTGGTCCACAGCCTGGTGAAGTAGCTCTGCATCTGCGCGGCCAGCGATGCGGTAGCCCTCATCCCGACCACGACATTGGCTTCGAGATTGAAGTTGCCGATGTTGCGACGCGTGAGATTCGCAGAACCCAGCGAGGCGATCAGCCGGTCGCCGTGCGTGATGAGTGCGAGTTTGGTGTGGAATTGTTCGCCATGGGTGCGATACCAGCGCACCTGGATACGCTCGCCGCTTTTCGTTACCAGCTCATTGGCGACGGGCCGATTCGGGACACCATCCTTCTGGCGGCCGAAGGCATCGCGATTGGGATCCAGGATGAGCTGAACGGTCACACCGCGTCCGGCCGCGCGCAGCAATGACGCAATGATGTCTCGATCCGAGATATAGAACGTCGCGATGCGAATGCTGTCGCCGTTGCGCGTGGTGTCGATGGCATCGAGCAACTGGTCGCGAATCGCCTCTTCGGTGAGAAAAGACAGCTGCACCGCATCGCCGGGATCCACCGCTGGCATCTGCGGCGCGGCGGCGAGCACGTGTCCGTTCCAGCCGGAGAAGCGCGCCACACCCAGTTCGCTTTCCACCATTTTCATCGCAGGTTCGCCGCTGAAGCGCAGCGCGACGTTCGAGTGGGCGCTGCTGGCATCGTGCGGATTGGCGGAAGTCACCAAGCCCACCAGTGTGCCGTCGCTGCGATCGGTCACGATGAGCTTGCGATGATTGGCCTTGAAGTTGAGCAGTCTGAGCCAGCTTGCCAGCCCGATCCGCGCAGGTTCCGTGTCGAACGGATTGGGCATCGCGCCGTCCGCGCTCTGCGGCCACCAGCGACCGATCGTGCGCCACAGCGACGAATACAGCGGATTGGAGTCGCGCAACGCATCCAGATCCGTGCTGACCACTTCGATGCCCGCACTGCGCAGTTGTGCGAGCAACGGCGAAGGGCGGGCGCCGTACAGGTCGTTGATCGGATCGGTGATGACCAGCACTTTCAGGCCCGGACTGGTCTGCACGCGCGCGATCAGATGCGCCGCCAGCTCCGAACTCAGCGCGCGGTACGGCTTGTCGGCGGCGCCCTTGAGATCGTTGAACAGAAAGAAGTCCGCAACGACGAAAGATTCGGCCGCATCGATCATGCGAAACACTTCGTCGTAGATCTGCTGTTCGTGCAGCAGTTGCCCCTGCGGCGCGCTGTAGGTCAGATCGGTGAGAAACTGCACATCGGCCGACGCGATGGCCACCGGCGGGGTGTGCACATCGGTGCCGCCGGGCATAGGCTTGTGCGTATTCCACACACCCACGGCTGCCCACCAGGCAATCAGTCCCCACAGCAGCCAGCGTTTGCGGAACCGGCGCCGCGCCAGCGTCTCGTTGTTGTTGTCCATGACGTGCGATTGTAGACAACGCCATGGCGCAGGCGGGAAGGCGCGTCACATGGCGTCACGGCCGGCAGGCCATGTGGCGCTGTCCACTCACATCAGGAGCAATGTCCATGATCGATCACACCGGAGTAAGCGTGAGCGATTTCGCACGCAGCAAGGCCTTTTACGCCGCGGCGCTGGCACCGCTCGGCTATGAAGTGCTCATGGAACTCAAGGCCGAAGAGACCGGCGGTTGGGAAGGTGCGGGCTTCGGTGAGGCCGGCAAGCCGGACTTCTGGATCGGCAAAGGCCAACCGAATGTGCCGCCACTTCATATAGCCTTTCGAGCTGCAAGCAGGTCGGTCGTGGATGCGTTTCATCGCGCTGCCCTGGCGGCCGGTGGTCGCGACAATGGCGGGCCGGGGGTGCGGCCCCACTATCACCCGAACTATTACGGCGCGTTCGTGCTGGATCCGGACGGACACAACATCGAAGCGGTCTGTCACGATCCGGCGTGATCGACGCCGGCGCTGGCAGCGATCGGCGCCTTCTGTTGCAGGCCCGACCTGTCGGCCGTAGGTTGGGCACATCGAGAAATGACGGAAAGGAGACTTCCATGAAGATCGACATCGGCATCAGCGAGAAACATCGCACCAAGGTTGCCGAGGGACTGTCGCGGCTGCTGGCGGACAGCTACACGCTCTATCTCAAGACTCACAAGTTCCACTGGAACGTGACGGGGCCGATGTTCCAGACACTGCATCTGATGTTCGAAACGCAGTACACGGAACTGGCCACGGCGGTGGACGCCATTGCTGAACGTATTCGCGCGCTGGGCTTTTTTGCGCCGGGCAGCTACGTGGAATTCGCGAAGCTGTCGTCCATCAAGGAAAGCGAAGGCACGCTCAGGGCTGAGGACATGATTCGCCAGCTCGTCGAGGGTCAGGAAGCGGTCGTGCGCACGGCGCGTTCGGTATTCCCGACGGCAGAGAAGGCAGGCGATGAAGCCACAGCGGATCTGCTCACGCAGCGCATTCAGCTGCACGAAAAGACGGCGTGGATGCTGCGCAGCCTGCTGGAGAAGTAGTTCCGGAAGGTGGCTGGCCACCCGCCACCTTCATTTCGACGGTGCGCCGAACACCTGCGACCAGTAGATCGGTACCGCGCTCTTCTGATTGGTTGCAAAGGCCACGCCCATTTCGGTGAACGAGGGCGACATGATGTTCGCGCAGTGTCCCGGACTCTCGAGCCAGCCTCTGACCACCGAATCGGCACTGGTCGATCCCGCCGCGATGTTCTCGCCGACGCTGCGCCAGGTGTAACCCGCACGCGTGGCGCGCACACCGACCGTACTGCCATCCGAACCTTCGTGTTCGAAGAAATCGTGCGCGGCCATGTCCTGCGCCTGCGTGAGCGCGGCGCGCGTCAGCATGGCTGAGTAGGTCAGGGCCGGTACGGCCGCAAAACGCCTGCGACCGCAGTTGCGCGGCTGTGCGCGTGCTTCATTGACGAGATCGAGCACACGTGTGGAGATCTGCTGGGCATCGCGCAACGCAGGCAATGTCACCGGCAGCGCCACCACGATATAGGCATCGCCCGCAGTCTGTGACACTCCGATGGTCGTAAACACCGGATCGGTGACCGTTTCGCAGTAGTTGCTGGCAATGGCGCCGAGCAGTGCGGAGCGGGTGCGCGCACCCTGCAGATGCATGGAGGCGGAGTTCACTGCGCGGTATCCCGTGCGTGCAAGTGCATCGCGCAACCGGCCGCCACGCGACCACTCGCGGGCAACGGCATCGAGTTCGCGGCTGCTTTTCAGCGGCGCTGCCACGCCGGCGCGGCCGTTGCAGCCTCTGGCACGCAAGGCATTGATGTCATCCGTCAGTCCGGCATGGGCCGAACCTGCGAAGACACACGCGGCGATCAGGACGAGCGTCAATCTCACGCGGTTGATGCGGGCTGGTTCAGGTCGCGTGAGTATGGCGGGACTCGCGTCGCGACGTCGACGATTTGCGCGTTCGACTGCGTTTCCCGGGCGCGACGGGAGCGGTCTCCCCCAGCAGCTTGCGCATCGCCGGCTCCAGCGGACGTTCCGACTGCGCATAGTCGCTCCACGGATCGTGCTTCGCGATCAGCGCCGCAACGGTGCGCAGGGTATAGCGCTGCGGATCCAGTCCGTTCTTCACCTGCGTCCACGCCAGCGGCATGGAGACCGTTGCGCCGGCGCGCGCACGCGGCGAGAACGGCGCCACGGCCGTCGACATGCGATCGTTGCGCAGGTAGTCCAGAAAGATCTTTCCACCGCGCAGCTTCTTCGCCATGTTGATCACATAGCGGGCGGGATCGTCCTGCGCCATCTGCGAACAGACCGCGTGCGCGAAGGCCTTGGCCTGCGGCCAGGTCACTGCGTGCCGACCCGTGCTGTCGAGCGGCGTCACGACGTGCAGACCCTTGCCGCCGGTGGTCTTGCAGAATGCTGCGAGTCCCAGGGCTTCCAGCCGCTCGCGCAATTGCTTTGCGGCTGCGATCACCGCGCTGAAGTCCAGGCCCGGACCGGGGTCGAGATCGAACACCAGTCGCCCCGGAATCTCGGGCGCGCCCGGCCGGCAGTTCCACGGATGCAGTTCGACACCGGCCGTCTGTGCGACGGCAATGAGCGCTTCGATGCGATCGATCTGCAGATACGGTTTCGGATCGCCTTTCACCTTCGTCAGTGTGAGAAGACTGGACGTGCCTTTCATTGCGTGGCGCTGAAAGAACTGTTGCGCGTCGATGCCGTCCGGCGCGCGCACTACCGAACACGGCCGTCCCTCGATGTGGGGCAGCAAATGCTCGCCGACGCGTTCGAAGTAGCGCGCCAGATCGAGTTTGGTGACTGGCGTGTCGTCATTCGCGTGTGGCCACAGGGCCTTGTCAGCGCTCGAAATCGACACGCCCATCACGACGTTCGGTTGCTTTGCTTCGTGTCGCCGAGCGGTTGAGCGCTTCGACCCGAGCGGCTGCGCCACATCAGTGGTCTGCGCGGGTGCGGGCGTTTCCGCGACTACTTCTGCGGCCGGCTTGTCGCTGCGCAGGCCCTTGAAGGCCGCCTGGCGCACATTGCCCGATGCGGTCCAGCCGGCGAATTCGATCTCTGCGACCAGCTCCGGCTCGACCCAGCGGATGTCACGCGCATCGCGCGGCGCGTTCTCGCCGCCAAACGGACTTTTCCCGCTCGCCAGGGGCTTGAGTCGGGCCATGAGTTGGCGCGCCTTGTCACGACCGAAGCCCGTGCCGACGCGTCCGACGTATACGAGATGCTCGCCGCGGTGTACGCCCACCAGCAGTGAGCGCAGTCGTCCGGCTTCGTGTGTCCAGCCGCCGATGACGACCTCGTGACCGGCGCGACACTTCGCCTTGACCCAGTCGCCCGTGCGGCCGGAGCGATAGGGCGCATCGAGCCGCTTGGAAATGATGCCTTCCAGATGCATGCGACAGGCGGACTTGAGCACCGCATCGCCGGCCGTCTGGAAATGATCGACGTAGCGGATGAGCGAGGAGTCTCCCAGCGCAGCATCGAGTGTTTCCTGCGGACGTTGTTTGCGCTCGGCGAGCGTTGCACGCCGCAGGTCTTCGCCTTCGACAAACAATGCGTCGAAAGCGAAGAAGATGAGTGCCGCCGTATCGCCTTCGGACAGCGCTGCCTGCAAGGCTCCGAAGTCCGGCGCTCCTGAGCCATCCAGTGCCGCCACTTCGCCGTCGATGATGCAGTCCGGCAAGTCGGCCGCCGCCGCCGCGATCTCGGGAAATTTCTCCGTCCAGTCGAGGCCCTTGCGTGTGCGCAGCGTCGCCACGCCATTGTCGACGCGAAGCTGCAGGCGATAACCGTCGAATTTGATTTCGTGGCCCCATTCATCGCCGGATGGCGGCTGTGCAACCAGTTTGCACAGTTGGGGCTCGATGAATTGCGGCAGGCCGCGCGCGCGTTTCGATGTGCGCGTTGATTTGCGTGCGGCTGTTTTTTTCCCGGCCCTGGCGGGTGACGAATCTGCCTTGCGCGAATTCCACACCGCATCGGCGCGCCCTTGCTTTGCCGACAGCATGAAGGCTTTGGGCGCCGCGCCGCTGCCGGCCGCGATGGCTGCCATGTTCCGGCCCGAGGCGACGGAGCGATCCTCTTCGAGCAACTTCGCGGCAATAGTGGCGTTCTGCGCCGCCTGATCGCGATGTTTGATGAGCAGCCAGTTGGTGCGTTTGCCGCCGGTGCGATCGTTTTTCATGCGCACCAGCACCCAGCTGCCGTGCAGCCGTTCGCCCTCCAGTGAAAATTTCAGCTCGCCGTCGGCGAGTTGCGCCTGCGGGTCCTTGTCGCCCTGCGGCTGCCAGTAACCGCGGTCCCACAGTTGAACGGTGCCGCCACCGTACTGCCCTGCGGGAATGGTGCCCTCGAAATCGCCGTAGTCGAGCGGATGGTCTTCGACTTCCACGGCGAGCCGCTTGTCGGCGGGATTGAGCGACGGCCCGCGGGTGACAGCCCAGGACTTGAACACGCCATCCAGCTCCAGGCGCAGGTCGTAGTGCAGGCGGCGGGCATCGTGTTTCTGAATGACGAAGCGCGGATGCTCCGAGGGGCGTACCTGCTGCTGGCCGCTGGGTTCGGCCGTCAGCGTGAAATCGCGTTTGGAGCGATAGGTCGATAGTTTGCGATTGCGGGCCGGCATGGCGTCCTCCAGCGGAGATTTGCATACCGGAACGTCTGCATGCGTGCCGGCGTTCCTGCACTCGCCGCGCATGACGGCTGCGCGGCGGATCCCTACACTAGAGGTTTCCCGAAGCCTGCCTGTTGCGGCCTCCCACCCGGACTTGTCCCATGAACATCACTTCGCGCGTATTGCTGTCGATTGCCGGTACGTTGGTCGCGTGCGCCTGCATGGCCGATCAGCTCGCTGTCAGGACGGGCCTGTGGGAAGTGACGTCGGTCACGACCACGGAAGGGATGCCGCTGTCGCGGGAAGTGCTCGCCACGCTGACACCGCAACAACGCGCCAGCATCGAAGCCTCAGCCAGGGAGCGCGCCGCGAAACCTGAGCGTGACACCTCGAATGAGTGCATCACTGAGAAGGATCTGAGCGAACCTTTCCGGCTCTCCGATGCGAAAAGCTGTACTCAGTCCATCATCAAGGCGACTTCGACATTGCAGGAAGTCCACATGGAGTGCACCGGTGAACGCCCGCAATCGGGAACGCTCAGAATCCTGACGCCCACACCCACTTCCATGACCGGCAGCTTGAATCTGCGTACCGGTGAAGGTTCGGACCCCTTCGTGATCAAGGCCACGATATCCGGCCGCTGGTTGAGTGCCGACTGTGGCGATGAAGCCGATGACGCGCTGGACGCCGACGAGGATGACGGTCCGGCCGACGACACCGAAGAAGAAGAGTAGGAGCCCTTCGCCATGGCGCTCATCAATCATCAGTTCCGGCTGGCCGCACGGCCGGTCGGCGAACCGAAGCGCTCGGACTGGACGTACGTCGAAGAGCCCGCGCGCGAACCTGGCGAAGGCGAGGTTCAGATCCGGGTGCTTTATCTGTCGCTCGATCCTGCGATGCGCGGCTGGATGAACGATGCGAAGTCCTACGTGCGTCCCGTGCAGATCGGCGAGGTCATGCGGGCCGGTGGCGTCGGCGAGGTCATCGCATCGCGTCATGCGGGGTTCAAACCCGGCAATCACGTCTACGGCACGCTCGGCGTGCAGGAATACGCAACGCTCGACGGCAAGGCGCTCACGCAGATCGATACGCGCGTTGCACCGTTGCCGGTCTTTCTCGGCACGCTCGGTATGCCCGGCATGACGGCGTACTTCGGACTGCTCGATATCGGCCGTCCGCAGCCCGGACAGACTGTCGTGGTGTCGGGCGCTGCGGGGGCAGTGGGTTCAGTCGTGGGACAGATCGCAAAACTCAAAGGTTGCCGCGCCGTCGGCATCGCCGGCGGTCGCGACAAGTGCGATTACATCGTCAATGAACTGGGTTTCGATGCCGCCATCGATTACAAGTCCGAAGACGTGAAGAAGGCGTTGCGCCAGCATTGTCCGCAGGGCATCGACGTCTATTTCGACAACGTCGGCGGCGATATCCTCGATGCGGCTCTGAGCCAGATCGCGCGCAATGCCCGTATCGTGATCTGCGGCGCCATCTCGCAGTACAACAGCACCAGCGGCATCAAGGGTCCGGCGAATTATCTGTCGCTGCTCGTCAATCGCGCCAGCATGACGGGCATGATCGTGTTCGACTACGCCGATCGCTATCCGCAGGCCATGCACGAAATGTCCGCGTGGTACGCGCAAGGCAAACTCAAATCGCGCGAAGACATCGTCGAAGGCCTGGAGACGTTTCCGGACACACTGCTGAAACTATTCAGCGGCGCGAACTTCGGGAAGCTGGTGCTGAAGGTGGCGAAGTGATGCAAGCGAGGGAAGTGATGTAAAGGACTCGCACCCTCCTGACCGTCATCCTCTCATTCACGTCACCTCGTCACCCTCTCCCTTACTTCCCCAATCGCGCACCCCGCGCTCCAGCAAACGAAACTTCCGCGGTGAAGCCGTTGATTTCGCGAGCCGCATGCCCGGCCGCGGTGCTGACGCATTTGCGCTGGCGATGCAAGTCTGGTCGGCTCCTTCCCATTTCGTGATACTCCGGGGCCTGCGGCCGAAGTGGCGCCACGTTCGTCACTCGCGTCACTCCCTTCTTTCACGTCACAGCGCCTATGTGGTTCAAGAATCTCATCATCTATCGTCTGCCTGAAGGCTGGTCCATGTCGCTCTCCGAACTCGAGAGCCGTCTGTCCAATCGGCCGCTCACGGCGCCCAACAGCTTCGAGATGCTCAGCCGCGGCTGGGTACATGCGAGCCCTGCGCAACGCTACGTGCACACCACGAACGGTCAGCATCTGATCGCGCTCGGCGTCGAGCAGAAACTGCTGCCTGCCTCCATCATCAAACAGGTAACGCTGGAGCGCGCGGCACAGCAGGCCGAGCAGCAGGGATTTCCTGTCGGACGTCGCCAGATGCGCGAGATCAAGGAACGCGTCACTGAGGAGTTGCGTGCGCGTGCGCTGTCACGTCGACGCATCACGCGTGCGTGGATCGATCCCGCCAATGGCTGGTTTGTGGTCGATGCGGCGGGTGGCAACCGCGCGGATGAACTGGTGGAAACCCTGCGCGACACGCTGGGCAGTCTGCCGGTGCAATTCCTCGAGACCGAACGTGTGCCGCATGCGTCCATGGCTGCGTGGCTGCGACTGGGTGACGCGCCCACTCGCTTCACACTCGATCACGATCTGGAACTGCAGTCAGCTGACAAGACCAAGGCCACCGTGCGTTACGTGCGGCATCCGCTGGAGGGCAAGGAAATCCAGCAGCACCTCGAGTCCGGAAAATTTGCGACGCGCCTGGGCCTCACGTGGAACGACCGAATCGCTTTCGTGCTCACCGACAAGTTGCAGGTGAAGCGCGTGGAATTCCTCGAGATCGCCAAAGACAAGCCGGACAACGAAGCCGTCACACCGGAAGAGCAGTTCGATATCGATTTCCTGCTGATGACGGGCGAGCTGAATCAGATGCTTGCCGATCTGCGCGAAGCCCTGGGCGGCGAACCGGCGCAGGAGAAACAGAAGGCGGCGTGATGGAGGCGCGTGACGAGAGTCACGCAAGCGCCGCCGCCGCGCGCCATGGCTTTCGTGCAGACCAGGGCGAGGTCGGCATTGGCAACGCACCCGCCATCACGTCGGCCCCGTCACTCGTCACCCTCGTCACCTCACCTCACTTCGTCTCCGTCACTCCCGCCCACCTCAACACTGCGCCAAACACATCCTGTTCGCGGTGCAGACTGCCCATCAGTTTGAGCAGCTCGGCGGTGAATTTGTCGCGCTCCACCTGTGAGGCGATGATCTGGCCAGCGGCGTCGCGCTGAGCGCGCGAGTACTGGATCCGTTCGGTCACGTCGACGACTTCCGCAGAGTTCGGGCGCGCCATGCGCTGCGCAATCCCCAGGCCGACGCTTTCGGCCATGTAGCTGTCGCCGCGCACGAGCACGGCAGCGACGCGTCTGCAGCGTTCGGCCATGGCGGGATTGCTGGCGCGAGCGGTGTTGCATGATTCGCCCAGCGTATCGAAGCCTGGCAGCAGGATGCCCGAGAGCCATCCGATGGTGTAGTTCAGGACGGCGGTGAGCGTGTCGCTGGTGGGCAGCGAGTTCTGGGACGCCACTCGCGCATTGGCGGCCAGCGTGATTTTCGAGGCGAGCGTATTCCAGTAGACGTCGAAGCGTTCGCTGCGGCCGATGGCTTCGAGAATTTCGCTTTCGGCAGCGACGTCGTTGCGCTCGCGCGCCCGGCCGAGCGCATTCAGCCACGCGGCGCCATTGCCAGGATCGAGCCGGCGCAGTGCGGCATCGGCGCTTTCGGACTGGCAGCCTTTCGTGCGGCCGCACAGCTGCGAATACAACCAGATGACATCGGGGCGATCGGGCGCCTTGGCTGCGGCGGCACGCATTGCCGCCAGCGCACCCGAGGTATCGCGTTCCCGGGTCTGTCGCTGCATGGCGTCAGCCATCAGCGCGTCCGCGGATCGCGGCGCGGCGGTGCGCGAAGGCGTGTGGCTGCAGGCCGCGAGGATGAACATCGCTGACGTAAAACCTACCCGGAGCAGGAAACGCAGGCTGGTCATAATCCATTCAGTCTAGCAGCGACCGCGGCCGGATTCGTTCACATTGAGTTCACGCGCCTTCGCCGAAGATGCGATCGAACCTGCGGGGGTCCCATGCGTTCCAATAGTGGCCGCAATGCTGTATTCCGGTGAATCCATGCGTAGTCTCTTGCTGATATGTCTGGTCTCGATGACGGCACTCGCATTCGCCGATGAGCCGGTCGTCGATCCGCCCGATCGGGTCGCCCGGCTGAGCTACATGCAGGGCGAAGTCTCCGTTGCGCCCGCTGGCACCGAGGAGTGGGCCGAAGGCATCCTGAACCGTCCGCTCACCAGCGGCGATCGCATCTGGGTCGACAGCAACGCGCGCGCCGAATTGCAGGTCGGCTCGGCCACCATTCATCTGGATCAGAACAGCGGCCTGCAACTGGTCGATCTCGACGACAACGTCATGCATCTGCAGATCACGGAAGGATCGGCCAACATCCGTGTGCTGCGCAAACGCGATGACGAACGCATCGAAGTCGAAACGCCCAATGCCACCGTGACGCTGCTGCATCCGGGCGAATATCACATCGAAGCCAACAGCGCGGGCGATCGGAGCATCGTGCGTACACGCAGCGGCGCGAGCGAAGTGGTCGCGGCCAACGGCTCGCAGCGCAGCTGGCGGGTGGAGAGCAACCAGGAAGGTGTGTTCGATGGCAGCGGCGAACTCACGGCAACGCTCGACACGCTCGGGCCCCGCACGGCCTTCGAGGACTGGGCCAACGATCGCAACCGCTACAGCGAAAGTCCGCAGTCCGCACGCTACGTTTCCAACGAAGTCGTCGGCTATGAGGATCTCGATCGTTACGGCACCTGGGTGAGCTATCCGGAATACGGCTACGTCTGGCGACCGACTTACGTCGTCGCCGGCTGGGCGCCGTACCGCTATGGACGCTGGGTGTGGGTATCGCCGTGGGGCTGGAGCTGGGTCGACAGCGCGCCGTGGGGATTCGCACCGTTTCACTACGGGCGCTGGGCCTACGTTCACAGCCGCTGGTGCTGGGTGCCCGGACCGCGACACGTGCGTCCGGTGTACGCGCCGGCACTGGTGGCCTGGACTGGCGGCGGACCCGGGGTGGGCGTGTCGATCAGCGCGGGCGTGGGCTGGTTCCCGCTCGGACCACGTGAGGTTTACGTGCCCGGGTACCGCTATTCGCGCGGCTATCTCAATCGCGTGAACGTGTCGAACACGATCATCGTCAACAACACGTACATCACCAACATCTACAACGGTCGGCATCCGCGGTTCGACTATCGCTACGGTCGCAATCCGCGTGCGGTGACGATCGTCGATCGCGATCGCTTTGTCGGCGGTCGTCCGCTGGATGGTCACTGGTCGCATGTCGATGCGCGCGATCTGCGCCGCTGGCACAACGATCCGCGTCCGCCGGCCATGGCACCGAACCGTGACAGCGTGATGGCCGCGAGAGTTCTCGGTCGCATTCCCGATCGCCAGCGCGATCATCGGCCCGAAGCTGGTCATGCGACTCCCGGTGCGTCGGGACGCCCGGCTCGTTTGTCGTTCGACGCAGAGCGCCAGGCCATCGAGGCCAACGGCGGCCGCCCGGTCGGGCGCGATCAGCTCGTGAGAAGCCGACCGGTTGCCGGGGGCGTGAGCAGTCTGCGCAGCAATGCGGACGTGAACAGGGATTCCAACGACGCGAGGCGCGCCCGCGGCGAGGCGGCGCGTGCCCAGCTCGGCACAAATCGTCCGGCACAGGTCGAGTCGCGGGGCGACGACGCGAACCGGCCGCCAGTGCGGGCGCGAACACCGAACAACGATCGCCTGCAGGATCGGCCTGTGGCATCTGGCGATACGCCGCGCCAGTTCTCCGATCGTCCTTCCTGGGCGCAGCGCCAGAACTCAACTCAGTCTCCGGGCACCGATGGACGTCGCTCGTCCGACCGGCAGGAGGTTGGCGGTCAGAGCCATCGACAGCAGGCCGGGACGAATCGCCCGGCGCCTGTCGTGGAGTCATTCCAGCAGAGGTCGCCGCCGCGGCAGGTCCAGCCGCAGACGCAGAACAACAACGCCTCTCGTCAGTGGCGCAACGAAAGTCGCCCGGCACCGCGTACTGAAGCCGCACCGTCACCGCGTCCGTCAGCGGAAAGGGAACGGCCGGTGGTGCGTCCCAACCAGGCAACGCGTCAGTATCAACCGCCGCCGGCGCCCAGGGCGGAACGCCAGGTCTCACCGCCACCAGCACCCCGGGCAGAACGCCACGTCTCGCCACCGCCGGCCCCACGGCAGGAGCCGTCGCGCGTACACACGCCCAATACCGGCAGTGCCACCAAGAACAACAATTCCGCACACAGCGGCGGCAACGACAATTCCGGACGCGGCTTCCGCAGGGCCCGCTGAGCCGGGCCCCCGCCGTTGTCGGCCATCCTGCGGGAGCGCAGGGGGCATATCCCGGGCACCGTCCGGTCATCGCCGCTTCACCGGTACAGCCCGGCGATTGACCGGTGTTCGCTGGCTACCGTCCGCCGCGACTCGTAAGGTGACACTCATCTCCCTCACAGGGGGCCGCGTTTGCGGCCTGGAGTCCTTGGCTTGAGCAACTCTTCTGACAATCCCGGCGGACGTCGCTCGCCCCTGATCATGGGGCTGGTGCTGATCGTCATCGGCGCGGTGCTGCTGGCACTGAATCTGGGCTGGGGTCTGCCCCTGGCGCTGTGGGACTTCTGGCCGGTGTTTCTCATCATTCCCGGACTGGTCGCCATCGTAACGCCATCGCGGCACCTGACCCGCAGTGGTGGGGTATGGCTGCTGGCGTGGGGCGTGTACTGCCAGATCAGCACCACCGGCTTCGGCGGACTGGGCTGGTTCAGCGCCTGGCCGGTGTTCGTCATCGCGTACGGCCTCGATATCGTCGTCGGCAAGGGTCTGGGCTGCAGTGGCCGGGATGCCCGGGAGGATCAGGTGTCGCATGAGAGATGATCGACCCCGGCGCGACCCGCTGTTCCTGACCCGCTTGATGGTCGGGTTGTGGGTGATCGCACTTGGCGCAATGTTCCTCGCGGGCAACCTCGGCTGGATCGATACCCATCGCGCCTTCCGGCTGTTCTGGCCGCTGCTGCTCATTCTCATCGGCACCAGCCTGGTGGCGCAGGACAGAAACCGGCGCACGCTGCGACTCGGCTGGATTCTCATCGGCATCGGTGTGTGGACATTCGCCAGCAAGATCGGCTGGGTCACCGTGAGTTTCTGGCAACTGCTCTTTCCGATGGCTCTGTTGTCTGTCGGCGGCTGGCTGGTCTATCGCGCGTTCCGTATACCCCAGCAGCAGGTGGCGCACGATGCCGAGGCGGCGACGGTTGAAGATCACGCCGAATTCATCCGCTCCTTTGCCGTCCTGTCCAGTTCGGAACTGCGGCCGGTCTCCCGTCCTTTTCGCGGCGCCGATCTGAGCGCGGTGATGGCAGGCATCAAACTGGATCTCACTGACGCGCGCATCGAAGGCGACGTGGCCACGATCGAAGTGTTCGCGTTCTGGGGCGGCATGGAAATTTATGTGCCCTCCGACTGGACCGTGACCAGCAAGGTCGCCACGTTGATGGGTGGATTCGTGGACAAGCGCCGTCCCACCAGCGCCGTTCCCACCAAGACGCTGGTCATCACGGGATCGATCGTGATGAGTGGCATCGAAGTGAAGAACTGAGCGCGGCCGGATCGGGCGCCGTCGCATGCATCCCATTCTCTTCACTCGCACCCGGCTGCTGGTCTACCTGGCGATCTGGGTCGCCTTCGGGTTGCTGCTGGCGGGTGTATTGATGCTGGGTGGCCGGGCACCGATCGTCTGGTCACTCGAGTTCGCAGTGCCGCTTGCGGTATTGCTCGGCCTGCAGGCGCTGCCGTACTGGTATCTGGTGCAGGCGCTGCCGCCGGATACGACTCCGCCGCATCGCATTCTGCTGATCTGGTTCGGCGCGGCGATCGTTTCGCTCGCCATCTGGCTGGGTCTGTCGTACGAATGGGCGCAGCTGCTGTTGCCGACGGGTGCCAGCTACCCGGAAGGTGCCAGGGCTGGCATGCCGATTCTGGGTTTCGTGGGTGGCATCGCCATCACGCTCGCCGTGCTGGGCAACTATCTGATGTGGGCTTTTCAGCGCTCGCGCGAGGCGGAGCGCCGCGCACTCGAACTGCAGGTGCTGGCGCGTGAGGCGGAACTGAAATCGCTGCGCGCACAGCTCGATCCGCACTTTCTGTTCAACAGTCTGAACTCGGTGGCCGCGCTGATCGGCAATGACACGCAGGCTGCGCGCCACATGTGTTTTCTGATGGCGCAGTTCTTTCGCAAGAGCCTCACGCTGGGTCGCGAAAAGGCGATTCCGTTGTCGGAGGAAATCGCACTGGCAGAGACGTTCTTGGCCATCGAGCGCGTGCGCTTCGGCGAGCGACTGCGCTCGAAGTTCGATATCGCCGATGACGTGCGCGATCTGTCCGTGCCGCCGCTGATGCTGCAGCCGCTGGTCGAGAACGCGGTGCATCACGGCGTCGCGCATCTGCTGGAAGGCGGTGAAGTGAATGTCAGCGCGCGGCGGCTCGACAGCTTCGTCGAGCTCATCGTGGAAAATCCCTGCGATCCGGATCGTCCGCCCTCGCGCAGCACCGGCGTCGGTCTGGTGAATGTGCGCTCGCGGGTCGAGACGCTGTGCGGTCATCGCGCCAGTGTCGATGTCGATGCGGGCGAAACGAGTTTCCGTGTATCCATTCTGCTGCCGGCTGCGGCAGCCACGACCTGAGGACTACGAACGTGCGTGTGTTGGTCGTCGACGATGAAATGCTGGCGCGCTCCCTGCTGATCGAGCATCTGGGCAAGGTGCCTGACGTTGAAGTGGTCGGGCAGGCGGCGAATGGCTTCGAGGCCGTGAAGCTCTGCGAGGAACTGACGCCCGATCTGATTTTTCTGGATATCCAGATGCCCAAGCTTTCCGGTTTCGAAGTGCTCGAATTGCTGGGTGAGCGCGCTCCTGCGGTCATTTTCAGCACCGCATTCGATGAGTACGCACTGCGGGCTTTTGAAGTGCACGCCGTCGACTATCTGCTCAAGCCGGTCGAACCCGCTCGTCTGAGCGCTGCCGTGGAACGCGCGGCCGAGCGGCTGCGTACCAAGGCGCCGCAACCTTCACCCAGCGAACTGGCCGTTGCCGCCCGGCCGCCGGGCAAGATGCTCGAGCGGGTGCTGATCCGGCACGAAGGGCGCGTGCACGTGCTGCCCGTCGAACGGATCGATTACATCGAGGCGCAGGACGACTATCTGGCGTTCAGCATCGGCGGCAAACAGCTGCGCAAACAGCAGACCATGAGCGATCTGGAATCCCAGCTCGATCCGACCCGCTTCGTGCGCATCCATCGTTCCTTCATATTGAACATCGAGCGCCTCGCCCGCATTGATCTGTACGGCAAGGACAGTTGGCTCGCCATCCTTTCCGACGGCCACAAGCTGCCGATGTCGCGGACGGGACATGCGAAGTTGAAGGAGTTGATTGGCTAGGAAGCGATGAAGGCGATGAAAGTGAGGAAGGAGCGGGTGAATCGCACTTCCGGTCGTCCCGATAGCTTCCATCACGTCAGCGAGGTGCATATGTCAGACGCCGACTCCAGATCTCAGGAATTCCAGTTCAGCGGCGACACGCTGCTGGCCAAAATCAGGGAGCTGCTGCACGAAGGCAATGTGCGGCGGGTGATCATCAAGAATGACGACGGTCGGGTGCTGATCGACATTCCGCTGACCATCGGCGTGGTCGGAACGTTGCTGGCGCCGCAGCTGGCTGCCATCGGTGCGATCGCCGCGCTGGTCATGCGTGGCACCATCGTCATCGAGAAGGAAACCACAACACAGTGATGCGCGCGCCGCTGGCCGCGTGTCTGTTCACGGTGGCCATCGGTGCGTGGTCGACGGCCGGTGCCGGCGTATGCACGCGTGACAGCTCGCGGCTTGACGCGCAGTTCCAGCGACTGCAACGGGCGCAACCCGAGCAGGTGAGCGGGACACTCGATGCCATCGACGGATTCGGACGCAAACTGCTGGCACTGCGTTCGTATCTGCGGCAGCAGAACCTCGCAGCGCGCTGGAGCTGGACCCAGGCGCAGATCGATGCATATCGACGCTCGCCCGAATACCAGACGTTGCTCGCCGAGATCGAAGCGATCCGCGTGCGCTTCGAGTCAGCCAACCCGGGCTATCAGCTGTACGCCAACACGGAAGTACGCAGCCTGGATCAGCAGATCGAACGCTGGAACGAGAATGGTGCAGTCGCGGCGATCGCCGAAAGACTCGGTACCGAGGTGTGCGCGGGGGTGAATCCGCAGCGCCGCGAAGCGTTGCGGGCCTTCTTGCTTGCCTGGCAGTCGCCCGTGCGGGCACCGCTGGCCGCGCCCGGACTGTCATCGCATGGTCGCGCACGGGCCATCGACTTCCAGATCCATCAGGGAAATCGTGTCGTTGCAGGCCCGGAAACGGCGCGGATCGAGATCGACTGGGTCCGGCACGGCTGGTCGGCCAGGCTCGCCAGCGCCGTTCGCGGTGTCAGCAGGAAGTTCGAAGGGCCGCTCAAATCGCCCGACGAGCCCTGGCACTACGAATACGACCCGCAGAAGCACTGAGGTCGACAGCCGCACATAATGCGGCGACTGCGCAAAATCATTAGCGAGTCGCGGGCCCGAAACACGTAGACTTCGCGCCCCCGCCCGTTTGTGCTGTTCCCCCGAGGTTTTCCCGTGTCCGAGGATTCTGTCGGCGCCGCTTCCCGCGATGCCGTGACGTTCGCTGATCTGTCCCTGATTGCACCCGTTCTGGCGGCCCTGAGCGACGTCGGCTACGAGCAGCCCTCGCCGATTCAGGCGGCCACCATCCCCCACGTTCTGGCGGGCCGCGATGTCGTCGGTCAGGCTCAGACCGGCACCGGCAAGACCGCAGCCTTTGCGCTGCCGCTGTTGTCCAGAATCGATGTCTCTGCGCGCGAGCCGCAGGCACTCGTACTCGTGCCCACGCGCGAACTGGCCATTCAGGTTGCCGAAGCGTTTCAGCGTTACGCCACGCATCTGCCGGGTTTCCACGTGCTGCCGATCTATGGTGGCCAGAGCTACACGCCGCAGTTGCACAGTCTGCGACGTGGTGTGCACGTCGTGGTGGGTACGCCCGGTCGCGTGATGGATCATCTCAAGCGCGGCACTCTGAATCTCGCGACACTGAAACACCTCGTGCTCGATGAAGCCGATGAGATGCTGCGCATGGGATTCATCGACGATGTCGAATGGATTCTCGGCCAGGCGCCGGCGTCGCGGCAGATCGCGCTGTTCTCGGCCACCATGCCGGCCGAAGTGCGGCGTATTGCGAAGAATCACCTGCGCGATCCCGCCGAAGTCACGATCCGCAGCAAGACCACGACGGCGAGCAGCATCCGTCAGCGCTACTGGATGGTGAGCGGCGTTCACAAGCTCGATGCGCTGACCCGCATTCTGGAAGCCGAACCCTTCGAAGCCATGCTCGTCTTCACGCGCACCAAGCAGTCGACGGCCGAGCTGGCCGAGCGACTGGAGGCGCGCGGGTTCGCCGCCGAAGCGCTGAATGGCGACATTCCGCAGCAGCTGCGCGAACGCACCATCGCCCGTTTGAAATCGGGTCAGGTCGACATCGTGGTGGCCACCGACGTTGCCGCGCGCGGTCTGGACGTCGACCGGGTGACGCATGTCGTCAATTTCGACGTGCCCTACGATCCTGAATCCTATGTGCATCGCATCGGCCGTACGGGACGCGCGGGTCGCAGCGGCGAAGCGATCCTGTTCATCGCACCGCGCGAACGCAATATGCTGCGCGTGATCGAGCGCACGACGCGTCAGCCCATCACCCAGATGGAATTGCCGAGCGTCGAGGATGTGAATGAACAGCGCGTGATCCGTTTCAACCAGCGGATCACGGATGCGCTCGCCGGTGGCCAGGCGGCAGCATTTCGTGGCCTGATCGAACGCTATGAACAGGCGCACAACGTGCCGGCGGTGGAAATTGCCGCGGCGCTGGCGAGCCTGGCGCAGGGCAAGACGCCGCTGTTTCTCGAGGCGCCTTCGCGCAGCGAAGCGGTTCCCGCGGCACGCACGATGCGTAACGCCGAGCGTTCGCACGATCGTGAATCTGCGGCTGCAGCGCCGCATGGCGCGGAACGCAAGCAGCGGCGCGAGGGACGAGAGGAACGCGCACGCCCTGAATCGCGCCATCGCGATCGACCTGCTCTGGACGCGAAACCCGCGGCACGTCGCCACCACGACGATGAGGAACTGCAGACCTACCGTGTCGAAGTCGGCGAGATTCATGGAGTGCGGCCCGCCAACATCGTCGGCGCCATCGCCAATGAAGCCGGGCTCGATGGCAAATACATCGGACGCGTGGTGATTCGTGAGGATCACAGCTTCGTCGATCTGCCCGGCGGTATGCCGAAGGAAGTCTTCCGCAGCCTGCAGAAGGTGAGAGTGGGCGGCCAGCAGTTGCAGATCAGCCTGGCACTGCGCACTCAGGCCGATCGACTGCGTCGTGATCGTGCGCCGCGCACCAGTGCACGACCGGCGAAAGGCCCGCGTGTCCGGCCGGACGCCCGGTCGGCGCGCAAGCGGGATCACAAACGCAAGTAGCGGCGTCCGCGTCGCCGGGCGCATACAGTCTGTGTTCAGTAAATGTTCCCCAGGCTACGGCACCAGGCTGTCGAACCCTGGCCGCCTCTCAGTCGTTTGAATCACAGCCATCGCCGGAGAGTGTCATGTCGCCCTCAAACCGTTTGCTGCGTTCAGCCCTGCTGGCGTGTTCCGGCATCCTCGTTCTCGGAGCCTGCGCCAGCAGCCCGAAGGTACGTGTCGATGCGGTCGAAGGCGCGCTGCCCGACTGCCGGACTTTCGCGTGGAATCCCGCGCCGAGCGGTGACGCCGCGTCGCTGGTCGAGCAACGAATTCGCACCGCGACCATGCAGGCACTGCGCGACAAGGGTTACACGGAGGTCAGCGACAAGGCCGATTGTCGCATCGCCTATCAGCTCAACTCGCGACAGATCGAACCCTCCAAACCGCGCGTGGGTGTCGGCATGGGCGGTGGCTCGGGCGGTCTCGGCGGGGGTATCGGCATCAGTCTGCCGGTCGGCAAGAGCAAGGCCGGACGCGGTACGTTCACACTCGATGTCATCGATTCCGCGAAGAATGCTCAGGTCTGGAGCGGCTCGCTGGACGCCGAATTCGATTCGGCAGACATCAGCGTGAAGGAAGCGAACGAACTGGTCCGCGAAGTGCTGGCGAAGTATCCGGATCGCAAGTGACCAGTCAGGCAGTCGCACCGCGACATGCAGTGCAGCGGGCGCGAGCAGTACATCGAACAGTTTGATGGTGCAGCTGCGTCCGGTGTCGAAATGTGCCGGCGCCGAGCGTCAATGCTCCGCTTTCGCAGCCTCGGCACAGCGACACTCGCTGCAGCCTTTGTCGAACACCACGCGCCAGCGCCCGTCGCGTTCACGCCGCCACACGGAGTTGAACGTGGCGACCTGTCGCCCCTGCGTATCCAGAACCGGTCCGCTGCTGTAAGCGAGTGTCCCGTCGGCGAGCACATCGACATTCAGGGATTTCCATGAGAAGGGAGCATCGGCTTTCTCGTACAGCGGCGCCCAGGCAGCAATTACCGCCTGCTTGCCGCGATTGGGACGGTCGCCGTCGAAGAAGATCGCGTCCTCGGCAATGAAGCTGGCGAAAGCCGTCAGATCGCGATTCGCCATGGTGGCCGCAAAACTGGTTTCGGCTTCGCGTACCTGCTGCTTGAGATCCTCGATCGTCTCGGTGGCGCCGACCGAGACGGCGCTGAACATCAGGCATGCAGCGAATGTGATTCTCAGGAATGACATGGGAGCTCCGGGTAACAGATGGCGCAGCATGCCTGTGAACCGTGCGCGAGGGATGCTACGCGCGTCGGGCGGAATTCATGCTGCGGTCAACGGCGAACAAATGAATCGGCCTGGATCAGATCCTGCCGCGGCGGCAGCCATGGCGGAATGTGCGATGGGCACTGTGTCACACGCAGGTCGAGTTCGATTTCGGCAAAGCCAGCTTCGGCTTCGCGGTCGTAACGCAGGTCGCCAATCACACGCGCTCCGTCTCGTGCGGCAACCCACGGTGCGCGCGCGAATCTGAGGAATGCAGCGGCCCGGCAGTCCGTCGCCGCCAGGTTCGCAATCTGATCGCGTGGCATGCGGATCTCGCCACGCCAGAACACCTGCGCGGACTCGGCGTCGTGCATCGCTTCGCGCGGCGCCGTGATGTGCTGGAACAGATCGCGTCCCGGACATTGTCCGGCCGGCAGCCAGCGCGGCGCCAGCGACCAGGTGCCATGGCGAAGCAGGTAATGCGTGGCGTCGATGCTGGGCAGAATGATTTCCCAGCACACGGGATTGGCCGGCATCGGACTCACGATGTAGTCGAGCACTTGCTCCTGCGACTGCCGGGCTGCGAACTCGCGCAGTTCGCCGACCACGAGGTGGCGGCAGATCGCGAAAAGCAGCGTGATGCCGAACCACACCGCGATGCCGCCTGCGAGCGCGATTTTCGGCGGGGCTTGCCGGCTCAGGACCAGCAGAGCCAGGGTGAGCGCAGCCATTGCAATGGCGAATGGCAGTGGCACCAGACCGCTGGTGAAACACACCGCCACGGCAGTCACCAGCAGCGCGGCCACGAGGGACCGCGCCGTCTTCGTTTTCAACAGAAACACCAGCGGTGCTGCAGCCGTCCACAGCAACGGTTCCCAGATGAAGATGCTGTCGCCGTAGAGCCAGCCGTTGTTGAACGGCCAGAACGGATGAACGCCATAGGAGTTGGTGAAATCCATGCCGAGATGAATCAGCAGGCTTGCGCCGATCAGCGTTGCGACATGAATCCGATCGCGCCGGGACAGCGTCCAGTGGCGGAATCTGCACCACAGCTGCACGGCCGCGTACAACAGCAGCGTCTGAATCAGAACGCCGAGCACTGTATGGGTGTAGCCGCGATGCTGCAGCAGATAGCTCAGCTTGTCGTGGGTTGCGACGGAAGCGAGCAGATCGAGATCAGGGACGTTGCTGGCAATGGCGCACAACGTGGTGAACAGAGCGCGCCGCCGTGGTGGCGGCAATCCGTCCTCACTGGCGGTGGTGGTGCGTGCGGTGGTTTCGCCGATGACGACGCCGATCAGCGTGTGCGTGAAGTTATCCAATGGTGCTTTCGTGGTTCGTGCGATCGAATCTAGCCCAGCAGATACGCCAGGACGAAAATGCCGAGCATGGCAAAGGCAATGGCCATCTTGGCGAGTGTGCCGAAGATCAATCCGATCCAGGTCGCAATGCCGACACGACCGGCCTGAGCGATGCGGCCGTGCATGGACAGTTCGCCGATGACCGCGCCGATGAACGGGCCGAGCAAGAGTCCGGGAATGCCGAAGAACACTCCGACGACGGTGCCGAGCAGCGCGCCCCAGATGGCGCGGCGGCTGGCGCCCACCTGCCGGGCGCCGACGGCCGAGGCGGCAAATTCGATGAGGATGGACAGCAGGGTCAGGAAGCCGAGCACGGACAGCCAGATCCAGCCGATGCGCTGGAAGTCGTCGATGGCGGCGGCGACCACCATCCCGGCAAACATCAGGGGAATTCCCGGCAGCGCCGGCAGGATTATTCCCAGTGCGCCAACCACCATCAGCGCGATAGCGAGAATCCACATGGCGGTTGCAGGCATATTGCGCAACAGTGCGGCGGCGGCGGGCGCCGGAATGTCCGCCAGAGTAACTGATCGTGCTGCGGGGGATGATGGGATGTCGACGCAAGAACCCGGGAACCCTGCCGCGAATCTGCCTCGTGAAATCCGCACCGACCGCCTGCTCTTGCGGCGCTGGACCGCCGCGGATCGTGAGCCCTTCGCGGCGCTCAACACCGATCCGCGCGTGATCGAATTTCTCTCGCAGCCGCTCATCCGCGCCGAGAGCGATGCCATCATCGATCGCATCGAAAAGCATTTCGATCAGCATGGCTTCGGCTACTGGGCGGTGGAAGTGCCGGGCGTCGCTGCCTTTATCGGGACCGTCGGGCTGGCGGTACCGAGATTTACCGCGCACTTCACACCCTGCATTGAAGTCGGCTGGCGACTCGCGGCGGACTACTGGCATCGTGGCTACGCCACCGAAGCTGCGCAGGCCGCGCTTGATTTCGGCTTCAATCAACTCGGTCTTGCCGAGATTGTTGCGTTCACCGTGCCCGCCAATCATCGTTCGCAACACGTGATGCAACGGCTGGGCATGCAGCACGATGCCGCAGGTGACTTCGATCACCCGTTCCTGCCGGATGGACACTGGCTGCGGCGTCATATGCTGTATCGCAAGCGCCGCAATGCTCACCAATGACAGCAGGATGAGTGACTGTGTCCGGAATTCAGCATCGCGAACTCGACGTCAATGGCATACGCATGCACATCGCGGAGCAGGGCAGCGGCCCGCTCGTGGTGCTGTGTCACGGCTGGCCGGAGATCTGGTACTCCTGGCGCCATCAGCTGCCGGCGCTGGCGGAGCGTGGCTTTCACGTCGTGGCACCGGACATGCGCGGCTACGGATCCACCGATGCGCCCGAGGCTGTCGACGCATACACGCTGCTGCATCTGGTGGGTGACATCACCGGACTCGTGACGGCGCTGGGCGAGCAGCACGCTGTGCTCATCGGACACGACTGGGGGGCGCCCGTCGTCTGGAACGCCGCCACGATGCGCCCCGATATGTTCACTGCAGTCGTAGGCATGGGTGTGCCGCATCGCGCGCGCTCGCCACTGCCGCCGCTGCGGATGCTGCGCGAGGCTGGCCGGACCGATTACTACTGGTTTCATTTTCAGCCTCCCGGCGTTGCGGAAGCCGAGTTCGAACGCGACGTCGATACAGCGCTGCGCAAGCTGCTGTACGGCGTGCCGGGCCCGCAGGTGGATCGCGAACACCCGCTCGATGTGCCGCGCGGCGGCGGCTTTCTCGATCGGCTCGTACTGCCGCCGCAGACGCCCGCATGGCTGCGGGAGAAAGACATTGAACGGCTGGCCGGCGAATTCCGGCGCACCGGCTTTCGCGGCGGTTTCAACTGGTATCGCAATCTCGATCGCAACTGGGAACTGACCGCCGCGTGGGCTGACGTTCAGGTGCGTCAGCCGGCGCTGTTCATCGCGGGCTCGCGCGACCCGTTCATTGCCGGACGGCGCGGTGCGGCCATGCTCAAGCACATGGAGGATGTCGTTCCCGGCGTGCGCACGCAGCTCATCGAGGGTGCAGGGCACTGGGTGCAGCAGGAAGAGCCGGAACGCGTCAACCAGGCGCTGCTCGATTTTCTGTTGCCGCTGCACCGCTCGCGGCTGCACTGATCTCATCCGACGATCGCACGTGGCGCCTTGCATCCTCACGGCAGCACGTGAAGAATGCCGCGCCGAGCGATGCTCGAGATGTACGAAAACAAGCACGAGGCGCCATGAGCAAACCATCCCGTCGAGACTTTCTGGTGGCCGGCGCGGCAGCAGCCACGGTACCCTTCATTTCTTCCGGCGCGACGCAAGCGAACACAACCATGCCGAACAGGAAACTCGGATTCGCCATCTGCGGCCTTGGCGGTCTGGCTGAGCACCAGATCATGCCGGCCTTCGCAAAAACACAGCATTGCAGACTGACCGGACTCATCACCGGCACGCCTGCCAAGCGCGAGAAGTTCGGCAAGCTGTACGGCATCCCCGAAAGCAGCATCTATTCGTATGACGACATGCAGCGCATGGCCGACAACCCGGACATCGATGTGGTGTACGTGGTGACCCCGAACGCCCTGCACGCCGAGCACACCATCAAGGCAGTGCAGGCGGGCAAGCACGTGTTCTGCGAAAAGCCGATGGATATTTCCGTGGAACGCTGCCAGCAGATGATCGATGCCTGCAAGAAGGCCGAGCGCCGGCTGGGCATTGCCTATCGCTGCCAGTTCGATCCGCATCACCTGGAATGCATCCGCCTCGCTCGCGAAAAAGTATTCGGCGACGTGAAGGTCATCGAAGCGGGTTTCTGTATCGATGTGGGCAAGCCTGATCAGTGGCGACTCAAGCACGCGTTGTCCGGCGGCGGCTCCCTGATGGATGTCGGTATCTATTGTCTGCAGGCCAGCCGCTATCTGAGCGGCGAAGAACCCGTACTGGTGTCGGCGATTGAAACCAAAACCGATCCGGTCAAGTTCGCCGAGGTCGATGAGACCATGGTGTGGACCGCAAAGTTTCCGAGCGGCAAGGTCGCGTACTGCACCAGCAGTTTCCGCATGGGCGGCGTCGCTTCAATGCGCGCCAACGCGGAGCGCGGCTGGTTCGAACTCGATCCGGCGTACTTCTACGGCGGCAACAAGGGGCGCCGCAGCGATGGCAAGGAGATCCGTTTTCCCGAGACGGATCGCTTCGCCGATGAGATGGACGACTTCGCCCAGTGCATTCTGGAGAACAAGCCCAGTCGCGTGGAAGGCGAAGAAGGTCTGCGCGACGTCCGTATTCTCATGGCGATCTACGAGTCGGCGCGCACCGGCAAGGCTGTGAAACTGGCCTGATAAAGATGAGGAGGCTGCGTCGCCCGCAGCCTCTTTTGCCTGCGGTTATCGCCCTGACGGCCCACCCGGAAATCCCGGCTGGCTGAAACTGGCAGCTCTGCCCGGGCTGCCCAGGTAAAACCGCAGAAGAATCTCCACGCGGATCCCGCATGGAGCGAGAGATCCCAGTCTCTTCGCGGAAACCGCCGACAGGATAGCCGTCGTAGGGCATTTCCCTTCTTTCTGCGTCAGGACCCGCGCGCATTCGCGTGAGCGAACAAGGCGATGCGTCTGCGGTGCTCCATCCGTCCACGTGCGACGCAGCGCACACCTGACAAATCCGTAACAATGAAGATAATATCAAGTGATATTATCTCGCTCGAGGTGAATCCATGGACCGTACCCGCAATCTGGGTTTCCTGATCAAGGACATCGGGCGTCTGTATACCCGCTTGTTCGAATCGCAGGCCGGACATCTGGCCGTAAGTCTGGCCGAGTGCAAGGTGCTGACCTATCTGACGCGCCACGCCGGCGTGAATCAGGTCCAGCTCGCGGAATTGACGGGCATGGAACCCATGAGCCTGGTGCGCATCCTCGATCGCATGGAGGCCGATGGCCTGATCGAGCGCCGCCAGCATCCGACCGACCGGCGCGCGCGGCAGCTGTATCTGAAGGACAAGGCACAGCCGGCGCTCGATCAGTTGTGGAAGGTAAGCGACCAGGTGCGCGCGCAGGTGCTGTCCGGGATCAAGGCCGAAGACCGCCAGTGGCTGATCGGTCTGCTGGAACAGATTCACGGCAACCTGCTCGGTCTGACCGAGAGTGCCGAAGTCACGAAGTCGCGTGCCGGTCGTGAAGCAGTCGCGCAGCCGAAAGCCAGGCAACGCGCCCGATCCTGAAGAAGAGTTTCCATGAATGCAGTTGTGAAAGAATCGGAAATCGATGAGCTGGAGCCGCAGCCCGAGGCAGCTCCGACGGATATTTCGCCTGTGCGCGGTCGTCGCGAACGTCTGCGCCTGCCGCTCTTGATCGCCGGGCCGTTGCTGCTCGCAATCGTGGCGGGATATTTCTATCTGTTCGGTGGCCGCTACGAGTCGACGGACGATGCCTACGTGCGCGCAGCACAGGCCAGCATCAGCAGCAATGTATCCGGTCGTGTGGTCGAGGTGGCCGTGCACGACAATCAGCATGTGCGACAGGGCGATCTGCTGTTCCGCCTCGATGCCGCGCCGTACACGATTGCAGTCGCCGAAGCGCAGGCGCAGCTCGGCAAGGCGCGTCTCGAAGTCGAGCAGCTCAGGGCGACATATCGACAGCGCAAGGCAGATCTTGCAGCGGCGCAGGACACTCTGAAATATCGAACCAGCGAAGCGCAGCGCCAGCAACACCTGCTCGACAAGGGCATTGCATCGCAGGCGCAGTTCGATGCCGCTCTGCACGCGAAGCAGAATGCCCAGCAGCAGTTCAACAGCGCACAGCAGCAGATCCAGGCGGCGCTCGCCGCACTCGGAGGCAATCCGGACATTCCCCTGGAACAGCATCCATACGTGCTGGCGGCGCAGGCACAGCTCGATCATGCCCGCCTGAATCTTTCCTACACCACGGTGGTTGCACCTCAGGATGGCGTGGTCACGCGCGTCGATGAACTGCAGGTGGGCGATTACATTCCGGCGGCGAAACCGGTCTTCGCACTGGTTTCGAATCGTGACGTGTGGGTCGAAGCCAACTTCAAGGAAGTCCAGCTCGCTCATATGCGTCCCGGCCAGAGCGCCGAGATCGCGGTGGATGCGCTGTCCGGACGGAAGCTGCACGCCACGGTTGCAAGCGTGAGTCCGGGTACCGGCAATGAGTTCTCAGTGCTGCCGGCGGAGAACGCCACAGGCAACTGGGTGAAGGTGGTGCAGCGTGTGCCGGTGCGGCTCGAACTCGACGATCCAGCCATCCGGCTGCAATCCGGTCTGAGCGCACAGGTGACAGTGGACACGCAGTATCAGCGTCATCTGTTCGGCCATGCCGCCGCGACTACAACGGCCAGCCGCTGATCGCTGTGAGCGGCGCTGACAACAAAATCGCGAATCACGGGTTCATCACCGTTTCGGTGATGCTGGCGACCACCATGCAGTCGCTCGACACCACCATCGCGAACGTCGCGCTGCCGCACATTCAAGGCAGTCTCGCGGCCACCATGGAACAGATGACATGGGTGCTGACGTCCTACATCGTTGCGGTGGCGATCATGACGCCGCTCACCGGGTGGCTGTCGGGACGGATAGGGCGCAAGAAAGTCTTTCTCGCTTCCATCGCCGGATTCACGATCGCCTCGGTGCTGTGCGGCCTCGCGCAGAGCCTGCCGCAGATCGTGCTGTTCCGCCTGTTGCAGGGCCTCTCGGGCGCCGCGCTCGTACCGTTGTCGCAGGCGATTCTGCTCGACATCAATCCGCCGGAGCGGCACGCGCGCGCCATGTCGATCTGGGTGATGGGCGTGACCGTCGGGCCGATTCTGGGCCCGGCACTCGGCGCCTGGCTCACGGACAACTACAGTTGGCGCTGGGTGTTCTATATCAACGTGCCCATCGGGGTGCTGTCGTTCCTGGGCCTGAGCACGTTCCTCTCTGAGACCGATCTCAAGCGCGGCGCGTTCGACTTCCTCGGCTTTGCCACACTGGCACTCGGCATCGGCGCCCTGCAGCTGATGCTCGATCGCGGTCAGTTGCTCGACTGGTTCAGCTCCACGGAAATTCTGGTGGAGGCGGCCGTGGCCGGGATTGCGCTTTACCTGTTCGCGGTACACAGCGCGACCGCGCGCGAGCCGTTCGTCGATCTGCGCATCTTCAGAGATCGAAATTTCGCCGTCGGCAGCATCTTCATTGTCGTGGTGGGCGTGTTGCTGTTCGCCACCCTCGCGCTGCTGCCGCCGCTGCTGCAGGATCTGCTCGACTATCCGGTGATGACGGCCGGACTGCTGACGGCGCCGCGCGGCATCGGAACGCTGACGGCCATGCTGGTCATTGGCAGACTGCTCAAATGGATGGATGCGCGCTGGGTCATCGCGGCCGGACTGGCAATAACAGCGATCGCGATGTGGCAGATGTGCAATTTCCATATCGGCATGCCGGATCGGCTCGTCGCCTGGTCTGGCTATGTGCAGGGCATCGGGCTGGGTCTTGCCTACGTGCCGCTTGCCACGGTGACCTTCTCGACACTGGCGCCGCATTTTCGCAATGAAGGTACGGCAGTGTTCAATCTGCTGCGGAACATCGGCAGCAGCGTGGGCATTGCCTGCGGTGCAGGCGCTTTTCATCCGCAATTCGCAGATCATGCATGCGCGACTGGCCGAACACGTCACGAGCTTCGGCTCTCAGGGTGTCTCGACCATGGCGGACGCGACAACGCTGGCCGCGCTGAATGCACAGGTGTCCAGACAGGCAACCATGATCGCGTACAACAACGATTTCAAACTCATGCTGGTGATGAGCCTGCTCGCCATCGGCCTGGTGTTCCTGTTGCGCAAACCGGCGGCGCCGCACGGCGGCGCCGCCATCGCGGCCGAATGACATGGCCGTCACGGTGAAGAACTACATGACCAGTATCAGCAAGGCGTCGCGCACAGTGCACGGCGCAGTGATCGCAGTGGCAGTGACGACGCTCAGTGCGTGTGCCGTGGGGCCTGATTTCCAGCGACCCGACGTACCTGATGTGGATCGCTACGGGGTGACCCCCGCGCCGGCAACCATCGGCACGCAGGGTGTGCAGAGTCAGCGACTGCAGGAAGGTGCGGAAGTCCCGGCTGACTGGTGGACAGCATTTCAGTCGCCTGCACTGAACGAAGCAGTGGCGCAGGCACTGGCGCACAACCAGACACTGGCGGCGGCACGCGCGAGCGTCGATCAGGCACTGGCACTGGTCGAGGCGCGCACCGGTGCACGCTATCCGCAGATCGATCTGGATGCGTCAGTCGGGCGTCAGAAACTCGGTTCACGCTTTCTCGGCACCTTTCCCAAACCGCCGCCGTTTACTTTCTACGCATTTGGTCCGGCAGTGAGTTACACCCTCGATTACACCGGCGGTGTGAAGCGCTCCATCGAACAGCAGCGCGCACTGGCAGACTTTCAGTTGCATGAGGGCCAGGCCGCGCAGATTTCCGTGGCCGGCAATGTGGTCATGCAGGCGCTGGCCGTCGCGGCGCATCAGACCGAGATCGATACGATGGAAGAACTGCTCGAGAACGATCGGCGCAACGTCGAGATGATCCAGGCAGCTTTCGATGCAGGATCGGTCAGCAAGGTGGACGTGCTGATTGCGCAGAGCCAGCTCGCGAATGACGAGACGCTCCTGCCGCCCGTCAGAAGGCAGCTCAATGCCGCCCGCAATGCACTGGCCGTCCTGATGGGCCAGCCACCGGCACAGGCGCAGTCAGGGTTCGAGCTGAAGAATTTCCGGCTGCCGCAGCAATTGCCGCTGACCCTGCCTGCGGAACTCGTGCGCCGACGTCCGGATATTCTCGCAGCCGAGTCGCAACTGCATGCGGCAACGGCGGCGGTGGGGGTCGCTACTGCCGATCTTTATCCACGCATCACGCTGACGGCTGGCTTCAGCCAGGAATCGGTGGATACGAGCACACTGTTCGATGCCGAGAACAGCGCGTGGAGCATCATCGGGGGCCTGACGGCGCCGCTCTTCGATGGCGGCAAGCTGCGCGCGGAGAAGCGAGCGGCATTGGCGGCGCTGTCGGTCCAGGCGGCGCGCTATCAGCAGGTCGTGCTCGAGTCATTCGCGCAGGTCGCAGATGCACTCGATGCTGCGCAGCAAAGCAGCGAGCAGTTCGCCGCACAGAGCAAGGCTCTGAACGTGGCTGAGGAAAATCTGGAACTCACGCGGGAAAGTTTCAACGAAGGTTTCGCAAACGTCCTGCAGGTGCTGGACAGCGAACGCCTGTATCAGCAGGCGCGGCTCGGTTATGTCCGCGCCGAGGCGCAGCGGCTCGCTGATACCGCACAGCTCTTCGTGGCGCTGGGCGGCGCGCAACCGGAAACCAGATAGTCCTCGGCAGCGCGTGTCGCCTGTGTCAGCGGCGCTCGAGGCACAGGGAAGACAAGGTTTCGCTCAGGAGCGCAGGTGTGGCGTTGCCTTGCTGTCATGCACCTGCGGCGCATTCTTGCGGCCATTCCTTCAGCGCCATGCTTATCATTCCTCCGGCGTAGACTTCGTTCGATAGTCGGTGCCTTCCGGAACCCAGAAAGCGAAGCCATGCTGCTTCGATTGCTTCAGTGTGGGCGACCATCCCGCTGCCTGCAGAGCGTGCTTGATCTCATCGATACCGGCCCCGCGGAATTCATGTTTCGCGGCGATCACATCGCCATAAGTCCTTTCAGTGCTCGAAGTCAGTGTCTGCGCGAGGTCGGGCGTGGACTCGCCCAGCGAATACACATGGACATCTTCATCGACGCTGAAGGTGCGGATGCGCCATGCACCGCTCTCGCCGATGAAGAACTGCACCGTGTCGAACGACTCTGCGTCCGCCTCGGCCTCCGAGTCTTCGGCATAGCTGCTCTGAATGGCGAGACGATAGACGATGAGTTGCAGATCCATAGGCTCTCCCCCTGCGAATGGCGCTGCCGGCGATTTCATCTGACCGCGGTGAGCGAGGCAAGGTATTCTGAAGGTCCACGTGAACGTGCGGTGACCGGATAATGTTTCGAGCCAGATTCAGACAATTGCGGGTGCTGTTGCTCGCAGTCAGCCTGCTGGGCGCGGTAGCGGCACGGGCAGCCATCGGCGATCCCGCCTACGTGCAGTTCCAGCCTTCGGCACGTGCGCTCGCCATTCATGATGGCAAGGCCACGGCGCCGCTGTGGCTGGACGGGCATGACTTCGCCGGCGTGCTGCGCGCCGCGGGCGATTTGCAGGCCGATATCGAGCGGGTCAGCGGTCAGCGCCCGGTTCTGTCGACGGACACCACCATGACCGGCAAGGTCGTGATCGTGGCGGGCACCATCGGCGTCAGCCATCAGATCGACGATCTGGCGAAGCGCGGCAAACTCGATGTCAGCAACGTGCGCGGCAAGTGGGAGTCGTTCGTCATCGAAACGATCGATCGACCCTTTGCCGGCATCGACCGCGCCGTAGTCATCGCCGGCAGCGACAAACGCGGCACCATCTATGGACTCTACGATCTGTCGGCGCAGATCGGCGTATCGCCCTGGTACTGGTGGGCCGATGTGCCGGTGACGCATCGCGATGCCATCTACGTGCAACCGGGGCGCCATGTCTTCGGCGAGCCGGTGGTGAAGTATCGCGGCATCTTTCTCAACGATGAAGCGCCGGCGCTCAGCGGCTGGGCGAAGGAAAAATTCGGCGGTTTCAATCACGAGTTCTATGCGCACGTCTTCGAGCTGATCCTGCGGCTGCGCGGCAACTATCTGTGGCCGGCAATGTGGGGCAGTGCCTTCATCGACGATGATCCGCAGAACGCGCCGCTTGCAGACAAATACGGCATCGTCATGGGAACCTCGCATCACGAGCCTCTGATGCGCGCTCATGACGAATGGCGCCGCTATGGCAAAGGTCCCTGGGACTATTCGACGAATGCCGAGGTGCTGCGCGACTTCTGGCGCACCAGCGTTGAACGTGTGAAGGACTACGAGAACATCATGTCCATCGGCATGCGCGGCGATGGCGATGAAGCCATGTCGGAAGAGACCAACGTGGCATTGCTGGAGAAGATCGTCGCCGACCAGCGCGAGATCCTGCGCGAAGTGGAAGGCAAGGATCCCCGCGAGATTCCGCAGCTCTGGGCACTCTACAAGGAAGTGCAGGGCTATTACGAACGCGGCATGCGGGTCCCGGACGACGTGACACTGCTGTGGTGCGACGACAACTGGGGCAACATCCGTCGCCTGCCCACGCCCGCCGAGCGCAATCGTGCCGGCGGCGCCGGCGTCTACTACCACTTCGATTACGTCGGCGGACCGCGCAACTACAAGTGGATCAATACGGTCCCCATCTCCAAGGTTCAGGAACAGATGAACCTCGCCTGGCAGTACGGCGCGAACCGCATCTGGATCGTCAATGTCGGCGATCTGAAGCCGATGGAATTTCCCATCGAGTTCTTTCTGAGCATGGCGTGGAATCCGGCGCGCTGGTCATACGACAGGCTGGAGGAGTATTCGCATACGTGGGCGGCGCGGGAGTTCGGTGCGGACAACGCACGGGAAGTCGCCGCATTGATCGACGGTTACACCAGACTCAATTCGCTGCGCAAACCGGAGATGCTGGCCCCTGACACGTTCTCGCTCGTCAACTACGGTGAAGCCGATCGCATCCTGGCGCAATGGCGCGACCTGTCGGCGCGTGCTGTGGCACTGCGTGAGAAGCTGCCACCCCGGGCGCGCGATGCGTTTTTCCAGCTCGTCGAGTATCCGGTACGCGCCAGCGCCGCTGTTCAGGAAATGTATGTCGCGGCTGGTCGCAATCATCTGTATGCGCTGCAGGGCCGCAGCGACGCGACGCAGGCGGCGAATCAGGCACGTCACTGGTTTGGCGTCGACGGTCAGCTGGCGGCCGAATACAACGCGCTGCACGGTGGCAAGTGGAACCACATGATGGATCAGATCAACATCGGCTACACCTACTGGCAGCAGCCTGACATCGAAGTCATGCCGGCCGTGAGCGATGTGCGGCCGCGGGTGGGTGCGTCGCTGGCGATGGCGATCGATGGCAGTACCACTGTGTGGCCGTCATACGGAGCGAAGCCTGCGATGCTGCCGCCGCTGGATGAGCGCAGTGCACCGAGCCGCTGGATAGAGTTGTTCAATCGCGGTGACACTCCTTATCGCTACCAGGCCACTGCGGATCAGCCGTGGGTGCACGTCGAGCCCGCGGCCGGCAGCGTCAGCGACACGGTGCAACTGAAGATCGGTATCGACTGGGATGCAGTGCCTTCAGGCGCATCGACGGCGAACGTACGCATCGAGGCGCAGACCGGCGAGCAAGTCAGCGTTGCGGTCCCGGTGCGCAGCGCACTGGTATTGCCCAGGCAGTTCCGCGGTTTCATCGAGGCCGACAAGCACGTCGCCATCGAGGCGCCGCACTACACGCGAGTGTTCGCTGCGGCCGATGCGGGCTGGAAAGTGTTGCCGGACTTCGGGCGCACGCTGGGTGCGGTCACCGTATTTCCCGTGACCGCTGCGGAGCGCACTCCACAAGGCAGCTCGCCGCGGCTGGAATACGATGTCTATCTGACCTCGACCGGCGAAGTGCAGGTGCAGCTCGACTGCGCACCGTCGCTGGACTTTCAGTCAGGGGAGGGGCTGCGCATTGCCGTGTCGCTCGATGATGCGCCTGCGCAGATCCTGAAGCTCGACACCTGGGCCCGGGGCAACTGGGACCGTGCCGTCGCCGAGGGGATTCGCCGCGTGGTGTCGACCCACACCGTGACGAGGCCGGGAGTGCACACGCTGAAAGTGTGGATGGTGACGCCGGGTGTCGTGCTCGAGCGCATCGTGATCGATGCCGGCGGCGTGCGTCCGAGTTATCTGGGGCCGCCGGAGAGCGTTCGCGTCAGCCGCTGATGTGGATCTGATCGCATGCCTTTCACGATTTCGCACGTCGCCGCCGTCCTGCCGTTCTCACGCTTTCTGCGCAAGGGGAAGCTGCTGAGCGCGGCGGTGATCGGCAGCATGGTGCCGGACTTCGGCCTGTTCATGCCGGCTGCCTTTCCACGATCGGAGACGCACGGACTGGTACCGCTGTTCACGTTCTGCCTGCCGGTGGGCATGGCCTGTTACTGGTTGTTTCAGTTGCACATCAAACCGGCAACGCTCGAACTGTTGCCGGGCCGGCTGTACGACCTGTGGCGCCAGGATGCGATCGCTGCGCCGCTGCGCAGCCTGCGTCAGTGGTTGTTTGCATCTGCCGGCATTCTGCTGGGCGGCGTGACGCATCTCGCATGGGATGGCTTCACGCATGAAAACGGTCGCGGCGTGCGCATGCTGGGTTCGCTGGAAACAGTGAGGATCGGCATCTTCGGCCGTGAGTTCGATCTGTACCGGTTCCTGCAGCACGCGAGTTCAGTGGTGGGACTGCTGATCGTGCTGGCGCTGCTGGGCATCGGACTTGCGAAGGCACAGGGTCATCCGGACGTACAGCCGCGGTTGCTGCAGCGACATGAACGCCGCTGGTGGTTCGCTGCATACGTGGCGGTCGCCGGTGTACTGACGATTCCGATCACACTGCGGCTGTGGAGCCTGTGGCACGCGCGCTATCCGGGCGACCAGCTCACGATGGTGGCCATCGCCTCGCTCTGGGGGATTGCGTTGTCGCTCATCATCGTCAGCGCGCTGGTGCGCTGGCGTCTGTCGGGCCGCAAGACGCACTGATGGCAGCGGCATCTTCCTTAAGGAAGAATCAATCGTCGACTGCAGCCACAGTGCCGGGTGCGGCCATCACGCGCGAGCGATACAACGCGCGAGCCAGCTCCCTCGCTGTCTGCGTCGGCAGCAAGCGGATGTGAACGCGATCTTCCAGGCTGCCGGCACCGGCGGTGTCGATGGCGACGTTCGCCATGTCATAGCGCCGATCGAACGGGGAGGCTGACAACTGTACCGATTGCAGACGATTGCGCGGCAGCACGCTGAGCCGACGCGTCGGCCAGCCGTGACGGAACAACAGCGCGTCGGGCGTCAGTGCCCATCGCGTATTTCTCACATACAGGTGGGCGCGCACCCAGGCGATGGCGGCGAGAACCGGAATGTAGACCAGGAGAATCTGCCAGTCCGGCTGCACCGGCGACTGCGGCAGGATGCCCAGGATCAGCAGGGCGAGCAGTGCCAGTCCGGTCCATACGTAGAGCGTGCGGCGGAACAGGCGACCGCGTGCGTGCGCAGCGAGCGGTTGCCATGCAGGCGCGGAGTCCAGATGCGCGTCGGGCAGCGCCGCGGCAATCAACTGTTCTGCCTGTTGCGGTGTGCATAACGGTGCCAGCCAGCGCCTGCGCGTGCGCACGCGTTCCTGCTTGTTTTCCTGCCCGCTGCTGTCTCCGGCCAGATCGACGCGCAGGGACACCCGATCGAACAGCCGATGCAGCAATGTCTGTGTCTGATGCACCGACTGAATGCGTCGCACGCGCAGATTCAGAGCCACGCGCGTGAGCAGTCCGTGACGGACGCGGAAGTCGTGTTCATGCCGGGTCAGTGTGAAATCGAACAGCGTGAGCAACGCGCCCACGATCGAAAACACACGTAGCGCTGCAATCAGCGCGAAGATGGCTGCGAGCGCCAGGGCGACCTGCACCGCAAGACCCAGCGCGACCAGTTGCTGCAGCGTGGTGTCGGTGAGCCAGCGAGCCAGTGTCGCGCCGATCGTCTGCCACAGCCCCTCCTGCGACAGAAAACCGAGTACGGCAACGACAACCCACATTCCCCGGTTGTCGATGAGCCCGTAACGAACCAATTCTCCGGGAGACAGGTGCAGCAGGATTTCATCCGCTTTGCCGGGAGCGCGCGCCTCGGTGCCGGGCCCGGACTGCGTCCGAAAGATCCGCTCGCGCAGCGCCTGAACCGCCGGCAGGCTCAGAACACGAATCGATGCCTCAGCCTTGCCGCCGGTGGAGGTTGCGATGCTGACCTGGGCAACACCCAGCAGCCGATGCAGCACACCGCGTTCCACATCGATGTTCTCGATGCGCGCGTATTCGATCTGACGAACATTGCGAAAGAACAGACCTTCCTGAATGACCAGGCCGCGCGGTCCGAAGCCGTAGCGGTAGATCCATTGTTGCCACAGGGCGCTGATGACGAGCGGGACGATGAACAACAGCCCCCAGAGCTGGCCATCGTTGCGAGCGCCGAACAGCACGAAGGCGCCCAGCGGCACGATGAACTGCCGTACGTAGCGGGTAAGCGAAAACAGCCACGACAGCGGATGCAGTCGCAGCTGCGGCGTGAAACCGATGTCAGACACCACTGGCCTGGCTCTCCGCCAGCAAGGCGTCGCGCAGAGCGATGGCGTCTGCGTGAGCAAGACCGGGCAATTCGATCATGGTGTGACGACTGCCCGCCGTGTACAGGCGCAGGGTGCCGATACCGTAGCGGCGTTGCAGCGGACCCTGCGAGACGTCAGTGTGCTGAATACGCACCCGTGGCAGCGCGATATGCGAGCGCCACAGTACGCCGCGCTGAATCGCGATGCCCGTCGCATCGATCATGTAGCGCAGGTGCCGGTAGTACACCGCCGGCCAGTACCACGCGAGCGCAGTGCCGATCGCCAGCACGGTGCCGCCAATGGCCGCCCAGGGCACGCCCTGCTGCGGAAACAGCGTTATGACCGTTGCGCTGGCGAGGACGCCGGTCGCGATCAGATAGTGGCAGCGCCAGACGCTGATGGCGGCCGGGTCGACGTGTGCACTGTGCATTGAATGGTCCGCTGCCATGATGCCCTCATGTTCGCACGAGAGACGCGCTGTCCGCAGTCGCCCTATCGTCTGGATCCCGATGGCCGGCGCAGCAGTCCTCGCCTATGCTGCGACAGCGGCCGACAGTTCCTGCGGAACTTGGTCGGTGTCTGCGGGGTTTTCTGGCAGAAGATTACATCGGGTGCAGATCGCAAGGGTGGCAGCGTGAGGCCGGTCCATCATGGATCGATCTGAACGTGCGGCCTGCGAATTACGGAGTGCGATACGGCGGGGACTGGCAGGAACGCCTGCCCGGACAACGATGACGTCAATGCGGGAACTCACATGGCGGGCGCTGCTGGCACTCATGGTGATGCAGCCAGGCGCATTCGTCATGGCGCAGGACTCGCCGCCCCCCACGGCGTCGCCACAGACGCCTCCGCCGGACTCGCAGAAGTCCGAGCAGCCCGGCACCGACTCCGATATCGAACCCGTCCATCCGACCGCCACGGAACTTGGCGCCATGGACGTCTGCAGCGAAATGAGCGAAAGCGCCATGACGATGCTGGAACGCGTGCGGCGCCGTCTGCAGATCACGGCATGTGCATCCTCAGCGTGGCTGGACGGCATGTTCGGCGACCAGTTGCGGTATGAGGACTATCACCGTACCTACGGCAGTGTCTCGACCGGCGCGCTGTGGAGCGAATACGACGGCTTCGATCCGCGCCTGCGATTTCGTGTGCGACTGCAGCTGCCGCAGTGGGACGAACGGATCTCGGCCTTCGCCGGTCGCGTCGGCGAAGAGGACTACATCACCGACGTCGAGGATGATTTCGATGCATTGCCGTCACGGCAGTTCGGCGGCATCGAAGATGAGAGCGTGCTGCTCGGTCTCGGGTATGCGAACCCGAACCGCACCGGCAATGATTTCGATGCCAGCGTCGGCGTGCGTGTCACGACCCCGCTGGATCCTTACGCGCGAGCCCGCTACGAGTTCATCCGCAATTTCGGCGAACACTATGTCTTTGCCGCGCGCGAAACAGTGTTCTGGCAGAACTCCGAAGGCATGGGCACGACGACACGTCTCACACTCGATCGCGCGTTCTCGGAACGATTTCTGTTGCGGTGGACCAATCTCGGCAAGTTCACCGAGGAGACCATCGGCCTGGAGTGGTATTCGCAGGTCACGCTTTTTCAGCGGGTCAATCCGCGGCTCGGTCTGGCCTGGCAGGCAGAGGTCGAGGGCAAAACCGACAACGAGGTGCAGCTCACGCGCACTGCCGCCCGGTTGATCATGCGACGCCAGTTCCGCGACCTGAAGTGGCTGTTTCTCGAACTGCGCGGCGGCGTCGCATGGCCGCGCGAACGACTGTCTGAAGATCGCAAGGCCAGCGCCGAAGTCGGCATCGCACTGGAAATGCAGTTCGGCGAGCGCCGTGGACGGCATTTTTGATGCGCGTAATGAAGTGAGGGAGGTGAGGAACGTGATGGAGGTGATGAAGGTGATGGAGGTGATGTAAGAGGAAACTCTGGCCCGTCACCCCCGTCACCCCCGTCACCCCCGTCACCCCCGTCACTCTCGTCACCCCCATCACCTCCCTCACCTCCCTCACCTCCCTCACCTCCCTCACTTCCTCCCCCATGCCCCTGTTCGCCGACCTCGTTGCCGTTTCCGATCGCGTCGCTGCGACCCCGAGCCGGCTCGCCAAGCTGCGTGAGCTGGCGGCGTTTCTGCGCCAACTACACGGCGACGACGTGCAGATCGGTGCGCTTTTTCTCTCGGGTGAAGTACGTCAGGGCAAGATCGGGGTCGGCTATACGGTGCACGCATACACGCAACTCGATGCGGCTGCGAGTCCATCGCTGACGCTGGCGGACGTCGATGCAGCTCTCGAAGCGCTGGTGAATCTGCGCGGCAAGGGATCGACGGCAGCCCGCAAGCAGTTGCTGGAAGATCTTTTCTCGCGCGCCACGGCCGCTGAGCAGAGTTTTCTCGCGCGGCTGCTCGTCAGCGAACTGCGGCAGGGTGCGCTCGCGGCCCTCATGGTGGAGGCCATCGCCGAAGCTGCCGACGTTCCCGTGAGCGATGTACGACGGGCCGCCATGTACGCGCCGAATGCAGGAGTTCTCGCCGCAGCGGCGCTGTCCGGTGACGGCGATGCACTGGCCGGATTTCAGATTGAAGTCCTTGCGCCGATCGCACCCATGCTGGCGCAGACGGCGACTGATACTGCCGAGGCACTGGAGCGGCTTGGCGGCACGGCGGCCTTCGAGTGGAAAGTCGATGGCGCACGCGTGCAGGTTCACAAGCAGGGCGAGATCGTGCGCGTCTTCACCAGAAGTCTGAACGATGTCTCGACGGCTGTGCCCGAAGTGATCTCTGCGGTCGCGACGATCGATGCCCGCAGCATCGTGCTCGACGGCGAGACGGTCGCACTCGACGAACGCGGTCGGCCACGACCCTTCCAGATAACCATGCGACGCTTCGGCCGCAAGCTCGACGTCGACTCACTGCGCCGGGAACTGCCGCTGCACGTGTACTTCTTCGATTGCCTGAGTCTCGATGGGCGCAATCTGGCAGATCGACCGGCCAGCGAGCGCTTTCGCGCAATGAGCGAAGCGCTGCCCGCCGACCTGTTGATTCCGCGCATCATCACCTCGCTGCAGGACGAGGCGCAGCGGTTCTATGACGATGCCATGGCGCATGGTCATGAGGGCGTCATGGCCAAGGCGCTCGACTCGGTGTACGAAGCGGGCAGTCGCGGCGCCAGCTGGCTGAAGATCAAGCATGTTCACACGCTCGATCTTGTCGTGCTCGCAGCGGAGTGGGGCAGCGGCCGCCGCAAGGGGAAGCTCTCGAATCTGCATCTCGGCGCACGCGATCCGGTCAACGGCGGCTTCGTGATGCTCGGCAAGACATTCAAGGGTCTGACCGACGCCATGCTCGAATGGCAGACACAGGAATTCCTGGCACGCGAATCCGGACGCGACAGTTACACCGTGTACGTGCGTCCGGAAATCGTCGTGGAAGTTGCCTTCAATGACATCCAGACCAGTCCGCATTACCCCGGTGGCGTCGCGCTGAGATTTGCCCGCGTGAAGGCGTATCGCACCGACAAGTCCGCACAGGACGCCAACACCATCGACGATGTGCGCGCCATCCACGCGAAACAGGCGGGACGTGACTGATAGTCGCGCCAACGCATCAGAGCGCGATCAGGTCTTGATACCCCGCGGCATCAGTTCATAGGGCGGCTTCCATCCCGGCAGATCCGCAATCCGTCGCGCCCACGATTTCAGGTGGGGGAACTGATCGCGATCGATACTCGTGTCTTCCTCGTAATAGTGATAGCCGACCAGCGAGAAGTCGGCGATCGTGGGCTCGTCGCCCAGCAGGAACGCCCGGTTCGCCAGATGTCGATCCACGATGCCGAAGGCACCGAGCACGCGGCTGCGCAGGAACTCAATAACCGCCGGATCGCCCTGTTTCGCCAGCCCCACCATCCAGCGCAGCGTCGCGTAGTAGCTGGTGAACTTGTGATTGTCGAACAGGATCCAGCGCAGTACTTCGATCTGCTGTGCTTCGTCGCGACCGCCGAAGCGGCCGGTGCGGCGTGCCAGCCAGGTCAGGATGGCGCCGCTCTGGGTGAGATGCTCGGTGCCGGTATCGAGCATGGGCACTTCGCCCATTTCGTTGATGCCTTCGCGCCATGCGCTGTTGCGCGTTTCACCGCCGAAGTAATCGACGAATATCGGCTCCCACGCCAGTCCGCACAATTCGAGCATCAGGGCAACCTTGTAACAGTTGCCGGATTCACCAACACAATACAGTTTGTACTTCTGCATGCCGCCTCCGTTGAGATGCACGGACTCTAACGTTCCGGCAAGACAGCGGTAAATGTCAGAAACGGACAATCTCGCGAACGCCGCTGTATGATCCGCGCGCGTTCAGGTTCTCTTGCCGAAGACAGGCGCGCCATCAACTTTTGTTGTACCTCCACGGGCAACTCGAGGGGACTTCCGTGTCGAACGGTTCGCACTTCAAACGCTTTGCGCTGCTGGTACCCATCGTTGCGGTGGCAGGACTGGCGTTATGGACGTGGTTCGCGCTGTCGTGGGCGTACTCCACCGGCGATCACGCCGGCGTACTGCTGCAGTTCCAGAAGCGCGGCTGGATCTGCAAGACGTACGAAGGGCAGCTGGCGCTCTACGTGGTGGGCGGTGTGGCGCCGCAGTTGTTCGATTTCAGTACGCGCGATGAGGCATTGGCGAAGGAGCTGTCCGCGGCGGTCGGACAGGAGATTCAGCTGCACTACCGCGAACACCGTGGCGTGCCGACGAACTGTTTCGCAGAGACGCCGTACTTTGCGGACAGCTTCGTCATCATGAAAAAACACGCCAACTGACCGCACATTGTGGTGTGCGCCAGCTGAGTGCCTTTCGACCACCCCTACAACGTGGCCGGACGTTCCAGCAGATCGTTGATCTTCACGCCCACTTCGGGAATGCCGCCGAAAACAGTGCCGACCCGGTTGTTGTGAAAGTGCTCGAGCGCCGCGTGCGAAGCAGCGGCCGGCAGCGGCACGAAACCGATTTCCTGCACCAGCTTCGCGCCTTCCGTCAGGTAGTACTCGATGAAACGTCGCACTTCGGGACGTTGCGCCGATGATTCCTTCACATAAATGAACAGCGGTCGCGACAGCGGCTGATAGCTGCCATCGATCACGGTCGCAATGCTGGGCTCCACTGCTGAACCGTCAGGTTGCTGGATGGGAACGGCCCGCATGCGCTCCTTGTGCGAGGCGTAGTACGCGTAGCCGAAATAGCCGAGCGCATTCCTGTTGTTCTCCACACCCTGCACCAGAACGTTGTCGTCTTCGCTCGCGGTGTAGTCGCCGCGGCTCGCCTTGGCCTTGTGAACGACCGCTTCCGTGAAGTAGTCGAAGGTGCCGGAATCCGCGCCGGGGCCGAACAGCATCAGCCGGGTGTCCGGCCATTCGGGCCGGACCTGGTTCCACTTGGTGAGCTGGCCCTGCGCAGACGGTTCCCACATCTTTTTCAGATCCTCGACCGTCAGCGTGGTCACCCAGGTATTCGATGGATTGACTACCACGGTGATGGCATCGAACGCGATCGGCAGCTCCAGGTAGCGGATGCCGGCCGCGCGACATTTCGCCATTTCCTCGCCGAGGATGGGCCGCGATGCGTTCGCGATATCGATTTCGCCGCGACACAGCTTCTTGAAGCCGCCGCCGGTGCCGGACAGACCGACCGTCACCCGCACGCGCTCGCCGCGGCCGAGCTGGAATTCTTCGGCAACGGCTTCAGCGACCGGAAACACCGTGCTGGAACCGTCTATGCGAATCACCGGGAGCTGATTCGAGCCGGACTTGCCGCAGGCGCTGAGCGCCAGGGCGCCCGCCACGCACAGCAGGAGCCAGCGGGGCAAAGGGGTACGGATCGATACAGTCACAGGCAGATCATCCAGGCAGTTTGCAGGGGGCCGATTCTATTGATGCTTGTGCCGCATGGCGACAGATGGTTTTCGCTCAATGGGTCCGCACGCCGATCGCGCTATGCTCGCAACCGCCGCTGGGAGGAACTTCACGTGCCGGATTCAACCAAGATTCGCTGCCTGCTGGTGGCGCTGACGATTCAGGCGGTGTGTCTCACGGCGCATGGCGCCGCGGATGCCGATGAGGCGACCCGTGCGCTCGCGCGTGACATCTTCAAAGAGCTGGTCGAGATGGACACCTCTGAATCCGGGCTTGGCAGTACGCCGGCGGCGAATGCGATTGCGCAGCGCTTGCGCGCGGCCGGTTTCAGCGATGAGGATGTGCACGTCGTTGGCCCGGGCGAGCGCAAGCAGAACGTCGTGGTGCGATTGCGCGGCAACGGCAGCAGGAAACCTGTGTTGCTGATCGGGCACCTGGACGTCGTCGAGGCGCGTCGCGAGGACTGGACCACCGATCCCTACAGTTTCATTGAAAAGGACGGTTACTACTACGGGCGCGGCACCCAGGACATGAAGGATGGCGATGCCATCATGGTCGCCACGCTCATCCGCCTGAAGCAGGAAAAATTCCGCAGCGACCGCGACATCATTCTGGCACTCACCGCCGATGAGGAAAGCGGCGATTCGAATGGTGTCGAATGGTTGCTGAAGAATCGCCGCGATCTGGTCGATGCCGAATTCGTGCTCAATCACGACAGCGCGGGGGTGCTGCTGGATCGCGGCAAGCCTGTGCAGATGGAGGTCACTGCTTCGGAAAAGGTGTATGCGGACTACGAACTGTCGGCGACCAATCCCGGCGGACACAGCTCGCTGCCCGTGCCGGAGAACGCCGTGTACGAACTGTCGGGTGCTCTGCTGCGAATCGCAGCCCACGAGTTTCCGTTCGAGCTGAACAACGTCACCCGCGCGTACTACGAACAGGTCGCTCGCAACGCCACCGGTCAGCGGGCTGCCGATCTCAGGGCCATGCTGGCGACGCCGCCGGATGCCGCTGCCGTCGCCCGACTCTCGCAGGACGCAATCGATCATGCGTTGCTGCGTACGACCTGCGTGGCGACACGTCTCAGCGGCGGTCACGCGAACAACGCACTACCGCAGCGCGCGAGCGCCGTCGTCAACTGTCGCATCCTGCCCGGCCATTCGCCGGAAGAAGTGCGTCAGGCGCTGGCCAAAGTGGTGAACGATCCGAAGGTTGCCGTGCGCTACATCGCCACGGACGGCAGCATCAGCGATGTGGCACCGACGCATGGCGGCTTCGCGCCACCGCCGCCGCGTGAAGATGTCCTTGAGCCCCTGAAACAGGTCGCAGGCAGGATGTGGCCCGGCATACCCATCATCACGTCGATGTCAGCCGGCGCGTCCGACGGCGTCTACACCAGCGCGGCAGGATTGCCGACGTACATCGTCAGTGGCGAAGCACTCGAACGCGACGATACTCGCGCGCATGGTCAGGATGAACGAGTGCCGATCGCTTCCTTCAATCGCGCCGTGGATTTCTACTACGATTTCCTGAAGCGGGTCGTGAACTATCCGCGCCACTGAAGCGGCTGAGTATCAGCTCGCTCGCCCCGGCAGTCCGGGCTGCAGCAGGCGCACTTCATCGCCGAGACGAATGATGCCGCCTGCGAGTACGCGTGCCGTAATGCCGCCATGTCCGCGCATTGCGTTGTAGCCGCCCGGTCCCAGCGCTTCTTCCATGCGTGAGCACGGATGACATGCACCCGTGGCTTCGAACACTGCCTCACCAATGCGGAACGTGCCACCGTTCAGCGCATGCAGATTGATGCCGCTGACCACGATATTGCGGCGTAGCAGGGCCGGATCGACTGCATCGCGATTCAGCAGATGCGCCAGCACGTCGAGATGTTCGGACTGCATGAGTGTGACATGGCGTTTGCTCTGGGCATTGCCGGAAAAATGATCGCCGGTGAGTCCGCCGATTCTGGCTTCGACTGCTTCCACGACCAGTGGTGCAACACGTCGCGCGGGTCGCACGCCGATCCAGCGGACCTGACCGACTTGCGGCAGCGTGGAAAGAAGATCGGTGAGCGTCATGGGCGACGGCATCCTATCCGACGAGCGCATTCATTGCTGCCAGCAACAATGGAGTGGTGAAGGCAGCGAGCGCAGTCGACACCACCAGGCTGGTGGCGATGGTGCCCTGCAGGCGCTCGAACTGCACTGCCATGAGGTACACGTTGGCACCGATCGCCATGGACGCCAGCAGCACGACCACCTTGAGTTCCATGATCGGCAGGCCGATCAATGCGCCGATCACCCAGACCACGGCCGGTTGTACCAGCAATTTGAGTACACACAGCACCGTGCTCAGACGCCATTCGCGCCGGATCTCATAAGCCGCCAGTCCCATGCCGAGCACCAGCAATGCCGCCGGCGCCGCCAGCGATCCGACGTGATCCAGCACGATCCGGACCGCGTGGGGCAGGTGCAGTGTCGACAGGCCGAGCAGCGTGCCGGCCACGATGGCAGCGACAATGGGGTTGGTCAGGACGCTCAGCACAGTGCGGGCAAAGCCTCTTGCGGTGAATGAACCATGACGCGCCCATTCCACCGAAACGGTGACCAGCGTCCACAGTGTCAGCGAATTGAAAACCAGCACCAGTGCCACTGACGGTACGGCCGATTCGCCGAGTGTCAGTCGTGCGATCGGCAATCCCAGCAGTACGTTGTTGGAGAAGATGCCGCCGAGTGCGAACACGGATTGCGCCACGCCGTCGAGGTCGAAGAGATGCACCGCCAGCCACCGCCCGAGCACGAACACCACGAAACAGCCCCCGAAGAATGCGAACAACAGCCGCGCATCCACCGGTGGCAGTGCCGACAGATCGCTCAGCATCCCGAACAGCAGGGCAGGCAGCAGGACGGCGAAAACCAGGCGCGCGCCGATCGCAGTCCATTCCTGACGCCAGCGACGCCACCGGGCAATGACGTAACCGACCAGAACCAATACGAACAGTGGCGCGGAAAGCAGGAAGTAATGCCAGGCGGCACTCATAAATATGTCGGGGTATCCCAGGCGGGCCTGCCGACAGTCAACCACAGGCGGACTCACACCCGAAATCTGCGGCTCACATTGAGTGTGTCCGGGCGGCAGGCGAAAATGTCCGCCCCCGCCACCGGAATCTCCCCATGACCACTGTCTACGATTTCGATGCGCACCTGCTCAATGGGCAGCCCATCCGCCTCGACCAGTATCGCGACAAGGCACTGCTCGTCGTCAACACGGCCAGCAAGTGCGGTTTCACACCGCAGTACGCCGGACTCGAACAGTTGTATGAACGCTATCGGGATCGCGGACTGGTCGTGCTGGGCTTTCCCTGCAATCAGTTCGGCGAACAGGAGCCCGGGTCGGCCGAGGAGATCGGCGCGTTCTGTCAGAAGAACTATGGGGTGAGTTTCCCGGTGTTCGAAAAGATCGACGTCAATGGCGACAACGCTCATCCGCTGTATCGCTGGCTGAAAGAGGCGGCGCCCGGCGTGCTCGGCAGCAAGAGCATCAAATGGAATTTCACCAAGTTCCTGGTCGACCGTTCGGGCCATGTGAAGGCGCGCTACGCGCCGACCACGCGGCCGGAAGATCTGGCAGGCGACATCGAGGCGGTCCTCTGAGCATGAAGCTTTTCCGCCTGGCCGGTGCGGCTCTCCTCTTGTGCGGCGCGTTCGGCAGCGCCGGTGCCGAAGAGAAGCCGTTGTGGGAAGCGGGCCTCGGCATCGGCGCGCTGCAATTTCCCGATTACCGCGGTTCCGATGAGTCGCAGGTTTTTCCGGTTCCGGTGCCGTACTTCGTGTACCGCGGCGATTTCCTGAAGGCGGACAAGGACGGTGTGCGCGGGGAAGTCCTGGATCAGCGTTATGCGGAACTCACGATCAGTCTCAATGCCACCATCCCGGTGCGCAGTGAGCACAACCATGCGCGCAGAGGCATGCCCGATCTCAAACCCACCGTGGAACTCGGTCCGTCGCTCGACCTGCATCTGTGGCGCTCCGCCGATGAACACATGAAGTTCGACCTGGTCATGCCCTTGCGTGTGCCAGTGACGGTGGAAGCGTCGCCGCGCTCCCTCGGCTGGGTGTTTTCGCCGCGCTTCAATCTGGACGTGGAAGACATTCGCGGCACTGGCTGGGACGCGGGCATCGGCATCGGACCGGTGTATGCCGACCAGAAATTTCACGACTATTACTATTCGGTGCCGTCGCAGTACAGCACTGAGGAGCGGCCCGCATATCAGGCGGATGGCGGCTATTCAGGCACGCATGTGCTGGCATCGGTCTCGAAAAGATTTCCCACGTACTGGATCGGTGCCTACCTGCGTTACGACACGCTGGCTCATGCTGCCTTCAACGACAGCCCGCTGGTCCGCAGCAATCACTATCTCGCAGGCGGTGTCGGCATCGCCTGGATGATCGGCCAGTCGAAGCGCATGGTGGAGACGGACGATTGAGCGTGCAGCTTCACGCTTCACCGCAAACTATCGCGTCACACCACCGACCGTGAAACCTGAAACCTGCCGCCTGCCCAGGTCCGGCTTCAGGTCAGTTTGAAACCGGAACCTGCAGAGCAATCAGTGTCGCGCGGTGGACTGCGAATGCTGTCCGCCGGGACGCGAGATACCGCACAGCGCTTCGCCTGCTTCGTCCTGCGCCTTCTCATCCACGGCCAGGTCGCCGAGCGAAAGGATGCCGACCAGTCGCTTCTGACGATTGACGACCGGCAGGCGACGCACCCGCAGCTCGGCCATGTTCTGTGTAATTTCGTCGATCGATTGATCGTCGAAGCAATACTTCACCTCCGTCGACATGACATCGCGAACCAGCGCATCGGGACCGCGACCTTCCGCGATCGCACGCACTGCGATGTCGCGATCCGTAATCATGCCGACCATGCGGTCGTTGCCTTCGACCGGCAGACAGCCGATGTCCAGTTCTGCCATCAGATGAGCAGCATCGCGGATCGTCTGATCGGGACGGACCAGTCGAACGTCGCGCGTCATGGCGTCTCGTACTTTCATGGCGATTCTCCAGCAGTGGTTTTCGGGAAGTGAACTCGCGGAGTGCGTCGCGGTTCCCGTGAATGAGCGTGGCCCAGCCTACGCATCGCACGCGTGCGGGAAAGTCGGGAAAGTACGGTCGGATGCGACCGGTTGGCGCAGGATCGAAAGGAACGTCAGGCCGCGACGGCGGTGCGTGCTTCCACGGCCACGCAGCGATCGCGACCCTGTCGTTTCGCCGTGTACAGCGCGCTGTCGGCGAGTCGCACGATGGCGTCGTAGGAAGAAGTCAGCGGAGGCATCTGTGTGGCGGCGCCGACGCTCACGCTGACGCGTGCGCATTCCATGGCCAGCGCGTGCGGAATATCCAGAGCAGCGACTTCGCTTACCACACGTTGCGCAGTTTCCTGCGCCTCTGCCAGCGTGCGATCGAAGAGCACGGCGACGATCTCCTCTCCGCCATAGCGCGCCACGCAGTCGCCCGGGCGCATGCCTACTGCCGAGCGGACCGCAGCCGCCACTCGCCGCAGGCACTCATCGCCGGCCTGATGTCCGTAATGATCGTTGTAGAGCTTGAAGTGATCGACGTCGATCATGATGACGGTCACTGCCTGACGTTCGGAAATGGCCCGTCGCCACGTATCGCGCACCCGCGACTCGAAGGTCTGGCGATTCAGCAGCCGCGTGAGCCCGTCCAGCTCGGCAATTTCCACCAGCAGCTTGCGCTCGAGGAATGAAGTTCGATTCGCGTATTCCAGTGCGTAGGCGCCAGCGCCACCGATGACGTTGGCGCAGATCAGCGCGAAGGTGAGATACGTGGCGACCTGGCCCGGCATCAGTCCGATCACACCGGCCACGATCAATGCCAGCAGGATGATCAGATTGCCGCGCAACGTCTGTTTCAGACGCAGCCCGGACATGAAGTAATAAAAGAACGCAACAAGAATGATGCGTCCGCCGACCAGTGCGGTGTGCTGCTCCTGCGCATAGCTGGCGAGCAGAACACTGCCGATGCCGAACAGCGGGCCACCGAGCTGCATCGAGACCTGATACCAGTTGATATAGAGCGGCTTGTACGTCGCCATCAGGCAGATGAAGAGTACCGGCAGCTGCAGACCGAAACGCACCACGTCCGGGATCGCATTGCTGGCGTGAATCACCCAGTGGTCGATGACGGCGAAACCGAGACTCGTGCCGACCGCGACGAACAGGCACATGCGCACCCAACGTACGGACGCGAGCAGGTGATCGGCGCGAAATTCGCTTTCCAGCGGCTCCGGGAACTGCAGCCAGCCATAGCCTCGCGCGAGAACTCGCGAAACCAGCGACTCTTCGTTGTCATGCGTCGGAACGACCGGGGGCATGCTGGGCGATTATCGGGTGGAGGCGCTGCAGGACATTCTGCCAACGCCTGCATTGTGCTGTCTGGGCCGCGCCGCGGGCAAGCCAGATGCACGGATTTGCCGCGTTATGTGAGCAGCTCTGCGCGGACCCGCTCGATCACCTGCGGTTCGAGTTGCACGGAGGTACTAAGGTAACCCTCGACGCCGCCATATTCGCTGTCGATGCACTGAAACGCGGCATCGAGAAAGTCGGCCTCGGCGGCGAACAACACGCGGCGCATCTCCTGCGGCATCGACAGCAGCGGATCATGTGCGTCTGCCAGGCCGAGGTGACTGTTCCTGCGCGCAGCGATGAAAGCCTCGAAGTTTCCCGATTCGTTGGTCAGCAGGTAGTCTTCGAGAATGGTGCTGCGATCGACGCCGAGCGAACTCAGCAGCACTGCGACGGCGACGCCGGTGCGATCCTTCCCGGCGGCGCAATGCACTACCAGCGGCGTATCGCCGGCGGCGATGCACTCGAACAGACCCCGAATGCGCGGGCCCATCCACGCGGGCAGTGCGCGATACAGATCGAGCATCGAGTCGTACATGCCCGCACCGGTGCGCGGCCGGTTGGCGGCAAAACCGCGGATGGTCGGCATCTGAGTGCCGTCACTCCAGGAGCGCAGCTGCACCGCCTCATCCGGCCACCGCGTCGGTTCGCGATGTCGCTCTTCTTCGCGCCGCAGATCGCAGATGGTGCGCACGCGCAGGTCGAGCAATCGCCGGCAATCGTCTTCGCTGAAATAGCTCAGCACGCCGGTGCGATAAACCCGGCCCCAGCGCACTCGTTTGCCATCCGCAGCGGCATAGCCGCCGATGTCGCGAAAATTGCAGCCGCCTTCCAGGGGCAGCACGCGGGATACGGATTCAATGGCTTCTGCACTCATGAGACGGCGAACTCGATCAGGACAGCGGGCGATTGTGTCACAAGCCTGTGCTCTGCTGAGCATCTGCAGCGCGCATTGGACGCATGCGATCAGCACTGGCTGTGCAGCCACGATGTCACGTCAGCCGTTCGCGGTCACCGTTCTGACTGAAAGTCACGCGAGCTGGCGTTGTTCGCATACGCCACCGGCTCGCGAGTCAGGATGCGGAAATGCTTCATTAGAAGGGGGACCCGATGCCGTCCGGCAGCGATACCGGGCGAAACGAATCCGTGGCGTCGGGAACGGCGTTGCCGATGTACTGCGCGCGATCAGGCGGAATGGGTGCGAAGATGCGCCACGACTGCAACGGATGCAGGACCGCCCACACCGGTGCGGCGAGGCCCGGCCAGATATCCGGCGTGGTGGGGATGGTACGTCGCAGGCGCGAGCCTTCGACTTCCACTTCTTCGAGCGTGTCCCGATCCGTCGTTTTGCTGAGAACGCTTTCGATCTGGGTCTGCGACAGGAAGGTGGTGATGTCGGGCAGACGCAGATTGAGGCGCTTTGCCGACCGCACTGATGCGTCTGTAGTGGCGTGCACGCTGTCGGATCTTGCCGGTGCGGCGGCATCGTCCGCATGCGCAACTGCTGCATGCAGACCCACCAGCGCGATCAGCGGAACCAGATTGAGCCGGCTCATAACCACTCACTTGGCACACCAGATGGTGTTAGAGAGTGTACAGCCGGGCCGTTGGTTCACGGCATACCTTGCGGTTTTCCACTGGCGGGCAGCGGCACCGGGACTCGCTGTTCCGTGTCCCGGTGCCACCCCGGTCATCGATACTCGTCGTTGCGATACTCGACGGAAATGTGTCGGTTGATCGGCAGGTCGCTGCGCGCGCAGTCCGAGACATCGAACTGCCACTCGTTCAGCGCACTTTCTCGCGCGGCGCGATCCAGCAGCCGATGACCGCTGGATTGCACGAGCTGTGTACTGGCGACGCGGCCACTGGCATCGATCGTGAGGTCGAGTGCCACCACGCCTTGCTGCCCGCGCAACTGCGAGCGCATGGGAAAGTCGGTGGGAGTGGTGACGATCCGTGGATCGCAGGCGCCTGCTGCTGCGGAAATCATGGCCGAGGCGATGGCAATGGCCAGGGTATAAAGCCGGACGTTCATGACCGTAACCTTCCGAAACTCCAGAAAAAGAGCCGTCGCAGAAGCCCGGATGCGGGGATCGGTGCAGAAAGGCTCTGCGACGGGCCGACGGGGTCGAAACGTCATCCGCCGGCTGATTGCACTGGCCGGGTGCAATGGCTAGAGTGACGCTACAGACCTGTCTGTCGCGAGACTACGTACAGGTCTGTAGTGCTGTCAAGCGGCAGCGCTCGACTTGCGAAGAGGTAGACGATGGCGAGATCGAAACCCACAAAAGCGACTGAGGAGTCCGCGGCAACCGAGAGCGTGCGCGAGCGCATCCTCAATACGGCCCGCGAGCTGTTCTATCGCGAGGGCGTCCGCGCGGTGGGCGTGGACACCGTGGTCGCTGAATCGGGCGTGGCCAAAACCAGCCTCTATCGCTGGTTTCCCTCCAAGGACGCCCTGATCGCCGCCGTGCTGGAGATGGAAGCGGCCGACCGTTGGCGTGGCTGGGATCGCAATCTGGAGCGCAGCTCGCCCGATCCGCGCGATCAATTGCGCGCACAGCTCACGGGTATCACGCGATTCCTCGCCAGCCCGAAATTTCGTGGCTGTCCGTTCATGAATGTCACCAGCGCGTTTCCCGACCCGGCCCATCCGGCGCGACTGGTCTCCAGGGAAGCTGCCGCAGAATTGCAGCGACGTGTGTACGGGCTCGTGTCGCGCATCGAAGGCGTACGCGATCCGCGGGCCCTGACCGATCAGATTGTCATGTTGATCGACGGCGCATTCGCGACCGCCGTGTGCATGGGTAACGATGGCCCGCCGCAGCATCTGCTCGCCGCGGCCGAAGCATTGGTGGATTCGCAGATCGTGAAACAGTAAAGGGCAGATGTGAGCCTGCGGCTCTTTCAGTTCACCTGAGCTTCGAGCCGCTCGCTGTTCTCCAGCCAGGCGCTCTCGGCGACTTCCAGTTTGCGTCTGAGCTGTGTGCGGGAGTCCAGCAGTTTCAGCATCTGCGGTTTCGAAGACTCCTGATAGATCTGCGGGTCGGCCAGCGCAGTTTCGATGGCCTCCAGCTCGCGCTGCAGAGATTCCATTTCCTTTTCGAGCTTCGCGATCTGGCTGCGCAGTCCGCTCAAGCGGTTGCGCTGCTCGGCTTCCTCACGTTTGCGCTGCCTGCGTTGCTCGGCAGTGTTCGGTTGCTCGCGTGAACCGAGCTCGCTCTCTTCCTGTTGTTCCCGCACGGTGAACCAGCGCGCGTAGTCGTCGAGATCGCCATCGAAAGGTTGCGCGCGTCCGGCATTCACCAGGATCAGCTCGTCGGCGACCGCTCGCAGCAGATGGCGATCGTGCGATACAAGCACCACAGCTGCATCGAAGTCCTGCAGCGCGACGGCGAGCGCCTGACGCATTTCGAGATCAAGATGATTGGTCGGTTCGTCGAGCAGCAGGAGATTCGGCCGCGTGTAACTGACCAGTGCCAACACCAGTCGCGCCTTCTCGCCGCCGGAGAACGGTTCGACCGGCTCGAATACGCGGTCGCCACTGAATCCGAACTTGCCCAGAAAGCTGCGCAGCTCCTGTTCCGTGGCTCGCATGGCAGCCGCACCACCCAGGCGCTTGAGATGCTGCAGCGGCGATTCGTCGCCGACGAGCTGCTCAAGCTGATGTTGCGCAAAATAGCCGATGCGCAGATCGCGTGCTTCGGTGCGCTTGCCGGACAGCGGCGGCAGTGCTCCCGCCAGCAACTTCATCAGCGTCGACTTGCCGGCGCCATTGCGGCCGAGCAGTGCGATGCGGCTGCCTGGCGCAATGGTCATGCCGATGGATTCCAGGATGATGCGCTCGCCGTAACCGGCAGACTGGTCCTCGATGGTGAGTAGCGGCTGCGGAAGCTTGTCGGGCGGCAAGAACGAGAATTCGAACTCCGAGTCCACGTGTGCCGGTGCGATGCGCTCCATGCGTTCCAGCGCCTTGATGCGACTTTGCGCCTGACGTGCCTTGCTCGCCTTGGCCCGGAAGCGTTCGACGAAACTCATCATGTGGCGGATCTCGCGCTGCTGGCGCTCATACATCGATTGCTGCTGAGCGAGCTGTTCGGCACGCTGCTCCTCGAATTTCGAGTAGTTGCCGGTGTACAGCCTCGCCGTGCCCTGTTCGATGTGCACGATGCGCTCGACCGTGCGATCCAGGAATTCGCGATCGTGGGCGATCATGAGCAATGTCCCGGAATAGGAGCGCAGCCACTCCTCGAGCCAGATCACCGCATCGAGATCGAGGTGGTTGGTCGGTTCATCGAGCAGCAGCAGATCCGATCGGCACATCAGCGCCCGGGCCACATTCAGCCGCACGCGCCAGCCGCCCGAGAATTCGCGAATTGCGCGGGTTTCATCTTCGGGCGCAAAGCCAAGGCCGTGCAGCAGGCGCGCTGCCCGACTGCGCGCATCGTAGCCACCCATCGCGGCATAGCGCGCGTGCAGTTCGCCCAGCCTGATCCCGTCGTCGGCGCGTTCCGCGCGCGTGATGGCCTGTTCGGTGTCGCGAAGTTCCGCATCGCCGTCCATCACGAATTCGATCGCGTGCTGATCGGTCGCATCGAGTTCCTGCGCTACGTGCGCAAGCACGAGCTGGGAAGGCCGATCGAAGCTGCCCGCATCCGGCTGCAGTTCACCGAGCATCAGCGAGAGCAGACTGGACTTTCCGGTGCCGTTCCTGCCGACAATGCCGACCTTCTCGCCGCGATAGATCGTGAAGGAAGCGTCCTTGATCAGCAGGCGCGTACCGCGACGCAGGGAAAGGTTCGAGAACGTGAGCATGGGAAACGGAAGGACGATCTCACACAGAGTGCGCAGAGGAGGGAAGCAGGCAGCGGGGCGGAATTTCACCACGGAAGCCTGCACAGGGAGAAGCTCTTCCTGAGCTGCGGAGGCTGCCCGCGAAAATCATGCGGGGAGTCCGCGTGAAGTCCGATCGCTAAGCGAACAGCCTGCTGACGTTCGAGCGACCGTTGGCCTGCGCAGTCAGCAGGCCGAGGAACTCGTCGGAACTCATGGCATCGCCGAAGAGGCGGCCCTGTGCGTAATGGCAGCCACGCGCGCGCAGCAGATTGAACTGCTCTTCGTTCTCGACGCCTTCGGCGACGACTTCGACTTCCAGTGCCTTGCCCATGTCGATGATGGTGCGAACGATGGTGGCGTCATCCGGATTCACGGCGGCATCGCGCACGAAGGACTGATCGATCTTCAGTGTGTGAATGGGGAACTGCTGCAGGGCACTGAGCGACGAATAGCCGGTGCCGAAGTCGTCGATGGACAGGTGCAGACCCATCGAATAAAGCTCGTTCAGCAGTTTGATGGTCCGCTTCGGGTCGGCCATCAGGGTCGTTTCGGTGATCTCCAGTTCGAAACACGTCGGCGACACTTCATGACGCCGGAACACCGCGCGACAGCGGGTAATGAAACTCGCCTGTCGCAGTTGCTTCAGGGACAGATTGATCGACACCCGACCGGGATTGGGAATGCGCTCCGTCCAGCGGCGATAGTCGGAACACACCCTGTTCAGCACCCATTCGCCGATGCCCAGGATCAGATTGGTTTCTTCGGCGAGTGGAATGAATTGCGAAGGCGGAATGTCGCCATGGCCCGGCAGGCGCCAGCGCAGCAGGGCTTCGGCGCCGACGATTCGGCCGGTGTTCAGGTCGATCTTCGGCTGATAGAACATGACCAGCTCGTCGCGCTCGAGTGCACGACGCAGCTTGCTGCGGAGCATGAGCCGTTCGACCGCGGCGGCATTCATCTCCGGCGAGTAGAACGCAAAGCTGTTGCCGCCGTTCTGTTTCGAGTGATACATGGCCGCATCGGCGTTGCGGATAAGATCGATCACGTTCTCGGCATCTTTCGGACACAGCGCGATACCGACGCTCGCCGTCAGGAAGACTTCCTGTTCGTCGACGTAATACGCCTTGCCGACTTCCGCCAGCACCATGCGCGCCAGATTCGCAGCCTGTGCACGTTCATGCTCGGTCTCGGTGAATCCTTCGATGAAGAGGCCGAATTCATCGCCCGCCAGACGTCCTACCACAGCCTCGCGCGGCAGGATGCGCGTGAGTCGTTCGGTCAGCACTTCGAGTGTGCGATCGCCAGCGGCGTGACCGAAGGTGTCGTTGATTTCCTTGAACCGGTCCATGTCCAGATACAACAGGACGATGCTGCGATCGGCCTTGCGGGCCCGTGCAATCGCCTGCTGCAGCATGTGCTGGAACTGCATGCGATTGGGAACCTTGGTCAGTGCGTCGTAGCGCGCCAGATAGCGGATGCGGCGCTCGGCCCGCTTGCGGTCGGTAATGTTGCGGACGACGTAGATGGTGCCTTTGAACTGCGGGTCGTCGGCGGCAATGGGCGCACCGGAGAGGGAAACCGGAATCGTCTGGCCGCTGCGCGTGGCAATCACGGTTTCGCGCGTTTCTCCCGTGGAGGGTTCGAGGGAGAAACTGTCCTTCTCGTTATCGGCAATCAGCGTCATGAAGGACTTGCCGGCGATTTCCTCCTCGCGATAGCCGAACAGCCGTACCGCGGCATCGTTCACGCGGGTGATCGTGCCATCCGGCGAGGTCACCAGCACCGCATCGTTCATGCTGTTCAGAACGGTGTTGAGGTAATCCTTGGTGATCGTGGTCTGACGCAGGTTCTGCCGCATGCGATCCAGCGCCATCTCCAGATCGGCCATCTCGTTGTTGCTCGTGATGGCGTGCGGACGCGTGTAGTCGCCTTCGCCGATGCGCTCGGCGGAGCGGATCAATTCGATGATCGGCCGTTCCAGGCGGCGCGCCAGCAACCACGCAACCAGCGTCAGAATCATGGTGATGAAAACGCCGGCGCTGAGGATGATCCACAGCCAGCGGGAGAAATCGGCACGCTCGACGCCTTCGAGCTGAACGCGCAGCGCCTGCGCCGAAGCATGCAGACCGGCGCGACCGACTTCGAGTTCAACCGTGCCGATGCTGTGTGCGCCACCGAGCGAACGCCGGATCACGCGACGTTCGTCACTGCCGAGTGCGGCCACCCACGCATCGGTTCGTCTTTCCTTGTACAGCAGTTCGCCTTTCGCGTCGGTCACGGCGACGGAGGTGGCGATGGGGGAATTGAGCAGCGGGCGGCTGGCGGCAACCAGTGCCGGCGGATCGTCGGCAACGATGGCGGATTCGATGCGGCTGGCGTGTGCGGCAACGATGTCGTTGCCCTCTCGATCCAGCCGCTCCTGTTCCGCGATCAGCAGCGACTGTTCGCCGTGCGAGCCGATGGATTCGAGCGACTTGCGGAATTCGAAATATTCCAGTCCGAGCAGGACGGCAGTGATGCAGATGCCGGCAGCAATCGCGAGGGAGAGCAATCTGATCCTGAGGCCGCGCGTTTTCAAACCCGGATGCTCCAGCGCTGCACCGTCGTGCGTGCAATATCGCTCGCTGTGGTGATGTCGGCGCAATTATTCATGTCGATCGAACGAAATGGGATCCGTAGTGGAGCCGGATTCCACGAGCCCTGCATTGGTAGTCGAAGTTGCATGGCGATGATCGTTATCGATCGTGCTGCCGAAGCCGGAAGACCCTAGAATCACGCGCTTGTCCTGCCGCCATCATAGCGGGCTTTTTCAGTGCACACCGCTGTCTCATTGCAGAATCAGGGACAAACTAACGAGTGGCGTTGTCGGATTTTTTGACATACTGGCTTCACGAATCTGCGGAAAGAGGATGAGTTGCGAATGAATGAGCTCGAACTTACCGGTCGGGCCCGTACCCATGTCGTCGAATTGAGTCAGCCGAACTGTGTCGTGCACTACGAGGCCGCAGCATCGTTCCTGTCGATGCGCGACGCGGCCGCCTATGACGGCATCGATCTGACCGCGCGATCCAGCTTCCGCGACTTCGACACGCAGTTGAATATCTGGAATCGCAAGTGGGCGGGCGAAACATCGCTGCTCGACCGCAGCGGCCGGCTGATCGAACGCAGCAGCGTGTCGGATGCGGATGCCGTCGATGCGATTCTGGTCTGGTCTGCCGTGCCCGGCGGCAGCCGCCACCACTGGGGCAGCGACATCGACGTGATCGATGCCGCAGCAGTGCCCGCCGACTACAAGGTACGGCTCACGCCGGATGAATACTCACAGGATGGCGTGTTCGCCCGCCTGCATGCATGGCTCGACGAGAACATGAACCGGTTCGGATTTTTCCGTCCATACGCGACCGACCGCGGCGGTGTCAGCCCCGAACCGTGGCACCTGAGCTACGCACCGGTTTCGGTTGCGGCACTCGAGGCCTTCAGCCTCTCGATGCTGCGCCAGGTGATCGAGGCCAGTTCGATTGCAGGCAAGCCGCATGTACTGGCGCGGCTGCCGGAGATCTACACGCGCTTCATGCTGAGTGTCGACGGACCCGGCAAGATGAAATGAGCCGGCGGTGACGAGTCGCCACAGAAAAGTTTTGCAGCCAACGCGGGAGCAGGAATGAATCAAGGCACATCAAGAAAGGCGCAGTTCGCAGGCGCGGTGGTATTGGCGTTTGCAGCGGGCGTGCTTGTCGGCGCGCCACGCTACGACGTACAGCCATCCGCCATCGTCTCGCAGCAGCAGGCGAAACAGGAGAACTTCGGCTGGGGCACGCTCTACACGTATTTCGCAGGTGAAAGCTATGGAACGAAGGATGGACTCGCCGCTGTGGCGGTCATCAAGCCGGGCGAGGAGATTCATCCGCCGCACGAACATCCGGAAGAAGAGTATCTGCTGATACTGGAGGGTGAAGGCACCTGGTCATTGAAGGGCAGGGAAACCGTGGCACATGCGGGAGACATGCTGTACGCGGCGCCCTGGGACATCCACGGCATAACCAATACCGGCAAGACACCGCTGAAGTTCGTCGTATGGAAGTGGAACAACAACGGTGTGCCACTGCCGGTGAAGCACTGAGCGAAAACCGCACGCGGTATCGGACAGAGCGCACGGAGATCACGAAGTTCGAA
>DASTRD010000134.1:0-12517 GCA_035761425.1 Povalibacter sp.
CCCGACGCCGACAAGTCGCGGTCGCCGCAGAAATGAAGCGACTCAAGGAATTTTTCGCCCGGACGTGGCGAATCTTTCGCGCGCCCAGCCGTCATTTCAGTCTGGGCTTTCTGACGCTGGGGGGCTTCATCGGCGGCGTGCTGTTCTGGGGTGGCTTCAACACCGCGCTCGAAGCCACCAACAGCGAAGAGTTCTGCACCAGCTGTCATGAGATGCGCGACAACCCCTTCGCCGATCTCAAGCGCACCATCCACTACAGCAACCGTTCCGGCGTCCGCGCCACCTGCCCCGATTGTCATGTGCCGCACAAGTGGACAGACAAGATCGCACGCAAGATGCAGGCATCGAAAGAAGTCTGGGGCAAGATCTTCGGCACCATCAACACGCGCGAGAAATTCCTCGATCACCGCCTGGAACTCGCCGAGCACGAATGGGCGCGCCTGAAAGCCAACGATTCGCTCGAGTGCCGCAACTGCCACAACTACAAGTTCATGGACTGGACGCGCCAGAGCCCGCGAGCCGTCTATGTGCACTCGACTGCGCTGGCGGGCAAGGAACACACCTGCATCGATTGCCACAAGGGCATTGCGCACAGCCTGCCTGACATGGCCGGTGTGGAAATGCTGTACGGAGCGCCCGCCGACAAGATCGGCGCATCCGAATAACGCCCCTCGCGTTCCACGTTCTCCCCGATTGGCGACACGCCGTCGCAGCCCCTACCATGCGTTGAGGGACGTTCCTTAACCGTGAGCCAGAACCCATGCGACGACTTCTGTTGATCCTCTTGCCTGCCATCGCCATGCCGGCATTCGCGGCCGATGATTTCAAACTCAACGATCAGGGCTACTTCAAGCGGCTTGGCATCGATGTGATGGTCGGCCAGGACTATTACCCGGAAGGTCACCAGGGCGGCCTGTCCATCATCATGCACGACGAGCGCATTGCCTCGAATGGCGACGTGCGGCTCGAACCTGCGCCCGGGCAGTGGTCGCCGATTCCCAAACCGGGTACGCGCAATGTGGATCAGTCGAAACAGACCATCGTCACGCGGCTTGCCTATCCCGATCCGGACCGCGATCGCAAAGGGTTCAATCCCATCGAATATCCGGATCTGAATCTGAGTTATCAGGTCCGCGCCGTGGCACAGGGCGATGCGATCCGCATCAGCGTGGATTTCGATCAGCCGATTCCGCGCGACTGGGTCGGCAAGGTCGGCTTCAATCTCGAGCTGTTTCCGGGGCTGCTGTTCGGCCGCTCCTGGCAACTGGACGATACCGACGGAGTATTCCAGCCACAGCCAAGCGGACCGGGTCAGGTCGATGCGAACGGCCAGTACGAATTGCAGCCGCTGGCGCAGGGCAAGCGCCTGGATGTCGCCCCTGAAACCGATCTGTATCACCTGACCATCGAATCGTTGCGCGGCGGTGAGCTGCAGCTGCTCGACGGGCGCGGCAATCACAACAACGGCTGGTTCGTGGTGCGCGCGACAGCGCCTGCCGATGCCACCGCCAACGCGATCGAATGGCTGATCACGCCACATGCGAAACAGAACTGGATGCGCACGCCTGCCATTCAGGTCTCGCAGGTGGGCTATCACCCGAATCAGCCGAAGAAGGTCGTCATCGAATTCGATCCGCGCGATACCAAACGCGAGCACGTGGTGCTGCGGCGGGTGAAACCCGACGGCAAGTTCGTCACCGTGATCGACCGCCGCCCGGATGAATGGGGCCGGTTCCTGCGCTATGAGTATGCGCAGATGGATTTTTCGGCAGTCACGACGCCGGGTACTTATGTTGTGAAGTACGGCGATCAGACCACGCAGCCGTTTCGGATCAGTCCGCAGATCTTTCAGCGCGAAGTGTGGCAACCGACACTGGAATACTTCCTGCCGGCGCAGATGTGCCACATGACCGTGCGCGAGAAGTACCGGTTCTGGCATGGAGCGTGTCATCTCGATGACGCGCGCATGTCGCCCGTGTCACACAATCACTTCGACGGTTATCTGCAGGGCCCCTCCACGCTGACGAAGTTTCAGCCCGGCGAACCGGTGCCGGGCCTCAATCGCGGCGGCTGGCACGACGCGGGTGACTTCGATCTGCGCGTCGAATCGCAGGCAGACACCGTGCACGGGCTGGCGCTGGCGTGGGAGTTGTTCCATGTCGACTACGACAACACCAGCATCGATGAGACGAACCTCGTCACCGAAATCCGCCAGCCGGACGGCAAGCCGGACGTGCTGCAGCAGATCGAGCATGGCGTGCTGAGCATCGTCGGTGGCTATCGCTCCATGGGCCGGCTGTATCGCGGCATCATTTCGCCGACGCTGCGCCAGTACGTATTTCTCGGCGATGCGGCGGGCATGACGGACAACGTGGTGTTCGATCCGAAACAGACGCCCGAGGCTGAGGCCCCGCCCGTCGGATTGAAGGGTTCACCGGACGATCGCTGGGTTTTCACGGAAGAGAATCCGGCGCGCGAACTCAACACCGCTGCGGCGCTCGCTGCCGCCTCACGGGCGCTGAGCGGGTACAACGACGAACTCAGCCGCGAATGTCTGAGCATCGCGGTCGAACTGTGGGACCGCACCACGCCGCAAAAGCCGCTCGATCGCGTCGCGGCGGCAGCCGAACTGCTGATCGCCACCAGGGATCAGAAGTACGCTGACTTCCTGCGCGAGCAGCAGACCCTCATCGCGCAGCAGATCGGACGTATCGGCTGGATGGTCGGGCGGACATTGCCGCTGGTCAACGATGAGGCTTACACCAAAACGCTGCGCGATGCAGTCAGCGCATATCGCGTCCAGGTAGATGCATTGGCGAAAGAGACGCCCTACGGCGTGCCATACAAGCCCGACATCTGGGGCGCGGGGTGGAACATCCAGCAATTCGGCGTCGATCAGTGGATGCTGCACCTGTCGTTCCCGGACCTGTTCCCGCCGACGTATGCGTTGCAGGCCCTGAGCTTCATTCTCGGCGTGCATCCGGGATCGAACACGGCATCGTTCGTCTCCGGTGTGGGTGCCAATTCCCTGATGACGGCGTACGGCTTCAATCGTGCCGACTGGTCGCATATCCCGGGTGGCAGCGCGTCAGGCACGGCGCTGATCCGACCGGACTTTCCTGAACTCAAGCACTGGCCGTTCTTCTGGCAGCAGACGGAATACGTGCTTGGCCGCGGTACGACGGACTATCTGCTGCTGGTGCTCGCGGCGGACAAGGTGCTGAATCAGGGTAAGTGACGGGAGACAGGCGACAGGCGACAGGCGGGACCATTGGACCCGTCGTTTCTTCCGCCAAGGGCTGCAGCGGAGAGTTGTTGCAACCAGAGCGTTCCCTCCCCCGCAGTGCGGGGGAGGGAACGGGTGGGGGCAGCGACAAGGGAAACGCTCCCGCCACTCATGACTGGATCTGCGGGCGGATACCGGACTTGAGTTGCCGGGCTCAGCCGGCTCGACAATTCAAGTCCGGCATCACGCCGGTGTGAGCCGATGCGCGCTCACTTGGCCGCCATGGACACCGCGTTGTCGTAGGCCACATGCGTACCGACCACGCCCATGCTCAGCGAGGTGGCAACGATCACGGCGGCGAAAAACAGACACACGGCGCGCTGGGCGGAGTGATTCAGGTTCATCAGAGCGTTCATGGCGGATCTCCTTCTGGGTGTTGGCTTGCCGCTTCATTGCTGCGGCAGATGTGCTTGAGATGCAGCACCCCGAAACAAGGTTGCAGCGACGAGAAGAAAAGTGACGGGCATTGCCCACCGGGCGAGAATGCCCGCCGCATCACCTCGTCACTCCGTCACCCTCGCAACTCCCGTCACTCCTCACGCCCCATGCCTCTCCTGACCCTCCGCAACGCTGAACTCGCCTATGGTCTGCATCCGCTGCTGGATCGTGCCGCCCTCGCCGTACAGGACGGCGAGCGCATCGGACTGATCGGGCGTAACGGCACCGGCAAGTCATCGTTGCTGAAAGTGATCGCAAAGCTCACGCCGCTGGATGACGGCGAACTCGCCATGCGCGATGGGCTGCATGTGGTGATGGTCGAACAGGAGCCCGATCTGCCGATCGCCGAATCCCTGCGCGCGAGCCTGGTGATCCGTGGCCGGCTGGAATCCATGCGCGATGAACGCGAGCGCTGGCGCACCGAGGCGCGACTGGATGAGTTTCTGCATCGGTTCTGCGTTGCACACGATCGCGCTCCGGACACGACCTCCGGCGGCGAGCGCAAGCGCGCAGCACTGGCGCTCGCCCTGGCGCTGCAGCCGGATCTGTTGCTGCTCGACGAACCGACCAACCATCTCGATATCGATGGCATTACCGCCCTGGAAGAACTTCTTCTCAAGGGACCGACGACCATCGTGATCACGCACGACCGCGCGTTTCTGGATCGGGTTGTCACCCGCATCGTCGAACTCGATCGCGGCTTGCTGCGATCGTTTCCGGGGAATTTCGCGGCCTACGAAAGTCGCAAGAGCGAGCAGCTTGCTGCCGAAGAAGTGATCAATCGCAAATTCGACAAGTTCTGGGCGCAGGAGGAAGTCTGGATACGCAAGGGCATCGAGGCTCGCCGCACCCGCAATGAGGGGCGTGTGCGACGGCTGGAAGAACTGCGCGTGAAACGCGCCGAACGCCGTGAGAGGCTGGGAAACGTCAAGCTCACCGTCGATGCCGGAGAGCGCTCCGGCAAACTGGTGGCCGAACTCGAGAACGTGAGCAAATCCTTTGGCGATCGCACTGTGGTGCGCGAGCTGTCACTGCGCATCATGCGCGGCGATCGGCTCGGACTCATCGGTGCAAACGGTGCGGGTAAATCGACGCTGATCAAACTCATCCTCGGTCAGCTCGAAGCGGACGCGGGCCGGATCCGCCGCGGCAGCAACCTGCTCATCGCCTATTTCGATCAGATGCGCGAACAACTCGATCCTGACAAGTCCGTGGCCGAAACCATCAGCCCCGGTTCCGACTGGATCGAGATCGGCACAGAGCGCAAACACGTCATGACCTATCTCGGCGATTTTCTGTTTCCCGCGCAGCGGGCCAACTCCCCCGTCAAGGCGCTGTCTGGCGGCGAACGCAATCGCCTGCTGCTGGCGCGCCAGTTTGCACGGCCTGCCAACCTGCTGGTCATGGATGAACCCACGAACGACCTCGACATCGAGTCGCTGGAACTGCTCGAGTCAACGCTGCAGACGTATCCCGGCACACTGCTGCTGGTGAGCCACGATCGTGCGTTCCTCGACAATGTCGTCACGCAGACCCTGGTCGCCGAAGGCAACGGCAAGTGGCAGGAGTACGTCGGTGGCTACAGCGACTGGCTCGCGCAGAGACGGCCGAGCGCACCAGCGCCCGCCCGCACTGAGGCCAGAGCAGAGCCCAGACCGAAGACGACGCAGGCATCGACGCAGTCTGCCCGGCTCAGCTACAAGGAATCGCGTGAACTGGAGCAGCTGCCCAGGGAGATCGAACAGCTCGAGCAGGAACAGCACGAGCTGACATCCCGCATGAGTGCGCCGGACTACCATCGTCAGGGCCCTGAACAGATCAAGGCGGATCGCCAGCGCGCCGCAGACATCGAAACGCTCCTGCTGGAAAAATTCGATCGCTGGGAGGCGCTGGAAGCGAGACGCGGTTCATGAGGCGCGTCGGCGCTTGCGCACCGCGCGCAGCGCTGTCGTAAGATCGGCGGGCCGACAGACATAACAACAAACGGGAGGCCCCATGCTCGAGCGATTTTCCCGCAGCCTGGCACTGATCCGGGCCAGCGGCGCCGTACTGCGCCAGGACAAGGAATTGCTGCTGTTTCCCTTCTTCTCGGCCATTGCAGTTCTGCTCGTCTCGGCGAGCTTCATCGTGCCCCTTCTCGTGACCGGTTCGATGGAACGAATGGCCGAACACTCGTCGCAGGGCATGCTGTGGCTGACCCTGTTTCTGTTCTATCTCAGCCAGTATTTCGTCATCTTCTTTTTCAATGCCGCGCTGGTGGGCGCCGCGATGATCCGGCTCGACGGCGGCGATCCGACGGTGGGCGACGGGCTGCGCATCGCGCGCGGACGGGTGATCCAGATCTTCGGCTATGCAGCCATCGCCGCGACGGTGGGCCTGATCCTGCGCGTCATCGAGGAACGTGCCGGTTTCATCGGCCGCTGGATCGCGGGTCTGCTTGGTGTGGCATTCACGGTGGCAACGTTCCTGACGGTTCCGTTGCTGGTTTCGCGCGAAATCGGTCCGCTCGAAGCAGTGAAGGAAAGCGCCTCGATGTTGAAGAAGACCTGGGGCGAAAACGTCATCGGCAATGGCGGCATGGGCCTGGTGTTCTTCCTGTGCTACCTCGTGGTCGCGATGGTCGGCATGACACTGGTGTTCCTGGTGGCCAACACCGGCAACGCTGCTCTCATCGTGGCTGCACTGGCAGTGACCGTCATTGCCCTCATGGCACTGGCGCTGGTTCAGTCGGCACTGCAGGGTGTCTATTCGGCGGCGCTCTACAGATATGCGGCCAGCGGCGATGCGGGCGATGCATTCCCGGGAGCTCTGCTGAACGAGGCTTTCCGGAGAAAGTAGGTCCGCGGACGCAACAGTTGCTTACAAATCGCGGCAGTCCGCGAAAACTGCCGGTCGGCACCTGATGATATAAAGGTGGCATGACCGAGCGACCCCATATTCTCGTGGTCGACGATGACCGCGAGATCCGCAATCTGCTGTGCGAATACCTGGAAAAGAACGGGTTCCGCACCACGGCTGTACCGGATGGCAAGGGCCTGCGGCGGACGCTCGAACACACCCACATCGACCTGATCGTGCTCGATCTGATGCTGCCCGGCGATGACGGACTCACGCTGTGCCGCGAGATCCGTGCGCGTTCGCAGGTCCCCATCATCATGCTGACGGCGCTGGGCGAAGACATCGATCGCATCGTCGGCCTGGAAGTGGGTGCCGACGACTACCTGCCCAAGCCTTTCAACCCACGCGAACTGCTGGTGCGTATCCGCGCCGTCCTGCGTCGTGCCGCGCATGCACCGCGCGATCCCTTGCCGCATGAGGTGCGGGCCTATCGCTTCGCCGGCTGGCGGCTGGATGTCACATCGCGCACGCTCACGCACGAAAACGGCAACACGGTACCGCTCACGGGCGCCGAATTCCGGCTGCTGAGCGTGCTGCTCGCCCACCCGCATCGTGTGCTGAGTCGTGTACAGCTCGCCGAGCTCACTCGCGGGCGCGACATCGATCCGTTCGATCGCAGCATCGATGTGCGCATCAGCCGATTGCGTCAGGCACTCGGCGACGGCGGGCGCTCGCCGCAGATCATCAAGACCATCTATGGCGAGGGTTACCTGATCGGCGTGGAAGTCGAACAGGAAACCACCCAGTCCGGCTAGTCATCGAGCACTTCGCAACACCACACCATGACCCTGCCTCAGTCACTGTTTGCGCGTCTGCTCACCGGCATGGTTGCCGTCATTGGTCTGGCGCTGCTGATCATCATCCTGCTGATCGTGCACGAGCGGCGCGACCTGGCGTTGTGGAGCAGCGGGACCTGGAGCGCCGCCGACAACATTGCCAATGCCAGCGCCGAACTTGCAAGGCTCGATCCGGTCGCACGCCAGGTGCAGATTGACGACTTCCGCACGCAGCGTCGCCTTGTCGAAGACGTGCGGCCGCCGCCGCGCAAACGACCGCGCAAGGATCTCGAACGGCTCGAGCGTGCCTTTGCCGAACGCATCAGCAAGCAGCTCGGTCCTGCATACAAGGTCACTGTCACGCACGCACGCGCACGCTGGACGGAGGTCATTCCGGTCTCGGGCACCATGCGACGCGACATACGCCCGCCCGAAGGATTGCCTGCACCGAACTTCCGCTCCCCGGAGAGCTGGCTCGACGCGACGATAAGATTTCCCGATGGCGATACTGCTGTCTTCCGCACGCTCGCGCCGCAGCCGGGCCCGCCGTTGCCGAGCCAGATTTTCATCAATCTGGGTTTGCTGACGCTGGTCCTCGCGCTGGTGCTCTATGTGATGACACGCAGCGTGACACGGCCACTGTCGGATCTGGCGCAGGCCGCCGATGCCATCGGCCGCGGCGAAGCGCATCCACCCCTGCCGGAAACCGGCGCCCGCGAGTTGCGCGATGCGACGCGAGCCTTCAATACCATGCAGGAACGTCTGCACCGTTATCTGGACAGTCGTACGCGCGTGGTTGCGGCCATGTCGCACGATCTGCGCACGCCGCTGACGCGGTTGCGGCTGCGCGCGGAAACCATCGACGATCCGCAGACGCAGGCACGCTTCATCGCCGATCTCGATGAGATGAACCGCATGGTCAGCGGCGCCCTGAACATGTTCAAGACGCTCAACGATGAAGAGCCGACCACGCGTGTCATCGTCGATGATCTGCTCGGAGAGATTCAGCAGGAATTCGCCGAGATGGGCCTGACATTCGCCATCGAAGGCCATTCCAACGGCCCCATTCTCGGCAAATCGCAGGGCCTGAAACGGTTGCTGTCGAACCTGCTGCACAATGCGTTGAAATACGGCTCCAACGCCGTCGCCCACGTGACCGACGGCGCCGATCTCGTCATCACGATTCGCGACGATGGCCCCGGTATTCCGCAGGCAGAACTGGAGCGGGTTTTCGAACCGTTCTATCGGGTCGAGTCATCGCGCAATCGCGATACCGGCGGCACCGGTCTCGGCCTCAGCATCGCGCGCGACATCGCACAGGCGCACGGCGGGTCGGTGCAGTTGCGCAATCGAGCCGAGGGCGGACTGGAAGCCACCGTCACATTGCCGCGCGGCGGCAGTGATACGGACTGATACGGCAGCAGCCGCGAAGACGGATTGCCGCAAGACAAAGCAGAAAAGAAGGCGAAGAATTCAGCTTCGCGCGGCGCCTCGTCCCGATGTGCTGCGTATTTTCCTTTTTTTGGGTATCGCAAAACGGTTCCTCTGACCCCTTACAGTTGGTAACCATTCATAACGTGCGGGTTCATCGGCGACGCTACATTGCAAGCCGCGGCATCACTCACTCTTGAGGAGATCTCATGAAAACTCGTACGACCTTTGCAGCAGCACTGCTGCTCATCGCAGGCACCGCACTCGCCAACCCACCCGGGCCGGCACCCGACAGTGCGGCGCGGCTCGATCGGCTCGCGATCCTGCTCGACCTCGACGAGGGTCAGAAGGCGGCTGTGAAGCAGGTCTTCGATGAGCAGGCTCAGGAGCGCAAGGAACGGTGGCAGAAGGCCAAGGAATCGCAGACCCGTCCGTCGCGCGAAGAAATGCACGCGGCGCGCGAGAAGATGCACAAGGAGATGGTCGAGAAACTGCGCCCGATCCTGAGCGATACGCAGATGAAGAAGTTCGAAGCGCTGCACGAGGGCCCCGGCCCGTTTGGCCCGCCGCCCGGATCGCATCCTGACTGGCACAAGCAGGACAAGCCCGAGTGACATGCATCGCACCATCCGGGTGACGCAGTACGCCGGCAGAGAACTCATCGGAAGGAATGGCTGCAACAGGCAGGCATGCAAAGCGCTCGACCTTGCCCTTTGCGCTTTCCTGCAGCCATTTCCTTCCGGAACGTCAGTGGCGCGGCTGCCCGAACAGCTCGCGGTACCTGGCGCCCGCCTGGGGAAACTTCCCGGTAGACAGCTTGCCCGGATAGCCTGAATTCGAATTCCAGTACACGTGGTACACGACGTCGTTGTCGCGGATCCACTCGTGCATCTTCTCGACGAAATACGGATCGTCGCCGGCATCCCCCACGCCCCACTCCGGATATGCCATGGGCTTGCCGTGCTGTTGCGCAAAGCGACGATGCCAGTTGAGACCGTGACCGCGGGTGAGCGCGAATTTCCAGCGCTTCTTCGGATCGGCGATCTTGGTGTACTTCACCTCGTCGTAGACATCGAGCCCGATCACGTCGACGTAGTCATCGCCGGGATAGAAATCGGCGAGTGAACGCGGCTTGCCCTTTTCCCAGATCTGATCGCCCCACGCCGGACACCAGTCGAAACGAAAACGCGGCGACACCGAGCGGAACGTCGTCACGAACTGACGGAACGCTGCGATGAAATCGTCGCCCTTGCCGCCATGGACCGTCCAGGCAAACCAGCCGCCATTGAATTCCCAGCCGGTGCGCACGTAGATCACCGGATCCTGCGGCCGATACTTCGCCAGTTTCTCCGCTACGGCCCGATAGTGCGCGTTGTACTTGCCCTCGCCCGCTTCCTTCAGCGTCGCCTTTTTCTTTCCATCCGTGGTTGCAGGAATCAACGGGATGGACCACAGCACCTGCCGATCGACCTGGCGCCAGATGCCCATGCCCCAATCCACCGAGCCTTCATAGTCTTTCCAGCCGGCGATGCCGGTGTAGGCGAGCACGGCATCGACGGGCCGCCCCAGCCAGCTTTCGAACTCATGGAAGTTGCGGAGAAACGTTTCCGGACTGTTGCCATCGACCTTGACGGCCAGCAGCGGCGGATCGTTGGGCGCGTGCTGCGCCGAAATGCCCAGTGGCAACAGCGCAGCCAGCGCCATGGCACACCAGCGTGTGGCACGGTGAAGGTTCATGAGGTCCTCGCGTGGAGATGAATACCGCTAAGCGCCTGCGCGCCGCGATCGTTCCGGGACATGGGGAATTCGTCGGGATGATTTACAGCGATTTCAGCATTCTTCTGACACAGACATCCAACGTAGTCACGTAGCGACACATTTCGTGCAAGACGTGGAACGAACGCTGCAGACCGGACGTATTGGCAGCGGATCGCGGATTGCAACTCCACGTCCGTCCGAAGATTGGTCTCGAGGAATTCGACATGCCCAAAGCGCTCGCCGCCCTCTCAGCCGTGCTGACACTCGCCGCCGCTGCCGCGCAGGCAACGCCGATCAGCCTGACCGGTCCCGAAAAGAATCTGCAGCAGATCGTCGATGGAATCAGCCAGGGCGGCGCATCGAGTGTGAATGTGGGGCTTGACCAGATGATTGGCGACACCGCGTTTCAGATGGCGTCGGGTGTTGACAAGGCCACGAGCAGAATCGTGATCGAGCTGGCCGGTGACGCCGGCCGCAATCGTTTCGGTCTGTACGATCTCACTGACACGTCGAACCGCTTCGAATTGTTCGGCGGCGCCGACAGCGCCGGTGCTGTCAGCAGCTTCAGCATCGATGCCGACGGCCGCGTGTACCGCAATTCCGTGGACTCGGGCCTGACCTTCGCGAGCGCGACGTTCGGGTTGTATCTGGAAACCCCGAACGGTATCTGGTTTTCCGATCTCGTCCAGAACAGCGATCAGACCGATCACATGGTTGCTTTCCAGGGCAAGGGCAACACGATCCGTCAGGGCAGCAGTCTTTCCACCTGGGGGCCCGACACTTATCTGTTCGGCTGGGAAGATCGCAGTGACAATCTCGCCGATCACGATTTCAACGACTTCGTCGCCTTCGTGAGCGGCATCAAACCAGTGGGTGTGCCGGAACCCGGTTCGGTGGGATTGATGGGTGCGGGCCTGCTGGCGGTGGGACTGTTCTCTCGCCGCCGTCGTCGCGCGTGACTTCTTCAGTGCATTTCAGCCGGCAGGGCCACTGATCTCGAATGCGTCAGCGTCGAGATACGCCGGAAATTTGCGCCGGAACGCGGCCAGAGGTTCGGCCCGCAGAGTGACAGTGCGAACCTGTTCACCGGCCAGATCCTCACACAGAGACTGGCCCAGGTAATCAATCACTGCGCTGTCACCGGCGTAGACAGCGCCCACTCCGTCCGTACCGATGCGATTGACGCCGCAGCAATAACTTTGATTCTCGATGGCACGCGCACGCAGCAGGGTGCGCCAGGCATTGCCACGCGGCGCGGGCCAGTTCGCCGTGTAAATCAATACGTCATATCCTTCACCGGTGCCGATGCGGTTGCGACTCCACACCGGAAATCTCAGGTCGTAACAGACCAGCGGACATACGCGCCAGCCGTGCACCTCCGCAATGATCCGACGACCGCCTGAAGCGTAATGCTCGTGCTCGTTCGCCATCCTGAACAGGTGGCGCTTGTCGTACAGCGCATGGCTGCCATCCGGCCGCATCCAGATCAGGCGATTGAAACAGGCATCGCCATCGCGGGTCACCAGACTTCCGGTGACGACCGCACCGAGGCGACCCGCCAGCTCCCGCATCCACTTCGTGCTCGGCCCATCGACGGGTTCGGCCACCTCGTGCGATGCCATCGTGAAGCCCGTCGTGAACATCTCTGGCAACACGACGATATCGGTTTGCCCAGCGAGCGCAGCAGTCAGACGATCGAAGCGCGCACGATTTGCTGCGGGGTCGTGCCAGGCCAGCTCAGTCTGTACCAGAGTGACGTTGAGTTCGGATTTCATGGGATCGGAGTCTGCTGCGGCGAACCTTCATATCCGCCGCAATCGGGCGGCCGCTTCCTCAAGAGTCGCATCCTTTTTGGCGAAACAGAAGCGCACAACGGGCAGCTGCGGCGGCACCCGGTAGAAAGGCGACACGGGAATCGAAGCCACGCCCA
>DASTRD010000135.1:0-9226 GCA_035761425.1 Povalibacter sp.
GACATCGAGTGCACTGCGCTCCACGGGGTCCAGCACTGACAACCATCGCGTCACGCGTGGCAGTTCCCAGCAATGAAAGTAGCGGCACGCGGCAAGTTTGCCGCGATGGAATGCCGCATCCGGACCGTTGACTGCACGTAGCGCCACGATGGCCATGTCGAGCCACAACCACGCGACAACGACGTGACCGAACGCATCGAGATAGCAGGTGGCGTTGGCAAGTCGCAGGGTCGGGTCCGTGATGTCCAGCAGACGATTCGTCACCTGGACCACGCGTGACCAGGCATCGCGCAATCCTGCTGCGTGTCCGGCCAGCTCTGCGATCGTGCCGGCTCGTTCGAGCGTGTCATCGATTCGCCTCGCGAGTTCCGCAAGCCCGATGCTTGCGACCTTGCGGCCGAGCAGGTCCACGGCCTGGATGCCGACGGTACCCTCGTGGATCGGGTTCAGGCGATTGTCGCGATAGAACTGTTCGACGTTGTAGTCCCGGGTATAGCCGTAGCCGCCGTGGATCTGGATGGCCAGGTCGTTGGCGGCCAGACCCCATTTCGATGGCCAGCTCTTGGCCACGGGTGTGAGCAGTTCGAGCAGTCGATGAGCTTCCTGCGCCTGCTCGGTGGATGCGGTGCGGGTTTCATCGACCAGCATGGCGCAGAACAACACCAGCGCCACAGCGCCTTCGACGTATGCCTTCTGGGCCAGCAACATGCGACGCACGTCGGCGTGTTCGATGAGACGCACCGCAGCCAGCGCGGGGTCGCGCTGCGAAGGCAGGCGGCCCTGACGGCGGTTGCGCGCATAGTCGAGCGAATGCAGGTAGCCGGTATAGCCAATGGCAGCGGCGCCCAGACCGACGGTGATACGGGCCTCGTTCATCATCCGGAACATGGCTGCGAGGCCGCGGCCTTCCTCTCCGACAAGTTCGCCGATTGCGCCGGCACGACCGCCGGGGCGATGACGTCCCTCGCCGAAATTGAGCAGGCAGTTCGAGGTTCCGCGATAACCCATCTTGTGATTCAACCCCGCAACGACCACATCGTTGCGCTCGATCGCTGCGCCATCGACCGCGACGGTGAACTTCGGCACCACGAACAGCGAGATGCCTGCCACGCCGGGACGCAACGTGCCGCGCTCATCCGGCACCTTGGCAAGCACGAGGTGCACGATGTTGTCGGCGAGATCGTGATCGCCTCCGGAGATCCACATCTTGTTGCCGGTCAGACGATACGTGCCGTCAGGCTGGCGTTCGGCACGCGTGGTGATGTCGGCGAGCGATGAACCCGCCTGCGGTTCCGACAGGCACATGGTGCCGGTCCAGCGTCCCTCCAGCATGGGTCGTACGAAGTGCCGGATCTGCGCCGCAGTGCCATAGCTCAGCAGCAGACCCGCATTCGCCATGGTCAGAAATGCGTAAGCCGCGGTCGCAGGGCAGGCCGCCAGCACAAACGCGAGCCCCGCGCGTTCGACGGCGTACGGCAGATTCATGCCACCGAACGATTCGTCCTGACATGCCGCGAGCAGTCCTGCATCCGCGAATGCCTGCAAGGCGCGCCGTTGTTCGGGTGCGCACTCCACAGTCTCACCGACCAGGCGCGGCGGGTCGCGATCCACTTTGCGGTTGTGAGGCGCGAACTCGGCGGCAGCAATCTGCGCATACGTGTCGAGCGCCGCATCGAAAGTCTCGCGTGAATGATCGGCAAACGGTTGGCGTGTCGTGAGGCGCGTGACCTCGAGCCAGTCGAACAGCACGAAGTCGATGTCACGCCGTGAAAGCAGCAGAGATGACATCACGCCACCTCGCTCTGACGGGCGCACTCGCCAGCGCAAATGAGGACGCAAATCTGCGCCCGCGGCGTGCCGACGAGGTCATTGCGGGCATGGGTCGTGACCGGGATGGCAATCGGGCTCGCAGCGATTTTCATTCGAGCGTCTCCTTGAAAGTCATTGACTTGCAGTCTCAAGTGCAACGTAAGTCGAGAAGCATTCGACCCCGCTGCCCAGGCTCTATGGTGCCTTTCTTAATATTGACTTACTAGTAAGTCAGTGTTAACTCTGCCCGCGACGGGGCCTTGGTCCCGTCCCAACGACACAGCGTCACGAGACGCGGCAGCACAACGAGGGGGTCCTATGAACCGTCTGAGTTACACCATGACGCTGATGGCTGCCGCAGCTGCAGCCGGCCAGGTCGGCGCAGCGAATGCACCCGCTGCACGCGACGCGCAGTCCACGCAGCTCGAAGAAGTGGTCGTCACCGCCACGCGTCGCAGTGAACGTCTGCAGGACGTGCCGTTAAGTGTGAGTGTGCTGTCGCAGGAAGAGCTGACTCAGAAGGGCATCGTCGGTTTCGAAGGGATCGCGCGCGAAACGCCGGGCGCGGTGCTCAACGTGGCGAGCGACAACAACTCGCGTCTGACCGCTCGCGGCATTTCGACCAACGGCTGGGGCGCAGGGCTGCAGACCACGACGACGACGTATCTCGATGACCTGCCGCTCAGCACCATCGGCAACACGGTCACCCTCAATCCGAATCTCTACGACATTGAACGCGTCGAATTCCTGCGCGGTCCGCAGGGCACACTGTTCGGCTCGGGCTCGCTGTCCGGCGCGCTGCGTATTCTCACCAACAAACCCGACCTGTCGGGATTCGATGCGTCTGCACTGATGGACGGCGGTTACACGCCCGACGGCGGCGGCGTGCGCCAGCGCTACAACGCAATGATCAACGTGCCGCTGGTCAGCGACTCGCTGGCACTGCGTGTGGTCGGCTTTCATCGCGATGAAGAGGGTTACATCGACAACATCGGCACGGGCGTGAAGAACTCCAATCGGCTGAAGGATTCCGGCGGTCGCGCAGTGCTGCTGTGGCAACCGAACGGGCGCTTCAGCGCCAGACTGCTGGCTTCCTATGAGGACAGCGAGCCGCAGGATGCGTCTCTCACGAACCCGGCTCTGGGCGAGCGCAAGCGCAATTCGAGCACGCCCGATCTGTACACTTCGAAGACCCGCATCTACAACGCCACGCTCGACTACCACTTCGACGGCGCGGACCTGACCAGTTCGTCGACCTACTCGACTGCCGAAGGCCGCTTCGACGTCGATCTGGCGGGTACGTTCGGCGGCGCGATACCGTTCTATCTGCGCGACGGCATCGATGCGGAAACCTTCGTGCAGGAACTGCGACTCGTCTCGGCGCCCGGCGAACACTTCGACTGGGTGGTCGGCGGCTTCTATCTGCACCGCGACTCCGATCTCACCGGCAGGCAGACATCGAGCCCGGAATTCCTGGCGGCACGCGGCATCACGGGACTGCCGGCCGATGCCACGTTTTACAGCTTTGGCAGCGAGACCAGGACCTACGAACTGGCCGGCTTCGGCGAACTGTCCTGGCATATCACCCAGAAACTTTCGCTGACGGGCGGACTGCGCTACGGCAAGTACGGCGGCACGCTCGACACGGATGCGGGCTACAACTCGGCCTACTTCACGCGTGCATTGCTGGGCATCCCAGGTCCCTTGCCGCTGGTGCCGAATGCAGCAACTCACACCGAGTATCCCTCGGCAGAGCGAACGTCGTGGAAGGCGAGTCTGTCGTACGAGCCTTCACGCGACCTCATGACATACGTCACGGTGTCGACCGGTTATCGCACGCCGGTCTACAACGCCCGCGCCGGCAACGTCAGCACGGTGGATCCCACCGATCTGGTCATTCCACCCGGCGCGAGTTCCGACGATCTGACCAATTACGAGATCGGCCTGAAGGCGTTGTGGCTCGACGGCAGGGCGACCGCGAACCTGGCTGTGTACTACATCGACTGGAGCAACATGCAGGTCCAGGCCAACCGGCCGTCGGATTCGGTGCAGTTCTCGACCAACGTGGGTGGTTCGGTCAGCAAAGGCGTGGAAGCGGAAATCACCGTGACGCCGCTGCCGGGTCTGCTGTTGGGACTCAACGGTTCATGGAACGATGCCAAGGTGACGCAGCTCTCCGATCAGGAGGCCATCATTTCCGGAGCGGAAGATGGCTCGCGACTGGCCTCGCCGCATCTGCAGGGATCGCTCTTCGGCCGGTACAGCTATCGCTACGGTCCGACCGTCAGCGGTTTCACCAGTTTCCAGATCCAGCACGTCGGTTCGTTTCCGAACGGTTTTCCCAACTCACCGGGCAAGGGCACGCGCAGCCCGCTGTATGGCTACACCGACGACTACACGAACATCAACCTGCAGACCGGTTTCGGCATCGGCAAGACTACGACAACCCTCTATGTGGAGAATCTCACCAATAGCGACGCCGTCGTCTACATCCATCCCGAAGCGTTCATCGACAGCCGCTATGCCATCCTGCGTCCGCGAACGTATGGCATCCGCTTCGGCTATCAGTTCTGAGCAGGGCGTTGCGCGCGTCTGTGCTGACAGTGCCGGTATCGTGTTCCCCCTCGGCCTGCGCGGCGGCGGTGCCCATGGCCGCCGTTGCGCATGTCGATCGAAAGATCGCGATGCCCGGGTACATGAGCGCAGCCAACGTACCCGTTGACGGGCGTGTCGCGCCCCGGCAGCCTGAGCGCCATGAGTACGACTTCTTCAGCAACGTCGCGCACTTCGCGCACAACCAAGCGCAAACGTGTTCCGAACCACAAGGCCCGTGTCAGGGAGGCGTCCATTGCACGCATTCTCGATGCGGCCGAGCAGCTCTTTGCCGAGTTCGGTTATCACGGCGTCACCCTGAAGGACGTGGCGGCCCGCGTCGGCGTGAGTTCGACGCTGATCCACTATCATTTCAAGGGCAAGGAAAGCATTTACGAAGCGGTCTGGGCGCGTCGTGCACCGCAGTCCACACAGAACCGGCTCGCCGCGATGCGCCGCTATGCCGAGGAGGCCGGCGACAACGTCACCGTGGAAGGCGCACTGCATGCCTGGATCGACACGGATCTGAACTCGCAGCTGGAAGATCCGGAACAGTGGGTGGCGTTCGGCAAGATCGCTGCACAGGCCAACAGTGCCGCCGGCTGGGGCGCGGAGAAAATGACGCGGTACTTCAATCCGGTCGTGCTCGCGCTGCTCGATCTGCTCAAGAAAGCCATGCCGGATTGCGACGAGGCAACCATTTTCTGGGGCTATCACTTCCTCTCCGGTGCCATGACTCACAACATGGCGCGCACCGGACGTCTGGACGAACTGTCGCACGGCTTGTGCTCCTCGTCGGATTTCGCATCGATCCGCAAACACATGGCAACGTTCATGGCGGCCGGATTCCGCGCCATCTGCGCCAGCGCCAAGGCCGCCAGGCGCTGATCGTCCCGCGCAGCGACGGGGCGCCATGACGGGCGCGTCGATGGCAGGCGCCATGCAGCCTTATGCGCTGACGCTGAATCGCTTCATCGAGCACGCGGCGAAGTGGCATGGCACTACGCAGGTTGTCACCGGCGGCGCTGGACTCACGACACGTATCGACTACGCCGCGCTCTGCGAGCGCAGCCGGCGGCTGTCCGGCGCATTGCGTTTCCTCGGTCTGGCTCACGGCGATCGTCTCGGCGTACTGGCCTGGAACAGTCAGGCCCACATGGAATGCTGGTATGGCGCGATGGGCGTGGGCATCGTCTGTCACACGCTCAATCCGCGCTTGTCGGCTGCTCATCTGGCTTCGATGATGCAACTGGCAGGCAATCGCGCCCTCGCCATCAGTCCCGATCTCGCGCCGCTTGCCGGTGAGCTGCTGAGAATATGCCCCGGCGTTCGCCATCTGATCGTGCTCGATGAACCGGGCGCGATGGACGCGCTGCCGCGCATCGCCGAAGTTCATGTATGGCATTACGAGACGCTGCTCGAACATCATGGCGAGCCGGTGGCATGGGGCGAATTCGACGAGAACACGCCGGCGGGACTGTGTTTCACATCCGGCACCACCGGCGCACCGAAGGGTGTCACGTACACGCATCGATCCAACTATCTGCATACCGTTCATCAGCTGCAGGCGGATGCGAGCGCGCTGACCGCGCGCGACTGTCTGCTCATGGCAGTACCGATGTTCCATGCGAATGGCTGGGGATTTCCGTATGCAGCGCCGGCAGTCGGCGCAAAACTGGTATTGCCGGGCCGGCATCAGGACGGGCCCAGCCTCGACACTCTTGTTAATAGTGAAAAGGTGACGGTGGCTGCCGGCGTCGCCACCGTGTGGCTGCAGCTGGCCGATCATCTGGATCGCACAGGTGGGGACGTGCCGACCTTGCAGCGGATCATGATCGGCGGATCGGCCGTGCCGCAGGCCTTGATGGACCGACTCGAGCAGCGGCTCGGCGTGATCGTGCAGACGAGCTGGGGCATGACGGAACTCTCGCCGTTGGGCACGACCATGCCGGTCTCGACGCCGGTACGCAAAGCGGCGTGGTCAGGACGTCCGCCGATCGGCGTCGATCTGCAGCTCACTGATGCGCAAGGCATGGCGTTGCCCGTGCAGCGCGGAGTCGAAGGGAGATTGCGTGTACGCGGCGCGAGTGTCGTGCAGCGCTACTTCGGTGAGACAGGCCCTGCCGTCGATGCGCAAGGCTGGTTCGATACCGGCGATCTCGCCGTCATCGATGACGCCGGCAATCTCAGCATCACGGGCCGCGCGAAAGATCTCATCAAGTCGGGCGGCGAATGGATCAACCCGGTGGAGATCGAATCCATCATCGGCGCGCTGCCCGAAGTGGCGCTGGTGGCCGTAGTCGGTCGCGCTCATGCGAAATGGGGTGAGCGTCCGATTCTCATCGTCGAACTGCGTGACGGCCACCAACTCAGCGATGAGGCTCTGCTCGAAGCGTTGCGTCCGCGAGTGGTGAAGTGGTGGCTGCCCGACGCGATCGTGCGCGTGAAGGCCATGCCTCTGGCGCTCACGGGCAAGATAGACAAACAGAAATTGCGCGCGGACTACGGTGAGATGCTCACAGGCGGCGTTCAGTGACTGGTGCCGTTCGCTGCGTACATGCCTTGATGAGCTGAACCGGAGGGCGTCGTGGTTGCATTGGTGCGCCCGGTATCGGAGGGCAGGGCGTATGCCACCACGTAATCACCGGCGCGCGTGCGCAACCCACCATGACCACCCGCGGCAATCACGATGTACTGCCGGCCGTCTTCGCCCAGGTAAGTCATCGGCGTCGCCTGGCCACCGGCGGGCAGCCGACTCTCCCAAAGCTTTTTACCGCTCGCTTCGTCGAACGCCCGCAGATACTGATCCGCCGTCGCCGCGATGAAGATCGTGCCGCCTGCGGTCACGATGTTGCCGCCGATGTTGAAGATGCCGGTGTGCAGCGGCAGATTGAAATGCACGCCGAGCGGACCGGTATCTCGTGTCGTACCGAGCGGTCGCTGCCAGCGGATCTGGCGACTATCCAGATCGATGGCCGTGAGCATTCCCCATGGCGGTGAATTGCATGGGACCTGCAGGAAATTGAGCCACGGTTTCACGTGTGCCGCGAACGGTGTGCCGTATTGCGGGGCGTATTCGAAGGCCTTGGGTTTAGGTGGCGTCTGACCGCTCGACCAGCCGCTCCAGGGCTCTATGTAATCTTTCTCGATGGCGTCGGCCTGAGGGATCAGCTGATTGCGAAACGGAATGTAGCTGCTGTTGGCAATCAGCAGCCGATTGACCGGGTCGATGGTCACGCCATACCAGTCGACCACACCGTCGAAGGCCGGGTAGGCGATGTTGCCCTGCTGCGATGGCGGCAGGAACGGACCGTCGTATTTGCTCTGGCGAAATTGAATGCGGCACCACAATTGATCCAGTGGTGTTGCACCCCACGCGTCCGACTCGGTCAGTCGGGGCGGTGCAAGCGTCGGCATGCCGACCGAGCGAGGCTGCGTGCGCGAAACATGGTCGCCCGGTGCTGTTTCGGTCGGTACCGATTGTTCCTCGACTGCTGCGATCGGCTGTCCGGTGCGTCGATCGAGCATGAACAGATCGCCGAGCTTCGTGCTCTGTACCAGCGCCGGTACCACACCTTCCGACGTCTGCACATCGACCAGCGCCGGCCCGACGGGCAGATCGAAATCCCACAGATCGTGATGCACTGTCTGGAAATGCCAGCGTTCCTCGCCGCTTCTGACATCCAGTGCCACCAGCGCCGAGGAGTACTCGTCGTCGAATGGCCGTCGCTCACCGCCCCAGTAGTCGGGCGTGGCATTGCCGAGCGGCACGTAAATCAGCCCCAGCTGCGGATCTGCGGTGTACGCACCCCAGCCATTGGGTGTACCACGCGTGTAGATGTCGTCAGCCCCCAGCGGCGCAGTGGGATTGCCTTTGCCCAGATCCCAGGCCCAGGCCAATGCACCGCTGGTCGCGTCGAAGGCGCGCACGACACCGGAGGGTTCCCAGACGGTCTGGTTGTCGTAAACCCAGCCGCCCAGCACGATACGGTCGTCGATCACCAGCGGCGGCGATGTGATGAAGTGAAAGCCGGGTGGCACCGGACCCATGTGCTCGCGCAGCGACACGTAGCCCTGAACACCGAATTGCGGGCACAGCTGACCTGTGTCGGCATTCAACGCAAACAGGCGCGCATCGGCCGTCGTTGAAATGATGCGGCGCGGGCACGTCGCATCGGTCGCCTTCTCGTAATACGAGACGCCGCGACACGCGAAGTACGCGTTGGCAGAGGTATTCGTCTCAGGCTTGAATTTCCAGCGCTGTTCTCCCGTGGTGGCATCGATGGCGTAGATCCAGCGATGCGGCGTGCACAGATACAGCGAGTTGCCGACCTTGATCGGCGTGTTCTCGAAATTGAATTCGCGCCCATTGCGGGTTTCCGCATCGCTCGGCATATCGCCGGTGCGGAAGGTCCAGACACGTTGCAGTCGTTGCACATTCTGTGGCGTGATCTGAGCGAGCGGCGAGTATCGATCGCCGGCAGGCGTGCGACCGTAGTACTTCCAGTCATCGGAAGTGCCTGCCTGTGCCGGCGGTGCGCTCAATGCACGAGGTGTATTCGCTGACTGCAATCCCGGCAGGAATGCAAAGCTGGCGAGCCATACGATCGCAGAGATGGCGACGCTGACAGCGAGCGCACGAGTGGCGAGTGCGCTGCGCAGTGTCTCATCGAGTTTGCGCCGTACCCAGGGCGTACACAGCCAGATGCCGAGCAGTATCGGCAACAACAGGCGCGGCATGAGTCGCCATGCATTCATGCCTGCTTCGCTGAATGCCCACAGCGTCGTCCCCAGCAGCAACGCTGCGTAGACCCAGAGCGCGTGG
>DASTRD010000136.1:0-4100 GCA_035761425.1 Povalibacter sp.
ACAGAAAGGCCACGAGATAGGAAGTGAGCAGATGGCGCAGGTCGAGCACGGCGGCAAGCGTTACGGCGCCGATGCACAGCACAATGAATACTGTCGCGCGGCGATTCACTGCGTTTGCTCCAGATGCGAGGTATCGGAAGCAGTCAGCCGTGCCGCTTCGACATGCTGGCTGAGCTGCAGAGCGCGAATGTAGGCAACGATCGCCCAGCGATCCGCTGGCTGCACACGCGCGCCGTACGGATACATCACCCCGTAGCCCTGCGTGATCACGTCGAAGATGTGACGGTCGCTGACCGTGCGCAGTCGCTCGATATGGAAGGAGGGCGGCGCGGGAAATCCCTTGCGGACGACCAGCCCGTCGCCATCGCCCAACGAGCTGTGACAGGGTGTGCAGTAGATTTCAAAACGCTGCTGACCACGCCGCAGCAAGGCTGGTGTCACCGGGTATGGATTCGACTGTGCATGTACGTCGCGATCCCTGCGTTGTACTACGTCGACGCCGATGCGACCCGACGATGTGCCTGCGAAGTCGCCCTCCGAGTACACCTGTGTATCTGGCACTGGCGCCCGCGATGCACCGCCATCCTCGAACACCGAGCTCTCATCGAGTGGCTTGTAGCGCGACTGGTCGTACATGCCCTGCATATGCTTCTCGCACCCTCCCAGTGCAGGCAGCAGCAGCAACAGCAACCAGGCCGCGCGATTCATTCCGGGACCTCGGTCACGTGCAGCGGCTGCAGCGACGTCAGCAGTTCGTGCACTGCTGCGGCGTCATAGTTCGGATCTCGACTGAGCACGCACAGGAAGAAGTGATCGCGCGTCGCCTGTTCGAACCGCGGCACGTTGAACAGCGGGTGATACAGACGCGGCAGCCCGTTGAGCAGCAACATGCCGACGACGGCAAACAATGTCGCACCGAGAATGGTCAACTCGAAGGTGACGGGAATGAACGACGGCCAGCTATGCAGCGGACGTCCGCCGACATTGATGGGATATGACACGGTGGCCGAGTACCACTGCATGAAATATCCGCCGATACCGCCAAGGATGCCGCCGATCAGTGTGAGCAGCGGAATGCGATCGCGCGTGTCCTCGAGCGCCTCGGTGAGTCCTTCGACCGGAAACGGCGTATACGCTTCCACCCGGTGATACTGCGCATTGCGTGCAGCCCGCACCGCCGCGAGCAGTTCGTCCGCGGTCCGGAATTCCGCCAGCATGCCGTAGCTGCTCATGCGTGACGTTCCTCCTGACGCTGTTCAAGCAGCTGCTCGCGGATCTCATAGACCGAAATCGCGGGCAGAAAGCGGATGAACAGCAGAAAGAGCAGCGCGAACGTGCCGATGGAACCGATGAGATGCATCCAGTCCCAGGCCGTGGGATAGAACATGCCCCATGACGAAGGCAGGTAGTCGCGGTGCAGACTGGATACGACGATGAGGAAGCGCTCCATCCACATGCCCATATTGACGACGATGCTGAGCGCGAACAGCACCGGTACGCAGCGGCGCGCCGCACGCCACCACAACACCTGCGGCGCCAGTACGTTGCATACGATCAACGACCAGTAGACCGGTGCGTACGGCCCCGTCATCCGGTTCTCGATCATGTAGATCTCGAAGGGATCGGCGCTGTAGTACGCCATGAAGGTCTCGGCGAGATAGCCGTAGGCCACCAGCCAGCCAGTCGCCAGCAGCACCTTGCCCGCATTCTCGAGATGCCGATCGGTGATCAGATCGTGCAGATGAAAGAAATGACGCAGCGGGATGGCCAGCGTGAGCACCATGGCGAAACCCGAGAACAGGGCGCCGGCGACGAAGTAGGGCGGAAAGATGGTGGAGTGATAGCCCGGCGTGTTGCCGATCGCGAAGTCGAGCGATACGACACTGTGTACCGACACCACCAGCGGCGTGGCCAGTCCCGCGAGCAACAGATATGCGCTCTGATGGCGGGCCCAGTGACGCGCCTCGCCGCGCCAGCCGAGTGCGAAGAATCCGTAGACCAACTGTCGACCGCGCGTGTTCGCCCGGTCGCGCAACGTCGCGAGATCGGGAATCAGCCCGATGTACCAGAACAGCAGCGAGACGATCAGGTAGGTGCTGATGGCAAAGATGTCCCACACCAGCGGACTGCGCCACTGCGGCCACAACTCCATCACGTCCGGATAGGGCATCAGCCAGTAGAAGAACCATGGACGCCCCAGATGCAGCACGGGGAAGATGCCGGCAATGCCTGCCGCGAACAGCGTCATGGCTTCGGCGAAACGATTGATCGAAGTGCGCCAGCGCTGGCGCAGCAACAACAATATGGCGGAAATGAACGTGCCCGCATGGCCGATGCCGATCCACCACACGAAGTTGCCGATGGCAAACCCCCAGGCGACCGGGATATTGACGCCCCAGATGCCAGGGCCTTTGACGAACAGCACGCCACAGGCAAAGCAGAACATCAGCATGCACAGCAGCGCGATGGTGAAGCCGAGGAACCACGGCCAGCGCGAGCGACGCCGCAACACCAGATCGGCGATGCGGTCGCCCACCGTCGCGTAGGTCATGCCCGGCGGCAGAGCGACCGCAGCAGGCACCGACGTCGTCAGTGTGGGCTGCTCCGGCACTATTCCTCCTCTGTGCGCGGATTGGTGACGCGCGCAAGGTAGGTGGTGCGCGGCCGCGTATTCAGTTCCGCCAGCAGAGCGTAGTTGCGTGGCGATGCCTTGTACTCATTCACCTGCGCAGTTCGATCGTTGAGATTGCCGAAACTGATCGCCTGAGTGGGACACACGGCCTGGCAGGCGGTGACGACTTCACCGTCGCGAACGGGTCGCCCGAGCTGTTCCGCCTGGATGCGGGCACGCTGAATCCGCTGAATGCAGTAGGTGCACTTTTCCATCACGCCGCGTTCGCGGACGGTGACTTCCGGATTCGCCAATGCCGCGAGCTTTTCGTCCGATTGGTTCGAGTACTGCAGAAAGTTGAAGCGACGCACCTTGTACGGGCAGTTGTTCGAACAGAAGCGCGTACCCACGCAGCGGTTGTAGACCTGAAGATTGAGCCCCTGCGAGTCGTGTACGGTGGCACCCACCGGACACACTTCTTCACAGGGTGCGTGCTCGCAATGCATGCACGGCACAGGCTGGAACGCGGCGTCCGCCTCGCCGTCATCCTGGAAATACCGATCCACGCGGATCCAGTGCATCTCGCGGCCGCGGATGACTTCCTGTTTGCCGACGACGGGAATGTTGTTCTCCGCCTGGCAGGCGATCGTGCAGGCATTGCAGCCTATGCAGGCATTGAGGTCGATGGCCATGCCCCACTTGTAACCGTCATACGCGTGCTCGGGATAAAGCGACACGTCCGGCACGCGCTTGCGCTCGCTGTCCACCGCGAACTGCGGATTGCCGCGGAAGTCCTTAAGCGTCGCTGAGCGAATGATGTCGCGACCCTGCATGCGTGCATGGTTCTGGGTGGTGGCGAATTCATGACGGGCGCCGGTGCGAGCAATCTCGATGCGGTCATGCCAGAACGCGCCGCTCCTGCGCAGCCGATAGGCGTCGAATCCCACACCATCGCCGACCGGACCTGCGCGCGTCCGTCCGTGGCCGAGCGGCAGCGTCAGGCAATGATCGGCATGGTTGGGCAATATCCACACGGGCGCACGCAGGCTGCGACCTTCCTGTCGCAGTTCGATCACATCCCCCGCAGCAACACGCAGCACGGCCGCAGTGCGCGGCGACAGATACACCGCATTGTCCCAGGTGAGCTTGCTCATCGAGCGCGGCAGTTCCTGCAACCAGGCGTTGTTGGCGAACTGCCCGTCGCGCACCGACTGATCCGCAACGAACTGGATCTGCAACTCCGGTCGCGTCGTGACGGGAGGTAGTTGGGGAGTGCGCGCCGCGACTTCCAGCGGCGCGGACGCAGTGGCGTCGATGACACCCTGGCGCAGAACCCGACGCCATGCATCGTCGTCGACGATGCGCGCACGCCAGGTGTCCCGCACCGTGTCATGTCCGCTTGCCGAACTGCGCAGCAACGCGTTCAGCAGATCGTGAGGACTGCGGCCGTGATACAGCGGTGCAATGAGCGGCTGGACGATCGAAGCCG
>DASTRD010000137.1:0-2474 GCA_035761425.1 Povalibacter sp.
TGAGGCCGACGCGCGTGTTCTTGCCGAGGCCGTCGAAGTCACGCCAGACAATGTGCGAGGTGTCGACGCCGCCCTGCATGATGAAGTCTTCGACGAGCCAGCCGAGATCGTTCTTCGGCAGAGCTGTCGCCACCATTGCGCGCTTGCCCCAGCACTTGCGCATGGCGCGCGCGACGTTGTATTCGCCGCCGCCTTCCCACACCTGGAAGCTGCGCGCGTTGCGCACGCGGCCGAAGCCCGGATCGAAACGCAGCATCACTTCGCCGAACGACGCGCAGTCCCATTTCGTTTCGGCAGCAGACTTGATCTTCAATTCAGCCATGATTCCCCCCAGAAGACGACGCGGACGGCGGACAGTGAACAGTGACTTCGGCCTGCTCGCGCAGAACGAGCTTTACTTGCGGCCCAAGTCCGCCTTGATGTTCCTGATCAGCTGGACGGTGTCGCGGACCTTCTTTTCGATGCCCGCGTAGTCCTTCGCCTTGAGCAGATCCTTGGTGATCAGGTTGCTGCCGATACCGGCTGCCACGATGCCGGCACCGAACCACTTGCGCAGCGACTCTTCGGTGGGCTCGACGCCGCCGGTGGGCATGATGCGCGTCCACGGCATGGGGCCCAGGACGTTCTTGACGAACTCCGGGCCGCCGACCGACGAACCCGGAAACACTTTCACGATCTCGCAGCCAAGTTCCTGCGCATAACCGATTTCGCTGGCCGAACCGCAGCCGGGGCTGTAGGGAATGGCGCGGCGGTTGCAGACCTTCGCAACGTCCGCGTTCAGCAGCGGACCGACCACGAACTTCGCGCCGTTGGCGATGTAGATACCGGCGGTCGGCGCATCGACGATGGAGCCGACGCCCATGATCACGGAGGCATCCGCCGTGGCGAAGTGGCGTGTCACTTCATGAAAGACGTGGGAAGCGAAGTCGCCGCGATTGGTGAACTCGATGCATTTGGCGCCGCCGTTGGCACAGGCCTGGATCACGTTCTTGCAGACTTCGACATCCGGGTCATAAAAAACCGGAATGACGCCCTGCTCCATCATCGCTGCCAGCACGGTCAAGCGATCCTTGATCATCGAGGTATCTCCCGAGGCGGAAATTGGCGGCCAGCGGGCGCTGTCCGCGGGGTGCGCATTCTCGGCCAAGCGGGGTGAGATCCGCAACTTTCACGGCGCCCTACGCAGCGCTTCCGACCCCCGCTAAGTTACTGGGCGATAAAGAAATCATCAGGGCTTATGGCGGCACAGTCGGAAAATGACACCGGTAGCGAAAATTGGCCGGTTTGCGCGGCATGGGAGCCGACTGAAAGACATGGACATGGCATCGCCGAAGGCGATACCTGAACGCGTGGACGCGTCTGTTTGAGTTCTACGTGAAGTCCTTCACGTGAGAGCTGCCGGCGAGGCCCCTCGCCGGCAGCACATTCAAACCACTCAGCGCACCGAGCCTCGCCGGAACAGATTGACGATGGCGAGCAGAATCACGGCCCCACCGAGTGATACCAGGAAGGTAGCCAGACTGAGACCCTGATTGATGGTGCCGACACCCAGCATCGGCGAAATGATGAATCCCGCCAGCAGTGCGCCGACGATGCCCACCACCACGTTCAGCAGGATGCCCTGCTGGGCGTCAGTGCGCATGATGATGCTGGCAAGCCAGCCAACGACACCGCCGACGATCAACCACACAATAATGCCCATGAGCCGCTCTCCCATCGGTTGGAATTTGTCAGCCACACAACGTGACTTGCGGCAGATTGGTTCCTGCGTTGTTGAGTCGTCAATGCGTAAAGCGTGAAACCAGCCGGGCTATGACTGCGTGAGCGGGCTTTTCCGGCAAATACCGCACGGCGACGCGGGCGCCGATGGCAGGCAGCGAAGAGACTTCGCCCGTGAGCGAGCGTCGATCCACATGGCAGCAGCGGACTGATCGCTGTGCACCGACGGGCAGAAATTCGAAATAGACCCGCGGAAAGCTGCCGGCCACGGGGGGACGCCACACCCGCACGACCGTGCCTTCGGTGAGTTGCCCGTGCTTGAGCACATGCTGGGAAACCAGAGCGCCACGCCACGCGATTTTTCCGGACAGGATGACGGCCAGCACGACACCGCCGCAGAAGGCGATCAGGGAAGGCAATTCGATAGGCATATGAACTTTCAGGCAGTCTGGGAGCGATCGATGCCCACAGATTGCAGTCCACAGGGCGGGCCCGGCAGCGCAATGGATCACGGAATGCGTGCTTTCAGGGAACGACGGCTGAGGCACTTCGAAAAACGGGAGATGCCGCACGCGTTGCGCCGCGGCAATGCGCGGCACGCTTCAAGTGCAGACCCGGACGCTCAGAATTCCTTGCGCACACCGATCGTCACAGCGTGGCGATCCAGGTAGTCATGCCCGAGCAATGCCTCACCACTGCCGAACAGGCTCAGGCCATTCGGCAGGACAGCCGCGACACCCAGGCGCGCCACGAAG
>DASTRD010000138.1:0-8286 GCA_035761425.1 Povalibacter sp.
GCCGATTTTCCCGTGGCGGTGTGGCGGAATTGGTAGACGCAGCAGACTTAAAATTTGCCGACCAACAGTCGTACCGGTTCGATTCCGGTCACCGCCACCAATCTTTTTTGAACCGGGGCCCGGAGGTCCCGGCTCAAAAAAGATCAGACACGTGCCTTTGCGCGTTCAGCGCACCGACCTGATCCAGACCGTCTCGTCTGGATGCAAGGACCCTCAGGTCCGGATTCAGAAAGATTCATCAGGTGTGTCTTTGCGCGTTCAGCGCAAATCACGTGGATCAAAGGGAATGGCCGTGGCCATGACAGTTCGACTGAAAGCCGAACCGGTAGATGGAGGCGTCGGCCGGAATTGAACCGGCGTACGCGGTTTTGCAGACCGCTGCGTAACCACTCCGCCACGACGCCTTTGCTGACCCCAGAAGCAGAAAACCCCGGGCTTGGGACGACCCGGGGTTCATGAAAATCTGGAGCGGGAAAGGAGGCTCGAACTCCCGACCTCAACCTTGGCAAGGTTGCGCTCTACCAACTGAGCTATTCCCGCAGGCCGTTGAAAGCGGCGATATTCTAGGGCCGGAAGACGGAGTGTCAAGGCAAAAGATTCACCGTTTACACACCGAAGTTCGACGGCCGATGAGCGGCAAATTGCCGGTTCAGCGATCGGACGATTCGGTCAGCGCCGGCCAGGCCGACTTCAGATACACGAACATCGACCACAACGTCAGCGCGGCTGCCGCCACCAGGCAATAGACGCCAAGTTCGAATGCAGGAATGAACCAGACGTCGCCGCGAAACAGCATCATCGACAGACCGGTCATCTGAAAGATCGTCTTGAGCTTGCCGAGCGACGAGACAGCTACCTTGCCGCGCGCACCGAGTTCGGCCATCCATTCGCGCAGGGCCGAGATGGTGATTTCCCTGCCGATGATCACGGCAGCCGTGAGCGTGATCAGCACGTGCGGATCGAATCTGAAGAATTCCAGCATCGGCGGGTCGTAGCCGACCAGCAGCACCAGCGCCGTTGCCACCATCAGTTTGTCGGCGACCGGATCGAGAAACGCACCCAAAGCACTCATCTGACCGAGCTTGCGGGCCAGATAGCCATCCAGCGAATCGGTGATCGCGGCCGCGATGAACAACCACCCGGTGGCCGCGCTGGCCCAGTGATATGGCAGATAGAACAGCACTGCAACCGCAGGGATCATGAGGATCCGCGCGAAGGTCAGTACATTGGCAATTGGAAATTTCATGCAGCAGAAAAACAGTGGGCCGGGGGCCGTGAGCAGCGGGCCGCAACAGCACCGCGCTGCGCCCATGGAACGACTTTGCAATCGGGAAGTATCGTCGCACAGATAGTCGGCGACAGATTCCGGCGCTGACGCCGGCGCCACAGCGCATCGACGTTTTCACCCGCTTGCATGCAAGGTCTCGTAAATCGACTCCGCCAGCTTGCGACTGATGCCGTGTACCTTCTCCAGATCTTCGATGCCGGCGCGCGTAATGCCCTGCAGACCGCCGAACTGGCGCAGCAGCTCACGACGCTTGCGCGGTCCGAGTCCGGGGACGGTTTCGAGTATGGATTCCCTGCGTGCCTTGGCGCGGCGATGGCGATGACCGGCAATGGCAAAACGATGGGCCTCGTCGCGGATTCGCTGGATGAGATGCAGGGCGGATGAGTCCGCTGGAAGTATAGTGGGCAGGTCCTGACCCGCCAAGAACAGACGTTCCTGTCCCGGACGCCGATCGGCACCTTTCGCCACGCCCACGACTGACACACCGTCGATTTCCAGTTCGCGCAATACATCGATGGCCTGTGTGAGCTGACCGGGTCCGCCATCGATCAGCAGCAGATCGGGCATCGGCACTTCACCTTTCTTGATCCGCGCATAACGACGCGTCAGCGCCTGGCGCATCGCGCCGTAGTCATCGCCCGGTTCGATGCCATCGATGTTGAAGCGACGATAGTCGGCCTTGAGCGGACCGGTGGGACCGAATACCACGCAGGATGCGACTGTGCGTTCGCCCATGGTGTGGCTGATGTCGAAGCATTCGATGCGTGCCGGTGTCGATGGCAATGCCAGTGCGGCAGCGATGCCTTCGAGCTGCTCGGCCGTGGTCGCTTCGGTGGCCTGTCGCATCTTCAGGCCGATCTCGGCGTTCGTCTTCGCCATATCCAGCCAGCGCGCGCGCACGCCGCGAACGCTGGTGCGAATGCGCACCGTCCTGTTCATGCGCTGCGACAGTGTGGCTTCCAGCAGATCGGCATCTTCGATCGGCTCGCTGATCAGGATTTCGTCAGGCGCCTCGCGGCCCAGGTAGTACTGACCGAGGAAACCCGACAGCAGTTCGCCCGCCTCGGCGAGACCTGCGCGCGGAAAGAAGTTGTTGCTGCCGAGATTGCGACCGCCGCGCACGAACACGATGGAGACGCAGTTTTCTCCCGCGCTGGAGACCAGTGCGACTGCATCGATGTCCTGCGAGGAATTGCGGGTCACCGCCTGCGTCGAGTGAATGGCCTTGATGCCGTGGATCTGATCGCGCAGGCGCGCGGCTCGTTCGAACTCGAGCTGCTGCGCTGCCTGTTCCATGCGCTGTGCCAGATCGTCGAGCAACTCCGCTCCCCTGCCTTCGAGCACCTTCATGGCGTCCGCGATGTCCTGGGCATAGGCTTCCTTCGCAATCAGTCCGACGCACGGACCTGAGCAGCGCTTGATCTGGTACTGCAGACACGGGCGCGAGCGATTCGAGAAGAACGAGTCGCTGCAGGGCCGCAGCAGAAACAGCTTCTGCAGCAACAGCAATGTTTCGCGCGTGGCACGTGCATTCGGGTAGGGTCCGAAAAAACGGCCCGGCATCCGGCTGCGACTGCCGCGATAGAAACTGATGCGCGGGTACTCGTGATCGGTGGATATGTAGAGGTACGGAAAGCTCTTGTCGTCGCGCAGCGCGACGTTGTAGCGCGGTCGGTGGCGCTTGATCAGGTTGTATTCGAGCAGCAGCGCTTCGGTTTCAGAGGCGGTGACGGTCACTTCGACGTTGGCGATCTGCGCGACCATCGCCATGGTCTTGGCCGTCTGCGCCTTGCCGACAAAATAACTCGTCAGCCGGTTCCTGAGATTGCGCGCCTTGCCGACGTACAGCACTTCACCGTCAGCGCCCAGCATGCGATACACACCGGGACGCTGACTGACGTTGGCAAGGAACAGCCTGGAATCGAACTCAACCATGGCACCATTCTACCGGCAGCATGTGTGAATCCGTGTCAGGGTTTCGCGTCCAGAATCTCCCGCGCGCGCCGGAAAATGTCCTCGAACATTTCCTCGGTCAGCCGGCGTGTCTGCGTGTTGTAGCGACTGCAATGGTAGGAATCCATGAGCATCAGCCCATTGGGAAGCTGATGTTCCGCCGCATGCGCGAATCTGTACTGGCCAGCCTTGAGATTCAGCGCCTGCAGCGCGGCGGCATGTCCGACCGATCCGAGCGCCAGCAGCAGCGAACCGCGCGGCAATCTCTCGAGATCAGCGCGCAGATAACGGTTGCACATGCGGATCTCCGCGGGTAGCGGCTTGTTTTCCGGCGGCACACATTTGACTGAGTTGTTGATGCGGCAGTCGATGAGCTTCAGCGCATCGTCGCAGGTCACCGACTCGGGCTGGCTTGCGAAACCGAAGCGATACAGCGTGCGATACAGCAGCAATCCCGCGTGATCGCCGGTGAAGGGCCGTCCGGTGGCATTGGCACCATGAAAGCCCGGTGCCAGGCCGACGATCACCAGACGCGCCCGCGGATCGCCGAAGGGCGGCACCGGCGCGCAGTAATAGGCCGGATACTCGGCGCGGCCGGCGGCCAGAAATTTCGCCAGGCGCGGACACAGCGTGCAATCGTGATCGAAAGTTACGCCATCGGACGGCCAGTCCGGTTGCGGTCGCGATGCGAATTTCTGCTCGGGCAATTGCGCCAGCGTGCGGCGCGGAGTGACAGGCTTTTTCTGCATGCGCGCGAGTGTACCTGCCGCTGCCGCCCATCACTTCATATCTTCATCCTCACCTGCGTTCGCCATCAGCTCGCCTTGTGAAACTGCTGCTCCTCCGTCGATCCCTTCATTGCAGTGACCGACGACTGGCCGCCCGTGATGGTCTGAGTGACGTCGTCGAAGTATCCCGCCCCGACTTCGCGCTGGTGGCGTGTTGCGGTGTAGCCGGATTTCTCGGCGGCGAACTCGCGCTCCTGCAGCTCCACATAGGCGGCCATCTGTCGCTCACGATAGCCGCGGGCCAGTTCGTACATGGAATAGTTCAGCGAATGGAAGCCGGCCAGCGTGATGAACTGGAACTTGAAGCCCATTGCGCCGAGTTCACGCTGGAAGCGCGCAATGGCGGCGTCGTCCAGTTTTGCCTTCCAGTTGAAAGACGGCGAGCAGTTGTAGGCGAGCAGCTTGCCCGGAAACTGCCGGTGGATGCCTTCGGCAAAACGCCGCGCCTCGCCCAGATCGGGCCTGGCAGTCTCGCACCAGATCAGATCGGCATGCGGTGCATACGCAAGACCGCGTGCAATGGCCGCTTCAAGGCCTGCTTCGACATGGAAAAAGCCTTCGCTGGTGCGTTGACCCGTCCGGATGAAGGGACGGTCGCGTTCGTCCACATCGCTGGTCAGCAGCGTTGCCGACTCGGCATCCGTGCGTGCGACCAGCACCGTCGGGACATCGCACACGTCGGCGGCCAGGCGCGCAGCCGCCAGCTTCGCCACAGCTTCGGATGTCGGCACGAGCACCTTGCCGCCCATGTGCCCGCACTTCTTGGCGGACGACAATTGATCTTCGAAGTGAACGCCCGCCGCGCCCGCATCGATCATTGCCTTCATCAGTTCGAATGCGTTCAGGACACCGCCGAATCCGGCTTCCGCATCCGCCACGATGGGTTTCAACCAGTCGATGGACTCGTTGCCTTCGGCGTGATGAATCTGGTCGGCACGCAGCAGCGTGTTGTTGATGCGCCGGACGACTGCGGGCACGGAGTCTGCCGGATAGAGCGACTGATCCGGATACATTTCGCCAGCGAGATTTGCATCGCCGGCGACCTGCCAGCCGGAGAGATACACCGCGTCGAGACCTGCCCTGACCTGCTGCATGGCCTGATTGCCGGTAAGCGCGCCCAGCGCATTCACGAACGGCTTTTCGAGCAGATACTTCCAGAGCTTGCTGGCGCCGAGCCGGGCGAGCGAGTGTTCGATGTGCACCGAGCCGCGCAACCGCACGACATCCTCGGCCGTGTAGGTTCGCTCGATGCCTTTCCAGCGCGGATTGGTTTGCCACTCATGACGGAGTTGATCGGCGGTGAACATGCGATGCCTCGGATGTGATGAGAAAGGTGGTGCAGGTGTGAAGCGGCTCAGTCGATCCTTTCGTACGCCGGAAGGGTGATGAACGTGACGAATTGCGGTGCTGCGGTGACCTCATCGATCAACTCGGCGGCGCGCGCGAAATGCCCGGATGCAAACTGCGCTTCGCCGAGTTGCGCACGCAGCTTGTCGAGTTCCTCTTTCAGCACGGCGCGAAACAGTTCGATCGTGACTTTGCGACCGTCGTCCAGCACGCCACCGGGATGACGTATCCACTGCCAGATCTGTGCACGGGCGATCTCTGCGGTCGCGGCGTCTTCCATCAGGTTGTTGATGGGCACGCAGCCGAGCCCGCCAAGCCATGCGGCCAGATACTGCACGGACACACTGGTGTTGCTGCGCAGCCCGGTCTCAGTGATCGTGCCTTGTGGAATGCGGAGCAGATCGGCGGCATCGATCTCCACGTCGCTCAGCGAACGGTGCAGTTGATTGGGCGTCGGCATGAGGCGATCGAACACTTCCATGGCGACAGGAACGAGGCCCGGATGTGCGACCCACGTGCCATCGTGGCCGTCCCCTGCTTCACGCTCCTTGTCGGCGCGCACGCGTGCCAGCGCCTCGTCGTTGGCGCGCGGATCGTCCCTGATCGGAATCTGCGGTGCCATGCCACCCATCGCGAAGGCGCCGCGGCGATGGCAGGTCTTGATCAGCAGCCTGGAATACGAACGCAGGAAGTGCGTGGTCATCGTCACCTGCTGCCGATCGGGCAGCACGAAATCCGGCCGATGACTGAATTTCTTGATGAAGCTGAAGATGTAGTCCCAGCGGCCGCAATTGAGTCCGACGATGTAATCGCGCAGTTCCCAGAGGATCTCGTCCATCTCGTAGGCCGCGAGAATGGTTTCGATCAGCACCGTGGCCTTGATCGAACGCCGTCTGATGTCGAGGCGTGCTTCGGTGAACTCGAAAACGTCCGCCCACAGGCGGGCTTCGAGATGACTCTCGAGCTTCGGCAGATAGAAGTACGGGCCTGTGCCGCGCGCTGCCAGTGCTGCATGGTTGTGGAACACGTACAGCCCGAAGTCGACGAACGCACCAGGCACGGGCCGGCCATCGACGAGCAGATGCTTTTCGACCAGATGCCAACCGCGCGGACGCACGATCAACGTCGCAATGTTTTCGTTCAGCCGGTACTCGCGTCCATCGGGATTGGTAAAGGTGATCTCACGACGCACGGCGTCGCGCAGATTGAGCTGACCGCGCACGACGTTGTCCCAGGCAGGCGTCAGCGAATCCTCGCAGTCAGCCATGAACACCCTGGCACCGCTGTTCAGTGCGTTGATGATCATCTTGCGATCGGTCGGCCCGGTGATTTCGACGCGCCGGTCCTGCAGATCTGCGGGGACGTTCGTCACGCGCCACTCAGCTGCCCTGACCTCACGCGTGTGCGGCAGGAAATCCGGCAAGGCACCGGCATCGAGTTCTGCCTGCCGTGCCTCGCGAACTGCCAGCAGGCCAGTGACCCGATCGCCGAATCGCCGTGCCAGTTCACTGACGAACTGCAATGCCGGTGCCGTGAGGATCTGGTCGTAGTCCGGCTGTGAGTCTGCGAGCACTTCAAGGCTGGCGCGGGCGGGTCGGATCGGCTGGCTGCTCATTGCGGTCTCCGCGGTAAGTTGGAACGATTCCGCTGCGTGGAATGCAATTCCGGGACTGGCGAGATACAAGGTAGCGCGTCAGCTATAGGACGTAAAATATATCTAGAAGTGATTATTGATACTTGATATATATCCCGCCATGGAACTCCGACATCTCCGTTATTTCATTGCCGTGGCTGAAGAAGGCCACGTCACGCGCGCTGCGGAACGGCTGGGCATGCAGCAACCGCCGCTCAGCCAGCAGATTCGGGCCCTGGAACGCGAACTCGACGTCCAGCTCTTTCGCCGCAAACCTCGCGGCGTCGAACTCACGGATGCGGGTCAGGCGTTTCTGGAACGTGCTTACGTGATCCTCGGCGAAGTGGATCGCGCCTTCGCGACGACGCGTCGCACGGCACGCGGTGAACAGGGACGCGTCGTGGTCGGCTTCACGAGCTCCGCTCCTTTCCATCCGTTCGTGCCGCGTGTGATTCGCGCGTATCGCGAGATGTCACCGCTGGTGTCGCTGGTGCTCGAAGAAAGCGGCAGCAGCGAACTGGTGCATGGCTTGCACAACGACACCATCGATGCGGCGTTCATTCGCTCGCCGGTCGCAGATGTCGTGGATCTCGTCGTCAGGCCGCTGCTGGATGAGGACATGGTCGTTGCCCTGCCCGCGGGACATCCGATGACACAGCAGAATGTCGACACGCCCCTGCCGCTGGCAGCGCTCAGAAGCGAAACCTTCATTCTCTACAAGCGCCCCGGCGGTCCCGGTCTCTACGACACCATCATCACCGCCTGCGGCAATGCAGGATTCAGTCCGAGTGTGGGCCAGGAAGCCCCGCGCATCATTTCGACATTGAATCTGGTGGCCGCCGGACTGGGTGTTTCCATCGTGCCGGCATCGCTCCAGCGCCTGCAGATGGACGGCGTCATCTATCGGCGTCTGTCGGGCAGTCCGGAGCTGAAAGCGCCGCTGATTCTCGCCTGTCGTCCCGGTGAGAATTCCGCAGCCGTCAAACGTTTCATTGAGCTGGTGCAGCGATCCGACGCGGCCAGCGCGAGTCACTGAGCGCTGTGGTGCGCGATCGGTCGCTGCTGCTGCTCAACAAGCCGTTTCAGGTGCTGACGCAGTTCACGAGTACCGACGGCAAGTCGACGCTCCGGGATTTCGTCGCCGCACCCGGCATGCGTCCTGCGGGCCGGCTCGATTACGACAGCGAAGGTCTGGTGTTGCTCACCGACTGGGGCACGCTGCAGACGCGCCTTTCGGATCCGCGCTGGAAGGCGTCGAAGACTTATCTGGTGCAGCT
>DASTRD010000139.1:0-17311 GCA_035761425.1 Povalibacter sp.
ATCGATACTGATGTGGGTGCAGTACTCCGGCTTCTCCCGGTCCGGCGGGCAGGCAAAGCGGTGTGGCTCGTGCACCATGAGACGAACATTCCTGTCGCCCGGCAGAATCCTGAATGCATCGCGCAGCGCCTTGTGAACGGCCTCCATCAGCGCGATCTCTTCGGCTTGCGTGTATTGCCTGCGAACTTCGATCAGCACACTGGGCATGACCTCTCCTTCTGGTCGTGCTTCGCCGCGGATCTGCGGCCACTCCGCGACCAATCGTCACACTGGCGCGACTCGACGGAAATGTGTGCCTGAGGGCCAGCAGAGGGCTCTCGCATGCTCGATGTGCCGCTCAGAAATTGCTGCGATCCTTCTTGCGGGTTCGTTGCAGAGTCCTCGCGTGCCTGTCGCCGAGACTGGAGCCGATGGCAAGACCCAGCGCGACACCAATGCCGATACCGAAGCCAACAGCGGATGCCAGGGTACCGAACGCAACTCCGAAGCCCGCGCCGATGGCCACCCCAAGTCCGCAGCCCACCGCCATGCCGACACCCAGGTAGCGTTCGCGGATCTCACCTTGTGTGTCGTCGGCCCTTTCGCGGAACAGACGAGGAAGGTGCTGCCTGCCGTAGCTTTCCCGGATGTCATGCTGACCGTGATTCACGACGCTTTTCCTTCATGAGTGAGCCGTTGAGCCGGAGCACCCGCGCACAGCGCGTGGCACTGCATCCAATATCTGCTTCAGCAGGCGAGCTCGCCGAGATTTCCGGGCTGAAGCCCAAGTCTGGTGAATATCCGGATCGGTTTGCGCCGTCAAGTACATACCGCAGATCCGAGGGTCGGCATCCGCAGATGCCCATCTTCCATGGACTCCCGCTCGCTGCCAGATCGCACAAGCCGATTTCAGAGCATCTCGCGCGCTTGCTGAGAACTGATGACGGTAGCGTACTCGCCGTGAAGATTTGCGAGCGACATGGCGTGAACATCGTCCGCCGAGCGATGAACACCACGGAAATCCGGCTTGTCGAACGCGAACGTGCCGTCTGCAACAACGTACGTCTGAAAGCCCAGATTGCCCGCGGTGCGGGCGGTCGACTCAACGGAATTGTTGGTACTGACCCCGACGATCACGATGGAAGGCTGTGCTTGCGCAAGCAGCCAATGCTGCAGGCCCGTATTCACAAAAGCGTCCGGGACATTCTTCTCAACTACGTGCTCAGTCGGAAGCGGGGCCAGAGAGGGTTGAAACTCCACGCCGGGCTGGCCCGGCCAGAATGGCGATTCCGGCGATCGCGAGAGATGGCGCACGTGTACCACCGGAGCACCTTTCGCACGCCAGATGCCGAGAAGTGCGGCGATGACGGACTCGGCCTGCGGATTGTTCCGGACGCCCACCTTCGGCCAGGTCATTCCAACCTGCATGTCGATGACCATCAGTGTTGGCATCGCAGTCCCGATCCCGCCGGCCGTCAGCCCACTCCCCTATGGCAGCGGACTGGTGAGCACAACGGTGTAGCCCTCCGGATCGCGCAGCCAATACTCCCAGTTGCCATTCTCGCTCCACCGACGGTCCTTCAGGGTCTCCACCTTCATCTCGCGCGCGCGCCGCACGGCAGCGTCGAAGTCCCGGAGCTCGAACCATAACAAGACACCGTTTCCGTATGGACGCAGAACCGGATCGCCGAGCGACCCATGATCGTGTTCCACATCCCAGCGATGCAGCTGCAGAAGGAGTTCGTCGCCCGCCATCAGGCGCTCGTACTCCTCACCCCCATGCCCGCTGGTGCAGCCAAGCAGCTGCTGATACCAGGCACTGACAGCGGGAACATCGTGAACACAGATGAGGGGAGCGAGTTTCATTCGTAGTTCCTGTGTGCAACGAGTGAGATCCGCCCGAACTCAGCGGCCGCCGGAGATGGCACGATGTCCGTAGCTGAGCACGCGCGTGATCTTCCAGTCGCTGCCGATCTTCTGCCAGACAATCGTGAAATCTGCGATCCCTTCGCATTGTCGGCCAGCGACCTGGCAGAAGCGGTGCGAACCGAGCTCGAGAGCGCCAAAGTCCCTGATGGGATAGACGACGATGCTGCCGGGAACAACCTCGCGCGTATAGTGACCGCAGGCATTCTTGCTGGTGTTCGCCAACATGTCGGCGCGGTTCCAGGTGACACCGCCGGTGTCGTGGTAGAACTCGACGGACTCGGAGAAGAAACCCGCGTGCCTCTGCAACTGTGCCGGATCTGCGCAGCGGTTGAAGGCATCGAAGACTTCACTGTCGAGCTGAGTGATGGTCTGCACAAGCGTGCCGGACTCTGACGTTTCGGCCACCACTGTGCCGGCATTGCCAGCCACAGCGACGGAAACGCAAACCGCAGCGAACCACGAGGCTTTCATTCACTACTCCGGGTATGGATGTCTGGGCATGGATATCCGCCCAGACTACGCTTGCTTGCGTATCGCGTGCCTGAATTTTTCAGGCGACATCGCGGACCCGCTCGAAAAAGAACCAACGATGTCCTTCCGGATCTTCCGCCCGGTATCGGCGTCCCGGCGGTCCCTCTTCAATCTCCGACAGTATCTGTGCTCCTGCTGACTTCGCGCGCTGAAAATGCGCATCGAGGTTGTCTACGTACACGAGGACTCCATTGATGATCCACGGTACCGCCGACCACTTCCTGGCGCGTTCACAGACTTCCCGATGTCGCCTCGGACTCTGGAAGTCCGGCGTGGGCGAAGCCAGCATGATGATTGCGTCGCCAGCCGCTACCTCTCCATGCATGAGCCGGCCCGCCTGATCGCACATGCGCGCGCGTTCCTGAAAACCGAACGCCGCAACGAGCCACTCAAGCGCAGCGACCCCATCTTCGTAGGAGATCATCGGAATCACGGTCTGGCTGACAGACATACTCACCTCGCTTGGCTGGCTGTGCGCCTGACCTTGTCACGCAACATCGCCCCGGACGAGTCCCACCCGGTGGCATCGAGCGATTTCGTGGATATGCCGCAGCCGCGTGATGGACCGACGATAGTGCCGCTGCATCCGGACGGTCAACAATTCGATGACAAGGGCTGCAGCGGTCCGGGTCCCCGGTCAGCGTCTGACCTGACAGCAGCCAATCTGGCCATAGCCACATCCCCGCCTTGACCTTCCCACCATGTCAGGGTTCATGCTTGCGCCATGAACCTGCATACCCCGAGTAATACTGCCCGCGTTCCGGCAAAGGCCGCGCGTCACACCATTGGGCGGGCCGCCACCCTCACCGGCGTGTCCGCGAAGATGATCCGGCACTATGAAACCATCGGACTGATTCCGCGCACGAACAGGACGCCGGGCAACTATCGGACGTACAAGGACAGCGATCTGCACACGCTGCGGTTCATTCAACGGGCGCGGACACTGGGATTCTCGATGGCGCAGATTCGCGTACTGCTGTCGCTGTGGCGCAATCGCAGTCGTCCGAGCGCACAGGTACGCAAGCTCGCCATCGATCACGTGATGGAGCTGAAGGCGAAAATAGACGCGATGCAGGCCATGGTGCGAACGCTTGAAACGCTCGTACAGCACTGCCACGGCGACACGCGCCCGGAATGCCCCATTCTCGAGGATCTGGCTGGTGAACCGGACAAAGTGACGTCCCGACAGAAGGCATCCCGATGAATGCCCATGCACATGCCTGCTGTTCGCAGCACAAACCCCGCACTGGTACGCACATCGATCCGGTGTGCGGCATGCACGTGCAAGCTGATTCGCCGCACACGTCTGAACATGACCGGGTTCGCTACTTCTTCTGCAGCGCCGGCTGCCGGACGAAGTTCATGCAGGATCCAGGGCGATATCTGCGCAAGGAATCCCGCAGCGCTGTCCCCGCGGCACATGACAAGGCATTCTATACCTGCCCCATGCATCCCGAGATCCGGCAACAGGGTCCCGGCTCATGCCCACTGTGCGGTATGGCGCTCGAGCCTCTGGTCGCAACTGCCACCGAGGAAGAGAATCCAGAACTGCGGGACATGACGCGACGGCTGGTCTTCGCCACGGTTCTGACATTGCCGGTGTTCGTGATCGCGATGGGACACATGCTGCCGGGCATGCGTCATCTGTTCGACTTTCCGGGTCGCGTCTGGGTCGAACTGGCGCTCGCAGCGCCCGTATGCGTCTGGGCCGCCTGGCCGTTTCATGTGCGTGCGGCGCAGTCGATCCGCAGCGGCCATCTGAACATGTTCACGCTGATCGGACTCGGAGTCAGCGCCGCATTCATCTACAGCGTTGTCGCCGTGCTCGCGCCGCAGTGGTTCCCTCCCTCTGCGCGCAGCGATCATGGCGTGGTCGAGGTGTACTTCGAAGCGGCCGCGGTCATCGTGACGCTGATCCTGCTCGGTCAGGTGCTGGAGCTGCGGGCGCGCAGCCGCACGAGCACCGCCATCCGCGAACTCATGCAGCTCGCGCCAACCGTCGCGCGGCGTATCGACGCGCAGGGACACGAGGCGGATGTGCCGCTGGCCGAGGTTTCGACGGGCGATCGGCTGCGCGTGCGTCCCGGTGAAAAGATTCCTGTCGATGGTCTCGTTCTGGACGGATCGAGCAGCGTCGATGAGTCCATGCTCACCGGCGAATCCATGCCGGTGCACAAGAAGACCGATGATCGGGTGATCGGCGGCACGCTCAATGGCAGCGGCAGCTTCGTCATGCAGGCCACCCAGGTCGGCAACGAAACCCTGTTGTCGCGGATCGTGGCACTGGTCGCCGAAGCACAACGCAGCCGCGCGCCCATCCAGCGCCAGGCAGACGTCGTCGCCTCCTGGTTCGTACCGGCCGTCATTGGCGTTGCCGTGGTTACGTTCCTCGTGTGGTGGCTGGCCGGTCCGGCGCCGAAACTTGCCCATGCCATTGTCAGCGCGGTTGCCGTGCTGATCATTGCGTGCCCCTGCGCGCTGGGACTCGCGACGCCGATCTCGATCATGGTGGCCACGGCCCGCGCTGCACGCATGGGCATCCTCTTTCGCAATGCTCAGGCCGTCGAAGTGCTGAGCAGCGTCGACACCCTGGTGGTCGACAAGACCGGAACGCTCACCGAAGGTCGCCCGGTGCTCACGGCAATCATCACGGATCCGGAGGGCACCGGAGAGACCGCCGGGTTCAGCGACCCGCAACTCGACCTGCTGCGCATCGCCGCGAGCCTGGAGCGCGGCAGCGAACATCCGCTGGCGCATGCGATCGTCAGTGCCGCCGAACAACACAACCAGCGGCTGGAGGAATCACGTGACTTTCAGGCGCTTGTCGGCCAGGGCGTCACAGGCCTTGTCTCCGCGCGACAGGCGGCACTCGGCAACGCAGCGCTCATGCAGGCGTTGCACATCGATCACGCTGCGTGGACGCACCTCGCTGAAACAATGCGGGCCCGTGCGCAAACGGTCATGTTCCTGGCGCTCGATGGCCACATCGCCGGCATCCTCGGCGTGAGCGACCCGATCCGTGCCACCAGTGCCGAGGCCATCGCGGCGTTGCGCGATGAGGGAGTCGACGTCGTGATGCTGACTGGCGACAGCGCAACCACCGCGCACGCAGTGGCCACCGCTCTTGGCATCGGGACAGTAGTTGCCGGTGTGCAACCGGATCACAAGGCGGAGCACGTTCGCAGACTTCAGCAGCGGGGCCGGATCGTTGCGATGGCCGGCGATGGCATCAATGATGCGCCCGCACTCACGCAGGCGCAGGTAGGCATCGCCATGGGAACAGGTACGGACATCGCGATGGAAAGCGCCGGCGTGACGCTCGTGAAGGGCGATCTGCGCGGCATCGTGCGGGCGCGTGCGCTCTCACGTGCCACACTCAGAAACATTCGCCAGAATCTGTGGTTCGCGTTCGTGTACAACGCCGCGGGCGTTCCGATCGCGGCCGGGGTGCTCTACCCTGCGTTCGGCCTGCTGCTGAGTCCGATGATCGCGGCGGCGGCAATGAGTTTCAGTTCGGTGTCCGTGATCGCGAATGCCTTGCGGTTGCGGCAGACAAAGTTGGCTTGAACCACAGCAGAGCGTGTTCAAAGAGTCGGCCGTCCGGTGGTCGCTGTATCGAGGATTGTTGGTTGATTCACAGCAGACGCAGATTCGTCCAGGGTGTTGCGGGTGCCGCCGGACTGCTGGTGCTGCCGCGATTTGCGATGACAGCCCTGCAGGCCGCGCGCGGTTCAGTGCTGTCGGGCACGCAATTCGATCTGGAGATCGGCGAGCTGCCTGTCAACTACACCGGCGCGGCACGCACCGCAGTGGCAGTGAACGCTCAGGTACCCGGCCCGCAGTTGCGCTGGCGCCAGGGTGAGGAAGTCACCATACGCGTGACCAACCGGCTGGCGGTCAGCACCTCGATTCACTGGCACGGGCTCATCGTTCCCGCCGATATGGACGGGGTGCCCGGCATCAGCTTTCACGGCATTGCACCGGGCGAGACGTTCACGTATCGCTTTCGCGTGAATCAGTCGGGCACTTACTGGTATCACGCGCACTCGCGCTTTCAGGAACAGGTCGGTCTGTACGGATCGATCGTCGTCGAGCCGCGCGATGGCGAACGCCACCGTGCAGATCGCGAACACGTCCTGCTGCTGTCTGACTGGACCGATCGCGATCCGGAACAGCTCTACCGCGCGCTGAAGGTACATCCCGGCATCTTCAATTACGGAAAGCGTACCGTGGCCGACTTCGCCCACGATGTGGATACCCGCGGCTGGAGCGCCACGATGGCCGAGCGTTCGATGTGGAATCGCATGCGCATGGATCCCACCGATCTCGCGGACGTGTCAGGCCATGTCTATACCTACCTCATCAACGGACAGACGCCGGCGGGCAACTGGTCCGCGACATTCGGACGCGGCGAACGCGTGCGGCTGCGCATCATCAATGGCTCGTCGATGACGTTCTTCGATGTGCGTATTCCCGGTCTGCAAATGACGGTCGTCGCGGCGGACGGCCAGGACGTCGAGCCGGTGTCCGTGGATGAATTCCGCATCTCACCCGCCGAGACGTATGACGTGATCGTCACGCCGGCAGACGATCGACCCTATACGTTCTTCGCCCAGTCGATGGATCGATCCGGATACGCACGCGCCACGTTGACGCCGCGTCCGGGTCTGGAAGCGGCGGTTCCGGCAATGGACGTTCGCGACACGCTCAGCATGGCGGACATGGGCATGACGCACGGCGGCATGGATCACGGCGCCCACGCGGGACACTCCATGACGATGGCCACACACGCGCCAGCCGAACACGGCCCCGGCGTCGACATGACAGTCGACATGCCATCCACGCGGCTCGACGATCCGGGTGTCGGCCTGCGCAATAACGGGCGTCGCGTGCTGACGTACGCCGATCTGCACTCGCTCGGCGGCCCGATCGATGCGCGCGCGCCGGCGCGTGAGATCGAACTGCACCTGACCGGCCACATGGAACGCTTCCTGTGGTCGTTCAATGGCGAGAAGTTTTCAGAAGCGGAGCCCCTGCGGTTCCGTTACGGCGAGCGCCTGCGCATCGTGCTGGTGAACGACAGCATGATGACGCACCCCATTCATCTGCACGGGATGTGGAGTGAAGTGGAATCGCCCGACAGCGCCTTTCAGGTGCGCAAGCACACTGTGACCGTGCAACCCGCCCAGCGCCTGAGTTATCTGGTGACCGCAGATGCGCTGGGCCGCTGGGCCTATCACTGTCACCTGCTCTATCACATGGAAGCCGGCATGTTCCGGGAAGTGATCGTCGCGGCTGATGCGAAGGTGCGCGCATGATGCATCGTGCCTGCATCGCGCTGCTGTTCGTCGCGGTCGCTGCTCACGCGCAGCACGACCACGCCGCACCGGCGACGCCGGTCACGGCAACGTCACCGCACGTTCCGCCGGATCCGCCAGCACACCTGCCGGAACCCATGACACCCGCGCAGATGGTGTCCATGATGCAGATGGACGATGCCGCTGCGTTCGGCAGCGTCACCTTCGATGAACTCGAGTGGCGCGAACATGACGACGCCTTCGCATGGAAAGCGATGGCCCGATATGGCGGCGACTACAACGCGCTCGTGCTGAAGACCGAAGGTGAGTCGGCAAGCGACTCTCACTCGCGCAATGAACTGCTCTGGGATCGCGCCGTCGCGCGCTGGTGGAATCTCCAGGCCGGCATTCGCTACGACGAGGGCGCAGGCCCTTCAAGGACCTGGGCCGCCATTGGTATCGAGGGCCTCGCGCCGTGGTGGATCGATTTCGAAGCCACTCTATATATAGGTGACCAGGGGCGCAGCGCCGTGCGCCTCGAAGCCCGCCACGACGTGCGCTTCACTCAGCGACTGCTGTTGCAACCGCTGGTTGAAATGAATGCGTATGGCAAGGACGACCTCGAGCGCGCCGTTGGCTCAGGCCTGTCCGATGTCACCGCGGGGCTGCGCCTGCGATATGAGTTCAATCGTCAATTCGCGCCCTACATGGGCGTGCACTGGAATCATCTTTTCGGCAGTACTGCCGATCTCGCCAGTGCCGAGGGTCGCGACAAGGGCGAAGTTCAGTTCGTGGCAGGTCTGCGCGTGTGGTTCTGAATGCTTCGACATGCTCATGCTTCGACGCACTCAGCACGAGCCCGACGCCGGCCCCGCCTCCTCCGTTCACGTTGAGCCGGAGCGCAGCGAAGAGTCCAAGGGTCATATCCACACATCGTTCTGTGCAGTTCGTTCGCCGCCTGCGGTGCCGGTGTTCAGGACACCGCGAGGCTCGATGAGCATCATCTGCACCTCCTGTTCGGCACAAGGTTTGTGGCGAACGCCGCGCGGGACCACAAACATCTCGCCGGCCGACAGTTCGACGTGTCCGTCGTCAAAATCGATGCGCAGGGTGCCGTCGAGCACCAGAAAGGTCTCGTCGGTGTCCGGATGGTCATGCCAGACGAAGTCGCCCAGGATCTTCACGATCTTGAACTGGTAGTCATTCATCTCGGCCACGACTCTTGGTTGCCAGTGATCGCCGATCAGGCCGAGCTTGTCACTGAGATTGATTGCCTTGTATTGCATACAGCCTCCTCGTATCGCAGACCAGCCGACTCTGTCCGTCTGCACCACCCCCTCCACAACCGGCAGCCCCGGCTGGTGCGACCGGTACAGCGCGATACCGACACACATCCGCCCCGTTGCCAATCCCCTGCGTCTCCGGAATTATCGGCCCTCGGCTCCACCATTCGTTCTTTCGCCATGCCGTCCCGACGCAAATCCGCACGTCGCTCCATTCGCAAGGCCGCGACACCGAAGCAGCGCAGCCATGCGCGCAAGGCGCTGAAAACCAGTCGCAAACGGCCCGCAGCGGCTGCCGGCTTGCGAACGCTCTATCCGGCCATCGAGCCGTACAGTCAGGGATACCTGCGCGTCTCAGGCGTACACGAGATCTATTACGAACAATGCGGTAATCCGCACGGCAAGCCTGTCGTCTTCGTGCACGGCGGACCCGGCGCCGGATGCGACGCCCGTGCCCGCCGATTCTTCGATCCGGACGCCTATCGGATCATCCTGTGCGACCAGCGCGGCTGCGGGCGCAGCCGTCCGCATGCGAGCCTGATCGACAACACGACGTGGCATCTGGTCGCGGACATGGAAGCGTTGCGCGAAGCGCTGAACATCGACAGCTGGCAGCTGTTCGGCGGCTCGTGGGGTTCGACGCTCGCGCTGGCCTACGCGCAGACGCATCCGCAACACGTGACGGAACTGGTGCTGCGCGGCATTTTCATGCTGTCGTCGTTCGAGCTGCGCTGGTTCTACCAGGAAGGCGCCAGCGCGCTGTTTCCGGATCGCTGGGAAAGCTACGTTGCGGCGATTCCCCCGGACGAGCGCGGTGACATGATCCAGGCGTTCTACCGTCGCCTCACCAGCGAGGATCGCGCCACGCGCGTGAATGCCGCCCGCGCATGGTCAATGTGGGAAGCGGCCACGAGCTACCTGCACGTAAACGACGAGAACATCAGTAAATGGGGCGAGGAGGACTTCGCGATCGCGGTGGCACGAATCGAGTGTCACTACTTCATCAACCGCGGCTTTCTGGAATCCGAAGATCAATTGCTGCGGAACGTCGAGCGCATCCGGCATATTCCGGCAACGATCGTGCAGGGTCGCTACGACGTGGTCTGTCCCATGCAGACCGCATGGGCACTGCATCGCGCGTGGCCACAGGCTCAGTTCGACATCATTGCCGATGCGGGCCATTCGGCGTTCGAACCCGGCAGCACGGATGCGCTGATTCGCGCAACAGACAGCTTCAGGCCCCGGTAGATCGCTGCCGCTGCGCCACTGTGACTGCGCTGGCCGCTGGCTCCGGTTCACCCAGCGTGAAGAAGAAGGCGGCGCCCTCACCTACCTTGCTGCGTGCCCAGATGCGACCGCCGTGGCGCTCGATGATTCTGCGCGCGGTCGCAAGACCGATGCCCGTGCCGCTGAAATCGCGCTTGTCATGCAGTCTGGCAAATGGCTGGAACAGTCGTTCTGCCTTGCTGTCGGAGAATCCTGCGCCGTTGTCGCGCACGACATAGACGCATTCATCGCCTTCGCGATGCGAGGCGAATTCGATACGCGGCTGCGCTGTGCGCCCCGTGAATTTCCAGGCGTTCGCGAGCAGATTGTGCAGCACATTGACGATGAGGGCTGGATCGACACGGGCCATCATCGATGGTTGCACGACCACCTCGACCTGGCGCGACGGCTCGGTCACCTGCAGATCCGTCACGATGGCACTGGCGAGATCGCTCAGATTGGTCTCCACCGTATGCAGAGCCACACTCGCCAGCTCGGAGAACGCGAGCAGATGACCGATCATGTCATGCATGCGCCGTGCACTGGCCTGGATGCGATGCAGGTAGTCGCGCGCCTTGTCCGGCAACCGCATCGTCTCCTCCTGCAGTGCCAGCGCGCTGAAACCTTCGATGACCTGCAAGGGCGATCGCAGGTCGTGCGAGACGGTGTAGGAAAAACTTTCCAGTTCGCGATTCGCCTGCTCCAGTCGCTGTGTGCGCTCGGCGAACCGGCTCTCGAGATGCTCGTTCACCTGACGCAGACGTTCATTCGCTTCCGCGAGACGCGCGTTGCTGGCGTTCAGCATCTGGCGACGCCTCTCTTCGTTGAGCACGAGCTGATCGATCTTGCCATGCACGGTCCCTGACAACGCCACCGTGACCACGGCGAATGCCGCAAACGCCGTCCCCGCATAGAACCAGTTGGCCGGTGTCCCGACGTACTCCTCCATGCTGGCCTGATAAGACAGCCAGCCGGAAGTCACCAGCATGGCAATCACGACGTACGCAGCGCCGCAGGCGGCAATCGCGTACCAACCTGCCCGCCGCCCGAAGATCAGCGGCGTGGCAATCACCAGCAGCGCATAGCCGAAAAATGTGGTGGCCGCGATGCCCAGACGCAGCAATGCCAGCGTACCGATCAGGTACAGCGCACCGAGCATCGTGACGGCAATGACGCCGGAAGACAGCCGCGCGCGTGCCAGCCAGACGCCGAGCAGCGTCAGATTGATCAGAACATGGACCCCGTGAAACCAGGGCGAGAGGTGCGCGTCGCGAACCAGCGCGATCGGCAGCACAAGCGAAACGACGAGGACCAGCCAGCCGAACACAGCCAGCAATACTTCGCGCCGGACATTTGCCAGCCCCTCGCTGGCATGCAGACGCAGGTCGATTGCCTGAAACCTCGCGGTATCGAGATGCTCGTTCGTCACTGAGAAATTGCTCCGGCGGCGCCACTGCCGCTCTTGTTGACCGGCAACAGCACTGTCCGCCGGATCGCAATGGTCTAGGCAGTCCGTGCTGTCCGTAGCTGCGTCTCGCGCTCGAGATACCAGCGCAACAGACGCAAATCGTCCTTGGGCACGAAGAAGGCGGCACCAAGCTGCGCGGCTTTCGCCCGCAGTTCGGGAAGGTCCGCCTGAGTGACGATGATGACGCGCTGCTGCGGATAAGCCGCACGCAGTGCCTGAAGCGTCTCGAAGCCATCCATGAGGCGCATGCGCAGATCGAGCGTCACTATATCGGGCTGAAACGTGGCGCACAGCGCAATGCCGTCGGGGCCATTCGAGATTTCCTTGATCTGCGTTGCGACGCTGCGAATCCATGTCGAGATGAGCGCACGCGTCGGCGCGTGATCATCGATGATCAACACGTTCATATGAAAGTCACCGCCAGCGAATGGCGTACTCTCCGGTAATTCCTGCACGAGGGGAATCACGAGCGACACGCACTTTTCGCGCGTAGAGCCACGTAGGGGGCGGTCGTAAGGCGAGAGCTGTGTGTCCGAGGCAGGAATGGCAACCGGGGCCACTGGGGGAATGACTTAGGAAGGCGACTGGGGACAGGGTTGGTGACGAGTGACGGGCAAGAGGGTGTGCAGGTTCGATTCGCGTGCAGTTCAGTTCAATTGGCCGCGATCGATCTCATTATGTCCTGTCCTCTTTGCGGCACTCCCGCCTTGGCGAATTCTGAGGGACTTCAGCCGACGACAGCGATGCCTGGTATACGAATCCGTCCCTCTTGCCCGTCACCCGCGGTCTGTCGCCTGGAGCCTGCCCCTACTCCAACGCCTTCAATGCTTCGCGATTCTCAATCGCGAACTGCAGCAGCGAATTGCTGCCCTTGAGCGAGAGCTTGGTGCAGATGTTGGTGCGGTGAGTTTCCACCGTGCGGGGACTGATGTGCAGTTCGGCTGCGATCTCCCGCGAGGTCTTCTTCTGCGCGATGCGCTTCAGAATGCGCCGCTCCGCGGTCGTGAGATCGTCGAGACCGGGTTTGTGGCTGGCGAGCGCTTCCGCGCGACCGCGCCGTCGCAACAGAAAGCCGGTGAGTGAGGGGCTCACATAGGCGTTGCCACCGGCGACCGAGAGCATGCAATTGATGATCTCGGTACTCGCGTTCTCCTTGAGGATGTAGCCGTCGATGCCGATGTTCATTGCGCGATTGAATGCCTGTTCGTCCTTCAGCATCGTCAGCACCACGAAGCGGGTATTGAGGCCCGCCGCTCGAATGATCTCCGCCACATCGAGGCCGGTGATGTCCGGCAGGTTGACGTCCAGCACGGCCAGATCGGGACGATGCTGCATGATCAGGCGCTTCGCCGTTTCGCCGCTGTCGGCCTCCGCAATCAATGCGAATCGCTCATCGGATTCCACGAGCTGACGCAGTCCCTGCCTGAACAAGGGATGGTCATCGACGATGACGACACCGATCGTCGCCTTGCGCGCCTCTGCGCGCACCACTCCCGCACTTGTCATGAGTCAGGTCTGCTCCGCCGGTTCGATGAAAGGAAGTTCGACGTGAATATGCGTTCCCGCTCCGGGAGCGCTCTGCACGTGCAGGGTACCACCCAGCATCTGCGCCCGCTCGCGCATGCTGACGAGACCCAACCCACCGCTCACCTGCGCTGCCAAGAACCCCACGCCGTCATCGCGCACATCCAGACGCAGGCGACCTACATCACGCTCCAGCGTCACCACGACGTGCGCAGTGCCGGCGTGCCGCACGACGTTGCTCAGCGCTTCCTGCACTATGCGGTACATGTGCGTCGCGGCGTCCCCGCGCAGCACATCGTCGACATTCTCGATCACGCAGTCGATCGGCGCTGCCATCGAATCGCGGACCTGCTCCACCAGACTGCGCAGCGCTTCGGTGAGACCGAGTTGCTCGATCTGCAGCGGGCGCAGGTTCTGCGCCAGATGCCGCACCTCGGCTACCGCGTCTGCGGCCAGCTGCGCGACTGCCCGAAGATGTTCGACTACCCCTGGTGACGTGCCGGCCTCCTCGAGCGCGAGATGCATGCGATTGCAGATCAGCGACAGACTCTGGCCGAGCCCATCGTGCAGTTCGCTCGCCAGTCGCTGTCGTTCCTGTTCCTGCGCCTGCAGCAAATGGTGGGCGAACTCCTCGCGCGAGCGCAGCTCCCGTTCCTGGGCTGCCTTGAGCTGTTCGGTGGCCTTGCGTCGCGCCGTAACATCGCGCACCGCTGCGACCCGCAGCATTCTGCCGCCAGCCTCGAAATAGCGCGCCTGGATTTCCACGTCGATGCGCGCGCCGTCCGAGCGGGCGATGACTGCCTCATACAGTCCGGTGTCAGCTTCGCGCAGACGATGTTCGACCGACGCCACGGTCTCCTGGGTGTACCAGGTGGAGATTTCGTGGCCGATGACCTCCTCCCGCGTCAGGCCGAGCATGCCCAGCAAGCGGTCGTTGATGTCGATGAGCCGTCCGTTTTCGCTGATGGCGATACCTTCAAACGCCGCGTCCGACAGCGTACGGAATCGCTCCTCGCTTTCGCGCAGTGCCAGTTTGGCACGCTCCCGGAGCGTGACATCGACCAGGGTGCCGAGCATGCGTACCGCTCGACCCGCAGCATCGCGCTCGGCTTCGCCGCGCGCTTCGAACCAGCGCGCCCCGCCGGTGTCGAGTGCGACCTCGTACACGGTCACGAACTTGATATCCGGCGTCTGTACTGCCTCCTCGATCTCGCGCGCTACCCGGTCGCGGTCGTGCGGCGCGATCACCGCCATGACTTCGGCAAACGTGCAAGGTATCCGTGGGGGAGGCACATCGAACATGCGATCCACGTTGGGCGACCAGGTGAGTCGATCGTTGACGATGTCCCAGTCCCAGATGACCATGCGCGCCGCATCCAGCGCATGGCGCAACCGATTCTCGCTGGCGCGCAACGCCCGTTCGGCGCGATGCCGCTCGCTGACGTCCTCGACCATGCTGATGGCGTACTGCGGCTCGCCATCGGGGCCGCGCACCAGCGAGACATCGACGTGCACCCAGACAATGGTGCCGTCACGATGCACGTAGCGCTTCTCGCGGCTGAAGCATTCGATCTCGCCGCTCATCAGCGCGGTGTACAGCCTGCGATCTTCCTCGACGTCATCGATGTGCGTGACGTGTTCGAAGGATACAGACGCGATCTGCTCGCGTGGATAGCCGACCATCTTCAGCAGCGCATTGTTTGCCATGACGGCATAGCCCTGCTGATTGACCACCACGATACCGACCGCGGATGAATCGAAGACAATGCGGAACTCGGTCTCGGCGCGTCGCAGCGCCTGTTCCATCAGTTGGCGCTCGGTGATGTCGGTGAACATGCCGAGCAGGCCGATGATGGAGTGGAATTCGTCCTCGATCGGGCTGGCCGAGATGCGCGCCCACAGGTCCCGACCGTCGCGACGCGTCAGATGCTGGCCACGGCGTTCATCCGCTGCCAGCCACCCGGCCAGATCGCGCTCGGCGTCGGTCCGGTCGGATTCGTCGAGGAAATCGGAGAGGCGGCTACCCAGCAGCTCCTGGGGTGTTGCGCCCAGCATCTCCGCCATGCGCCGGTTGACGAAGGTCGTGCGGCCGTCCGTATCAAACAGCCAGACGCCTTCCTGCGCCGTATCGAGAATCTTGCGCACGCCAGCGTTGCCGACGTCGATGTCGGCGCGCCCGGAGCGCGACCGGCTTTCGAGCCCCAGTATCCGGCGTATCCCCGTACAGCCCCCTGTCCGCCGTGAAAATAATCGGGCATAGCCTAGCGCCATTCGCAACGACGGCCATTGCGGGCTCTACGCAACGCGGCGAATCAATGTCCGGCCGAATCTCGCAACTGCCAGGTCGGTATCTGCGTCGGGGTCAGAACGCCCTTTCGTTCCAGCCAGGTGCGCGCGTCCTCGGCATCCTGTTCAAACCAGGCCTGCGCCGAGCCGAGACGGAAGGTGTAACCCCAGCGATCCATGTCGAGCCACATGCGATGTCGTCCCATTCCGGGTACTTGATCGGCCAGCACGATCTGCAGATAGCAGACGGCATTTTCCTCGTCGTAGTCGCCGCCGGCATCGCGGTCCAGTCCGGCACGACGCTGAGAATCCATGCAGATGTAATGACAGGCCTCGTGAAGAATCGAATGCAGTGGCGTGTCGGTGCGAACGTACAGCCGATGCCCGATCAATCCGGCTTCGCGTTCGCCCCAGTACGAACCGGGGATGTCCGCGCCGGGGGCAAGAACCACCAGCTCCATGCCATAACGGCTCAGCAGAGTCCGGATGCAATCGGCAGCGACGTCCGACAGCGACAGCACCTGCGGCGAGGCATCATCAACCGGCATGCAATTACAGGGAAGCGAGGCGACGCACGACCAGTCCCGCCAGGTCTCTCGCGAGCGCTTCGCGCAGCACTGCCTGTTCGCGCTGCTTCGCCAGCACTGCGGTCGTGTCGTAACTGTAGTCGCGAGAACGTTCCAGATGCTGCGGCGCGATCAGCTCTTCCGTCTGGCTGTGCACCGAGTATTCGATCGAATAGTAGACCTCGTATTCCTCCGGCGTGTTGCGCGCCGAGACCGACAGCACCCGCTGGCCGCTGTCGTCATGCAGGATCTTCACGATTGCCGTCGCCTGGTTGCGATCGGCGACCAGGCGCGCGCCCGATGCTTCGAGGTTTTCGCGCAGCACGCGATTGAAATCGGTGAAACGATCGTCGGTGTCGATGTACGTCGCCGCCATGATTTCCGACAGCCGGGCCGTGCCCTGCAATCGCCAGCCGCAGCCTCCGATCAAACACGCCAGCAGCGCCAGCAGCGCCAGCATGTACATGCTGCGAAAACGAACTGACCACAAATGCATCGGCGCGCAGACCTTCATCCGGGAGACGCCGCAGTATAGAGAAGCGAGAGCGGTTTCACACGGCGAGACCGGTCACGCACAGAACACGAAAGACCCTCAGACGGCGTAGCCAGGAGACACCCGGTCCAGCCGACGCAGCAAGGCGGGCCAGACGAGTGCGCTGCCGGCGCCGCGCGTGACGCCGCGAACGTAACCGGGCACCGTGTCGAGGACGGACTGCGGGATGTGAATGAGTTCTGCACCATTGCCCTGCGCCATGATCTGGATCTCGCAGGCGCGCTGGAACGTGTACATGCCGAGGAATGCGTCCGCGACGCTGCCGCCGACGGTCAGCAATCCGTGATTGCGCAGTATCAGATTGCGCGCCTGCCCGAGGTGAGCCTGAAGCCGTCCCTTCTCTTCGGGATTGAGCGCGATGCCTTCATAGTCGTGATAGGCAAGCGAGAGCACTGCGATGCTGGCCTGCTGCGACAGCGGCAACAGCCCGCCCTTCTGACATGACACAGCAATGCCGGCCATCGTATGCAGATGCAGTACGCAGTTGGCATCGGCGCGCACTTCGTGAATTGCACTGTGAATGGTGTAACCGGCCGGATTGATTTCGTACGGCGTGTCGAGCGTCTTGCTGCCCGCGAGATCGACACGCACGAGACTTGATGCCGTTACCTCATCGAACATCAACCCAT
>DASTRD010000140.1:0-24031 GCA_035761425.1 Povalibacter sp.
GCGAGTCGCGTGCCATGAGCGTGCGGCAGGCGCTTGTCTGGACGGTCATCTGGGTCATCGTCGCCATGTCCTTCGGGGCGCTGGTGTATGGCGTCTACGAATACCACTGGCTGGGATGGCGGACCGATCCGGATGCGGCCAGCGGCAGCGAAGCCTGGCTGCAATACGTCACGGGCTATCTGCTCGAGTGGTCGCTGTCGGTCGACAATATTTTCGTCATCGCGGTGATCTTCTCTTTTATGCGCATCCCGGCGCAGTTCCAGTATCGCGTGCTGTTCTGGGGGATTGTCGGGGCCATCGTGCTGCGCGGTGTGATGATCGCCGCAGGAGCAGCGCTGATTCATGCCTTCGACTGGATGTTCTACGTCTTCGGTGCAGTGCTGCTGCTGTCGGCCGCGCGCATGCTCAAGAGCGATGACGAGTTCGATCCATCCACCAGTGTGCTGGTGCGCCTGGCGCGTCGGGTCTATCCGGTGACCGATCAGCTCGACGGCGACCGGTTCTTCACGCACATCGATGGTGCGCGGGCGGCCACACCGCTGTTCGTCACGCTGTTGCTGGTCGATTTCGCCGACGTGGTGTTTGCTGTCGATTCCATTCCTGCCATTTTCGCCGTGACGCAGGATCCGTTCATCGTCTTCACGTCGAATGCGTTCGCCATCCTCGGGCTGCGGGCGCTGTACTTTGCAATCGCCGGCCTCATGGTGATGTTCCGCTACATCAAGTACAGCCTGGTGGGCATTCTGGCCTTTGTGGGCCTGAAGATGGTGCTGCACCACCATGTGCAGATCGCGCACGTCCTGTCGCTGGGCATCATCCTGGCGTTCCTGGTGCTTGGGGTCATCGCCTCACTGTGGGTTTCACGCGGCGAAGGCAGACAGGAACCTCGGAACTAGCCACGAGGACTGACCTCAAAGAGCAAACACAAAGGGCAATGTGCAGGCGCGTCGCCTTCGATGGCTCATGGCAATCACCGTGGATCTTGTTTGCCGGCTCGAGTGTTGCTTGTGTTCTCTGTGGTTATTCCTTTCCCAATCGCGCCTGGAGCCATGATGGAGATGTTGTCCGATCCGAGTGTCTGGCTGGCATTCGTCACGCTGACCGCGCTCGAAATCGTTCTTGGCATCGACAACATCATTTTCATCTCCATCCTGGTCGGTCGTCTGCCACCAGAGCAGCGCGGCCGCGGCCGGACCATCGGTCTGGGTCTGGCCATGGTCACCCGTGTTCTGCTGCTGTTGTCGATCAGCTGGGTCATGGGCTTGTCGCGGGACCTGGTGACGATTTCCGGGATGGGCATTTCTGGTCGCGACGTGATCCTCATTGGCGGCGGTCTGTTCCTGCTGGCCAAGAGCACGATCGAGATCCATCACGGACTCGAGGGCGAGGAAGACCATGACGAGGATCGCAAGGCACCGGCACGTGTGACCTTCACGAACGTCATCACCCAGATTGCCCTCATCGACATCGTGTTCTCGCTGGACTCCGTGATTACGGCGGTAGGCATGGCCGATCACGTCGAGGTCATGATCGCGGCCGTGGTGGTGGCAGTCGTGGTCATGATGTTCCTGGCCGGCCCGATCAGTGATTTCGTGGACCGTCATCCGACCATCAAGATGCTGGCGCTGTCGTTTCTGATCCTGATCGGTGTCGCCCTGATCGGCGAGGGCCTCGAATTCCACATTCCCAAGGGCTACATCTACTTTGCGATGGCTTTTTCGGTAGCCGTGGAAATGCTCAATATCCGCATTCGCCGCCGGCAGGCGAAGCGCGAAGCCAGGAAATCGGACAAGCACCCGCCGGGAACGCGTGATTCCGTATAGACGCCACGCGGCTGCGATCAGGGCAAATGAAAAGGCCGGCTTGCGCCGGCCTTTGGTCTTTCTGTGTAAGCGGTCTTGCCGCTGTCAGCCCTTGATCACCGTGTGCAGAACGATGTTGTTCTCGAAGAACACCACGTAGCCGGGATATTCCCAGCGCGTGATCGGCGGCTGGCCGACGGCCGGTTCGCGATTGCTCGGCGCACCGTATGTGGCTTCCACCTTGTCCATGGTCATGCCGCGATGGGGGTGATCGCCGGAAGCGGACGTGGAGGCAGGCATGGTGAGTTCGTCAGCATGTGCGGCCGAAAAGGCCAGCCCGGCAACCACGGGAACGAGCCAGAGAGAGGCGAATCGCATGGGTCATCATCCTCCGGTGAGAACAGGCCGACTGTATAGCAGGGCTTACATAAGGACCAAGCGCCGCCCCGCCATTTGTGTTGCAGTTCACATTCCGGCCGCCGTTGCGTAGCCTTGCGCCTCCTTCGAGATGAGGTGTGGACAGGCGCATGAACTCACGGCGACATCCGGGAACCGGATCCCGACCGGACCTGTCCGGCCTCCTGGCGCGTTGACACGCCTCGTACGCTCACTGCGAATCGTCCTGCATGTTCCATCCCGTACCCCTGTTCATCGGTTTGCGCTACGTGCGCAGCCGCAGCCGGGGTTTCTTCGTGTCATTCATCAGCTGGGTGTCGATGCTGGGTATCTGCATCGGTGTGGCAGCGCTCATTACGATCATTTCAGTCATGAACGGATTCGGGCGCGAGTTGCGCTCACGTCTGCTCAGTTTGTCCTCGCACGCGACCATCACCGCCGAGCCGGCCCGCATGCACGCCTGGCCGGAACTGGCAGCGCGCATTCGCGGCGAAGCAGGTGTGGTCGGTGTCGCGCCCTATATCGATCTGCAGGGCATGATCGGTCATGGCCAGGAATTGCGGCCCGCTCTGATCCGCGGCGTCATTCCAGGCGAGGAAACCGAGGTTTCGGAAATCGGCAGCCACATGACGGATGGCTCCCTCGAGGACCTGGTACCGGGTGAGCGCGGCATCGTGCTCGGAACCGGTCTGGCCTGGGCATTGGAAGCGCGGATCGGCGATGAGATTACCCTGCTGGTGCCTACGAAATCGGCAGCCGGGGAGGGCATCGTCTCGGGTATCGATCTGACACCGCGCATCCAGACATTCCATGTCGTCGGCATATTCGAAGTGGGTCTGCAGGAACATGACAATGTGCTTGCACTGATCCATCTCGATGATGCTGCTGCGTTGGCCGGTACCAACGGTTCTCCTGCAGGGCTGCGGCTGAAGTTTGCCGACGTCTTTGCGGCGCCGGTCCGCGTCGGGCAGATTGCGCAGACGCTGGGTGCCGGGTTCGAAACCAGCGACTGGGCGAAGGAGAACGCCGGTTACTTTCGCGCCGTTGGTATCGAAAAGACCATGATGACGCTGATCCTGATGCTCATCGTGGGGGTCGCGGCCTTCAACACGGTGTCGGCGCTGGTCATGGTGGTCAACGAGAAGCGCACGGACATCGCCATTCTGCGCACGCTCGGGATCAAACCGCGCGCCATCGTCGCGATCTTCATCACTCAGGGCGTGGTGATCGGCTGGTTCGGTGCGCTGCTCGGTTGTGCACTCGGGCTGGCACTCGCATTCAATGTCGGCAGCATCGTTCCCGTGCTCGAAAGCATCATGGGTGTGCATATCTTCGACCCTACTGTGTACTACATCACCGAGGTGCCCTCTGAAGTGCACTGGCCGCAGGTCACCGGCATTACGGTCACGGCGTTGATTCTCACCGTACTCGCGACCATCTATCCCGCACTGCGCGGCGCGGCGACCGAACCGGCGGAGGCCCTGCGGTATGAATGAACAGGTGGCCAATGGACCGTTGATCGTTGACGGTCAGAGCGCAGGCGTACCTGTGGCGTACGTTTGTCTTTTCCGGCCGTCAACCGCCAACCGTCAACCGTCTGTGGGCCATCACCGATGACCCGTTACGAACTGCTGATTGGCCGGCGGTATCTGCGCACCGGACGCGGCAGCGGTTTCATTTCATTCATTTCCGTGATTTCGATGGTTGGTGTCGCCATCGGCGTGGCGGTGCTGATCGTGGTGCTGTCCGTCATGAACGGGTTCGAACAGGAGTTGCGCGGTCGCATCCTGAGCCTGACGTCACACGCCACCATCAGTGGATTCGGGGCCGGTCTGCCCGACTGGCAACTGGTGGCGGACAAGGCGCATGAGAATCCGGAAATCGCCGCCGTCGCGCCCTACATCGAAGACCAGGTACTGCTGATTGCCGGCGGCAAGAGCAGCGGAGCGCAGGTGACCGGCGTGCTGCCCGAAGAGGAACGCAAGGTGGCCGATATCGAGCAGAAGATGCGCAGCGGATCGTTCGATGCGCTGGCCGCGGGCCAGTACGGCATCGTGCTGGGCGATGAACTGGCAAAAGCGCTCGGTGTAACAACTGGCGATCGCATCGTAATCGCCACGCCGCAACCCGTCGTGACGCCGGCCGGTGTCATGGCCCGGATGCGTGGCTTCAAGGTCGTCGGCACGTTCGCCTCCGGCATGTACGAATTCGATCGCAATCTGGCGTACATCCACCTGCGCGATGCAGCGAAGTTGTATCGCATGGGCGATGAGGTCACCGGTCTGCGTCTGAAACTGCACGACATGTTTCTCGCGCCGCGGGTGGTACGCGATCTGGCGCTGTCGTTGGGCGGCGGATACTACATCGATGACTGGACGCGCAAGCACGCCAACTTCTTCCGCTCCATACAGCTCACCAAGTCGGTGATGTTCGTCATCCTGCTGCTGGTGGTGGCGGTTGCAGCCTTCAACATTGTTGCCACGCTGGTCATGGTCGTGAAGGACAAGCAGTCCGATATCGCCATCCTGCGAACGCTCGGTGCTGCGCCGCGCAGCATCCTGGCGATCTTCGTCACGCAGGGCACGGCCATCGGTCTGATCGGCACATTGGGCGGCGTCGCGCTGGGAGTACTGCTGTCTGTCAATCTCGAATCGCTCGTACACGCGCTGGAAGCGGTAGTCGGAACCCACTTCATGGACGCCAAGGTGTACTACATGAGCGATCTGCCCGCCGCCGTGCAGTGGCCTGATGTACTGAAGATCAGCGCGACCGCGTTCGGCCTGTGCTGCCTGTCAACGCTGTATCCGTCGTGGCGGGCGGCGCGGACACAGCCGGCCCAGGCGCTGAGACACGAGTGAGAGGTTCGGGCTGCGTGGAAGCGAAACAATGAGTGAGCAAAGACAATCTGCCTCGCCGGCAGTCAGCCAGCAGTCAGCAGCGCCTGTGCTCGTCTGTTCCGGACTGACCAAGCATTTCATGCAGGGCGATACCCGCGTCGATGTGCTCAATGGTGTCGAGCTGTCGCTTGCACCGGGCGAACGCCTGGCCATCGTCGGCGCTTCCGGATCCGGAAAGACGACGCTGCTGCAGTTGCTGGGCGGGCTCGATCTGCCCAGTTCCGGCACCGTGAACATCATGGGCCAGCCTTTGAATGCGCTGAGCGATGCCGCTCGCGGCGATCTGCGCAACCGGGCCCTCGGCTTCGTCTATCAATTCCATCATCTGCTGCCCGAATTCACCGCGCTGGAGAATGTCGCGATGCCGCTGCTCATCCGGCGCACGCCGGTCGAGGATGCCAGGCAGCGCGCCCGCGAACTGCTGGCTCGCGTTGGCCTGGCGAATCGGACAGAGCATCGTCCGGCACAGATGTCGGGCGGCGAGCGGCAACGTACTGCCGTGGCTCGTGCGCTGGTCACCCAGCCGAGCGTGGTGCTGGCCGATGAACCGACCGGCAACCTGGATGGCAACAATGCAGGCCAGGTATTCGACCTGATGCTGGAGCTGAATCGCGAACTCGGGACGGCGCTGGTGATCGTGACCCATGCGCCGGAACTGGCGCAGCGGATGCAGCGGACGCTGACATTGACGGAAGGCCGGCTCGTCTAGCCGTTCATCGCTCAGGCTGATCGTTGCCGCGGCGGGCGCCTTTGCGCTCGTGGTATTTGAGCACGAGGCCCAGGTGCCACATGCCGGCCAGCAGGGCATAGCCGACGATGGCTGTCAGCGCGCCCGTTACCAGGCATCCGAGCAGAAATGGCTTCCACACCGGCAGCAGACCGGTGGCCAGCCAGTCCCAGCTCATCTGGAAATGCAGCGCGCGACCGCGCACGCCCAGCAACGTACATCCCACCCAGTAGGCGAACACGTACACCGGCACGATGGTCAGTGGATTGGTCAGAAATGTGCCCATGACCGCGGCGGGAATGTTCAGCCGCAACAGCAGCGCCAGCGCCGTGGCCAGCAGGACATGGATGGGCAATGGTACGAATGCGATGAACAGGCCGAGCGCAAACGCACGCGCTACGTTGCGCCGGTTGAGCGACCAGTAGACCGGATGGTCCAGCAGCAGGCGGAACGGGCGCATGAACCAGCGCTCCTTCCACCGCTGACGCTGGCGGCTCAGGGATTTGAAGACTCGTCGAGGCATTTCGCGGCCAAACCGGGACAAACACGGCCGCAGGATGCGGGCGCGAAGTGCGAGTATCGCAGTTTGCGGGGGGGCGCCGCAGCCGGGAAAAGCATATTCGTTGTCGCCGGCATCAATCGATGAGCACGGGTTCTGACGACAGACGCGCATGGAGGCGGTCATGTTGCGAATCGGACTTGCATTTCTTGCCGGCAATGCGCTGATCCAGTTGTTGCCGTACGTACCCGCGATCTTCCCGTGGGGATTGCTGGTGGCTGCATTGCTGCTGACGGCGCTGCTGCTGCGCTCGCCCGTCGGCGTGGCTCTGGCGGCCGGCATTGTCTGGACGTGGTGCGCGGTGACGATCCGGGTCAGCAACGATCTGCCTTCCGCACTCGAACTCGTTGACCTCGAGATCGTGGGACGTGTGGATTCGCTGCCCGATGCCGGTTCACCTTATCCTCAGTTCGAGTTCGCGGTCACGCAGGCAGCGCCTGGCGTGCCGTCACGTGTGCGACTGTCCTGGTACGACACTGATGCGCGCCCGCAGCCTGGCGAGACCTGGAGGCTGACGGTGCGTCTGAAGCGACGCAGCGGCTTCGCCAATCCCGGTGGTTTCGATTACGAGGCGCAGCTGCTGCGGCAGCAGATCGGTGCGACCGGCTACGTGCGCGAGAACGCGAGCAACACCCGTCTCGCGGCGGCGTCGGGCGCACCGCTGCTGCGCGTGCGTGCGTGGCTTGCGCAACGAATCGCCTCTGCCACTGGTGAGGATCCGGCGCTGGGCATTCTGCAGGGACTGGCCGTCGGCGAAACCGGCGCCATGTCTGCGCAGCAGTGGCGTGTGCTGGCCGCGACGGGAACCACCCATCTGATGGCCATCTCCGGGTTGCACATTTCGATGGTTGCCGCGCTCGCGGCATGGCTCGGAGGAAGTCTCGCCCGGTGGCCGTCTTCGCAACGCCTGCGACTTACGGCCATTCACGGTCAGGTGATCTTCGGTCTGCTCGGCGCCGTGGGCTATTCGATGCTCGCGGGATTGTCAGTGCCGACTCAGCGCACACTCGCGATGCTGTGCATCGCCTTTCTCGTCCGGGCAGGGCATCGGGTCTTCAGCGTGGGAAATGCGCTGGGCCTGGCTTTGCTCGCCGTACTGCTGATCGACCCGTTTGCGCCGCTCGCTCCGGGCGCCTGGCTGTCGTTCGGAGCTGTCGCGGCCATCCTGATGGCGGCGAGCGGCATGCGCGGTCACGACGGCATCATCCGCAGCTTCACGCGCACGCAGCTGGCAGTCACGATCGGACTGCTGCCGATTCTGCTGGCTGTCTTCGGCAGCGTCTCGCTGATCTCGCCGATCGCCAACGCGCTGGCTGTGCCGTTGTTCACGCTCGTGCTCGTCCCGTTGGTGCTGGCCGGCACGAGCCTCGCCGCGGCGTGGGTTCCGGCCGGTGCGCCAGTGTTGAAGACTGCTGCCGGTCTGCTGCATCTGAGTTGGCCCGCGTTCGAATGGCTTGCCGGGGTGCCCGCAGCGCTGTGGCACTTTCCGGACCTGCCGTGGCCGTTCTATGCGGCACTGAGCGCAAGCGCGGCGATGTTGATTCTGCCGGGTGTGATTGCAACGCGCCTTGCAGCCGCTTCGGTCTGCCTGCCCATTCTGCTGTGGCGTCCATCGACACCGGGCGAGGGGGAATTCCGTCTCGCCCAACTCGATGTGGGGCAGGGGCTCGCGGGGGTCGTCCATACCCGTACGCATACTCTCGTGTACGACGCGGGGCCGGCGTTTCGCAGCGGCCGGGACACGGGCGAGCTGGTGGTGATCCCGTATCTGTTCAGTCAGGGCGTGCGGAAGATCGATGTGCTCATGATCAGCCACGGCGACATGGATCACCGCGGCGGAATGAATTCGATACTGCGGAGCATGCCAGTGGCACGGCTGCTCGGTGGGCCGTCAGTCGCTGCCGATGATGCAGGCATGTTGCAGCGCTGCGGGCGCGGCCAGTCGTGGACCTGGGACGGCGTGCGTTTCGAAGTGCTGCATCCAACCGCTGCCTTTTACGAACGCGACAACGACTCATCCTGTGTGCTGCGGATCATCGGTAGCGGGGGCAGTGCGCTCCTGACAGGCGATATCCAGAGCGATGGCGAGGCGGCTCTTGCGGCCACGGGCCTGCGCCATACGGACATCGTCGTGGCTCCTCACCATGGCAGCCGCACTTCCTCGAGCGAACCGTTCGTCGCTGCAACAGCGCCTTCGATCGTGGTGTTCTCAGCGGGCTATCGCAATCGCTGGGGATTTCCCAGGCAGGAAGTGATCGACCGCTGGGCCGCTCATGGGGCCGCGGCGTTTTCGACTGCTGATGGCGGCGCCATCACCATCGACGTACTGCGCACCGGCGTTGCGCCCGCACGTCTGTACCGGCGCGAGCATCCGCATTACTGGCGCAGTCGCTGACAGCTTCAGATCTGCTGCGGATGACAGGGCGCAGATCGTTCGATCGAGTGCCTGCACGACGGCTGCGGCGTCCTTCGCGAACCTGCCCGCACAGCGAAGTTTCAGCCATTCCATGCTGCGGCTTGGTCAATGCTAGTATTCGCGCCGGCAACAAGGCTCGAGAACCCGACTGCGCATGTTCGAAATCGTGAAAGCCGGCGGCCCGGTAATGGTGCCGATCATTCTCGCCTCCATCATTGCGGCGGCGATTTTCCTCGAGCGGCTGTGGACGCTGCAGCAGCGTCGCGTGGTGCCGGCGGAACTCACCGACAAGGTGTGGAAATGGGTCGAGCAGGGCCAGATCAGCGACAAGCACATCCAGGCGCTGCAGCAGAATTCTCCGCTCGGCAAGATTCTGGCTGCCGGGCTCGCGAATCGACATCGCGAACGCACGGTGATCAAGGAAAGCATCGAGGATGCGGGTCGTCATGTAGTCCATGAGCTCGACCGCTTCATCCCGACGCTCGGCACCATCGCATCGATCTCGCCGCTGCTGGGACTGCTCGGTACTGTCGTCGGAATGATCCGCACGTTCAATGCGCTTGCGGTCGCGGGCGCCGGCAATCCCATGGCCCTCGCCGGCGGCATCGCCGAGGCGCTGATCACCACAGCGGCCGGTCTCACTGTCGCCATCCCCGCGTTGCTGGCCTACAAATACCTGCGCGGCAGGGTCACCGGCCTGGTGGTGCAGATGGAAAAGGAAGCGATCAAGCTGGTACAGGCCATCGAAGCCGACGACGCGGCGAAGTCCTGAGCCCCATGAATCTCAATCCCCAATCCGGTCAGAGCGAAGAGCCCGAGCTCAATCTCACTTCGCTGATCGACGTGGTGCTGCTGCTGCTGATCTTCTTCATGGTGTCCACTACCTTTCTCGATGAGTCGCGCATCGAGATCAAGCTTCCGCAGGCGAGCACGCAGGCACCCGCGGAGACGCGCAACGAACCCATCGAGATTACAGTCACCGCGGCGGGTGAGTATCGCGTGAACGGCAAGGAGCTGCTCAACAACAGCCCGGCGGCGCTGTCTGCCGCCGTATCGAAGGTTGCCGGCGAATCGCGTCAACAGCCCATCACGATTCGCGCCGATGCCCGCACCACGCATCAGTCGGTGATCACGGCATTGGATGTGGTCGGCCGCCTGGGATTCCGCGCCGTCAACATGGCGACGGTAAACGAATCCACCGAGGCGCAGCGGTAGCATCCGGCAAGGCATGTCACCTTCCAGTTCATCGGTCAAACCCCGCACAGCAAGCGGCTGGCTGACTTACAGTCGGCTGCTCGGATATCTGCGGCCCCATCGCGCCATGTTCGCGCTCGGTGTGCTGGGCGCCATGCTGTACTCGGCCACGATGGTGAGCTTTGCGATCTTCGCGAAGTTCTTCGGTGACGGCACGTTCGAACAGCGTGATCCGCGCACCATCGTATTGTTGCCCATTGCTCTGGTCGTTCTGTTCTTTCTGCGCGGCGTGGGCGATTTCACCCAGACCTTCTGCATGGGTTATGTGGGTCGGCAGGTCGTCAAACGGCTGCGGGCACAGATCTTCGAAAGCGTGTGCCGACTGCCGATCAGCTACTTCGATGGGCATTCAACCGGGGCTTTGCTGTCACGTCTGACCTACAACACCGAGCAGGTGGGGCAGGCTTCGACCGATTCAATCACCGTGACGGTACGTGAAGCGCTCACGCTCATCGGTTCGGTCTGCTACCTGTTCTATCTGAATACGCGTCTGGCGCTGGTGGCGCTGACGATGGGTCCGATCATCGGCTGGCTGGTCTCCACCATCAATCGCAAATTCCGGCGCTACAGCCGGCGCATTCAGGACTCGATGGGCGATGTCACGAGCGTCGCCAAGGAAACGCTGGAAGCCCCGCGCGTAGTGAAGGTCTACAACGCGCAGAACTTCAAGATCGGCCAGTTCGAGGCCGTCAACGAACACAATCGTCGCTCGAACATGCGGCTGATTCTGACGAAGGGTCTTGCCAATCCGGTCGTGCAGCTGGTCATGTCATTCGGTACCGCATTCGTTCTATCGGTGGCGATTTCGGATGCCATTCACCAGCGCATGAGCATGGGCGATCTGCTGGCATTTCTCGTGTCCCTGGTGCAGATCGCGCAGCCTTTGCGCAATGTCGTGAACGTGGCCGGCCCGATCCAGCAGGGCATCGCTGCGGGAGAGAGCATTTTCGAACTCATCGACGAGCAGCCCGAGTCTTCCGGCGGCGATCTCAGGCCCGAGCGGGTCCGCGGCGAGATCAGTTTCGAACACGTCGCATTCACGTATCCGGCAGGCAAGGGTGCCGCGTTGCGCGATGTGAATTTCGCTGTCGGTGCCGGCGAAATGATCGCCATCGTCGGCAAATCCGGCAGCGGCAAATCCACCCTGGTCAATCTTCTGCCACGGTTCTACGACGTCGATGAGGGAACCGTCAGGCTCGATGGTGAGGATGTCAGGCACTTCGACCTCGCCGCGCTGCGTGAACAGATTGCACTGGTGAGCCAGGACGTAGTCCTGTTCAACGACACAATCCGCGCGAACATCGCTTTCGGACGGGAAGCGTCGACGGCGGACATCGAGCGTGCGGCCCGCGCCGCCCACGTGATGGAGTTCGTGAGCGATCTGCCGATGGGACTCGATACGGTTGTGGGCGATCGCGGAGTACTGCTGTCGGGCGGACAGCGCCAGCGCATTTCCATCGCCCGCGCGCTGCTCAAGAACGCCCCGGTTCTGATCCTCGATGAAGCAACCTCCGCCCTGGATACCGAGGCCGAACGCATCATCCAGAGTGCGCTCGAAGAACTGATGCAGAACCGCACGACCCTGGTCATTGCACATCGGCTGTCGACGGTGGAGAAGGCCAATCGCATCATCGTCATGGATGGCGGGTGCATGGTCGAGTCCGGGACCCATGCCGAACTCATGGCGCTGAACGGTCAGTACGCGGCGCTGCACCGCATGCAGTTCAACGTGTAAGGCATCGTGAGCGCAGATCGGTCGCTGCAGCGTCTCTGGTACGAAAGCAGACCGCGCTGGCTGCTGGTCCTGATGTTGCCGCTGTCGTTGCTGTTTCTTCTCACCGTGTACCTGCGGCGCGCCTTGTACCGCATGGGTTTGATGCGTATGCGACGGTTGTCGCGCCCCGTGATCGTGGTGGGCAATCTCACCGCGGGCGGCACGGGCAAGACGCCGTTCGTGATCTGGTTGACTGAATATCTGCAGCAACATGGCCTGAAGGTTGGCGTCGTACTGCGCGGCTATGGCGGTATCTCGGATCACTGGCCCCGCGTGGTCGACGCCGCAACGACCACACGCGAAGTGGGCGATGAGGCTGTGCTGCATTTCACTCGCACCGGTGCCATTGTCGTCGCGGCGCCGGATCGTGTTGCCGCCGCGGCACGTGCCATCGATCTCGGCGCGCAAGTCGTCGTTGCCGATGACGGTCTGCAGCACTACGCGCTCGCGAGAGATGTCGAGATTGCGGTCATGGACGCCCAGCGAAACCTGGGCAATGGATTCGTTCTGCCGGCGGGACCGTTGCGTGAGCCGGCGTCGCGGCTGAACTCGGTCAATCTGATCGTTCGTACTCATCGCTCTGCGTCAGCGGTGGCCGCTCCTGCCGGCCATCCGTGCACGGTTGCGGTCAGAACCCGCCTGGAAGAGATCGTTGCATTGAAGTCCGGCGAGCGGCGGCCGTTGTCGCAGTTGCGCGGCCAGCGGGTTCATGCCGTTGCCGGGATCGGCAATCCGCAGGCGTTTTTCGCGGCACTCTCGGCGGCGGGATTGATCGTGAATGCCCGGGCATTGCCCGATCACGCGACGATCGCGGCCTCGGACATCCTTTTCAGCGACGGTGCGCCCGTGCTCATGACCGAGAAGGATGCGGTGAAGTGCCGCGGCTTTGCCGGTGAACAGCATTGGTTTGTACCCATGACGCTCGATCTCGATGCCCAGGCACGGCAGACCGTGACGGCGGTTCTCGGACCCGTGCTGGCAGCCACCAAAAGCAGTTAAGCTTCCGCCATGGATACCAAGCTGCTCGACATACTCGCCTGTCCGGTCTGCAAGGGGCCGCTGCAATATTCGCGTTCGCAGCAGGTGCTTGTCTGCCGCCCCGACCGGCTCGCGTTTCCCATTCGCGATGACATTCCCGTGATGCTCGAGGAAGAGGCGCGTCGTCTGGAACCACAGGACCCGTTGCTCAAAAACTGATCCGGGCCGTTTCGTCGGCATACACCATCGACATTCAGCGCATGGGCTTCAAGGTCGTCATTCCTGCCCGCTACGGCTCCACGCGCCTGCCGGCCAAGGCGCTGCTGGACATCGGCGGACGTCCGATGCTGCAGTGGGTGATCGAGATTGCGAGCCGCAGCGGAGCCGGTGAAGTCATCGTTGCAACCGACGATGAACGCGTGCTGGCAGCCGCCCTCGATCCGCACGGACGAAACGTTGGCGTCATGACCGGCGCACACCATCAATCGGGAACCGACCGGATCGCCGAGGTCGCTGCACAGCGTCGGTGGTCGGACAGCACCATCGTCGTCAACGTGCAGGGTGACGAGCCGCAGCTGCCGCACGTGCTCATCGATCAGGTCGCGCATCTGCTCGAGCAGCATCCCGACGCAGACATCGCCACTCTGTGCACGCCGATCACCAGCCTGCATGAGTTCCTCGATCCCAATGTCGTGAAGGTCGTGACCGCGCGTGGCAGTCAGGCGCTGTATTTCAGTCGTGCGCCCATCCCCTGGCATCGTGACGGCGCGGCTCAGGGTCTGATGAGTCAGACCAGCATTCTGGGTGCCCAGCGCCATCTGGGCATCTATGCCTATCGTGTCGCGGCACTGCGCGAATTGACCTCGATCGAACCCTCGGATCTTGAAGTCACCGAAAAGCTCGAGCAGTTGCGAGCACTGCAGGCCGGCATGCGAATCGTCGTCGGCGTCGCAACTCAGGTGCCCGGCGTCGGTGTGGATACGCAGCAGGATCTCGAGCAAGTCAGAGCACGACTGGGCAGCCTGCGCTGAAACGACTATTCGCCACCCTGATCGCGGATGATCTCGAGGTGATGTGCAGTCTCCAGCACATCGCCATCCCAGCGCACGAGCAGGTAGCCCTGGTCCATGAGTTTCATTACCGTGCCCTTGGGGAAGCCCGGTCGCGACATCGCCGCGACGCGATCGCCTTCCTCGAAGTCATGGTCTGCAGTCTGAGTCATCTCGCATCCCTGCCTGCCGCGATTCGTCTTGTTGGTGCGGGTGAAGGGTGGCGGGCGTGTCCCGCGCTGTCGGCAGGTTCACCGTCTTCGGTGCGGATGCACAGTGAGCATTGTACCTAGGGGTTTGCCCGACCGGTGCTTGCAGCGTGTCGGGGAACGTACAATCACGATCGGTTTTCTGCCGGCTTCGTCATATGCGCATCCTGTTTGTTTGCATGGGCAACATTTGCCGCTCGCCCACCGCCGAAGGAATCTTTCGTCATCTGCTCGCGCAGCGGCAGATCGATCTGGAGGTGGAGGTCGATTCGGCGGGGACGCACGACTATCACGTCGGCGAGCCACCGGATCCGCGCGCCATTGCGGCTGCGCGTCGTCGTGGAATCGATCTGTCGGCACTGCGTGCGCGCAGCCTCCAGCCGCAGGACTTTGAGAACTTCGATCTGCTCATCGCGATGGATGAACAGAATCTGCGGGAGCTGCGCTCGCGTTCCGGTCCCGTTTACGCCTCGCGATTGCGTCTCATGATGGACTTTGCACCGGACGTGGGCCGTCGTGCCGTACCGGATCCGTATTACGGTGGACCGCAGGGCTTCGAGGAGGTGCTGGATCTGCTGGAGCAGGCCTCGGAGGGGCTGTTACGCCAGCTGCTGGTGTCGCGCTGATTCCGCATTGCGTAGATACATAAAAAAAGGGCCAGCGTTGCGCTGGCCCTTTTCGTTCATGGCGTCGGAAAACTATTCGTCGCGCCGTGCCGGACCGGGAGTACCCCACGAGTCACCACTGCTGCCCGCATTGGACGACCATACCGTGTAGTGGGGTTCAGCGCGCGGTGGAGCGCCCGAATCGCTGTGCTCCGCTCGTGGCGCGGCAACGGGTTCGGCGCGCGGCGCAGGTTCGGCGTGTTGCTGCGGAGCTGGAGCCGGGGCTGTGTTCTCGCGTGCACCCTCGCCATGTGGCTGGTGGTGGTGCTCGCTGCCCTCGACGCGCGGTTCACCGCCGGTCTGCGGTGCGCTGGATCCATCGGTAGCGACTGGAGCAACCGCGGCCCCGTCTTCTCCCCGGCCGCGACCGCCGCGACGCCGACGACCCCGACGGCTACGACCAGTGCGTTCGCCTCGCGGTTGGCCTTCAATCAGCGGGGCTCCCTCGGGACGTTCGGTGCGCTCCGGACGCGGGGCCTGCTCCTGACGCGCGCCTTGTTCCTGGCGAGGCGCCTGCGGCTGCTGCTGCGGACGTGGCGCGTTCTGCTGACGCTGAGTGTCCTGACGCGGTTCGTGTTCGCGCTTGCGATCGTGATGCTGGCGGTGCTGATCGCGACGTGCGTCATGGCCGTGACGATCCTTGTGTTCGCCACCGCGGGACTCCTGGCGGTGACGGTCCCGGCCCTGACGATCCCGATCGCGACGATGGTCCGAACGCTCGCGTCTCTGGCCGTCACGTTGGCCGCCGCGACGCTGCACGCGTGCTTCCTGTTGCGGTTCCGGTGCACTGCCGGCGCCGCCGAACAGGAAGCGCCAGAGTCGCACGAAGATGCCGATCTGCTCTTCGGTTTTCGCAACAGGTGCAGGTGCTTCGGCAGCGATGCTTGCCGGTGCAGGAATGCCCGGAAGCGCGGAGGTGACTACCGCGGGTGCAGGAGGCGCTGCCTCGCGATCTCGACTGGCGATGTCCTGAATGGCCGCAGGCGCCACCGGGATCTGATGACTGACGGCGTTGTTCTCCGGCAGCTGAGCTTCGTCGTCACGCACGCGCCTGATGTCATAGGCCGGCGTATCCATGTACTTGTTCGGTATCAGCACCACCTGCGCGCTGCTTTTGGCTTCGATGGTGTTGAGCCACTCGCGCTTCTCGTTCATCAGGTACGTGGCGACTTCCACCGGCAGCTGTGCGATGACCTTGACCGTGCGCTCCTTGCGCGCTTCTTCGCCGATCAGTCGCAACAATGCGAGCGCCAGCGATTCGACTCCGCGGATTGTGCCCATGCCATTGCAGCGAGGGCAGTTGATGTGCGTGGCGTCACTGATGGAAGGGCGCAGGCGCTGGCGCGACAACTCGAGCAGACCGAAACGCGAGATCCGACCGATCTGGATCCGGGCGCGATCCTGCTTCACGGCGTCGCGCAGGCGGTCCTCGACAGTCCGCTGATTTTTCTGCGACTCCATGTCGATGAAGTCGATGACGATCAGTCCGCCCAGATCGCGCAGACGCAGCTGACGAGCGATCTCATCCGCTGCTTCGAGATTCGTGTTGAGCGCAGTGGTTTCGATGTCGGTACCGCGAGTGGCACGGGCCGAATTGATGTCGATGGAAACCAGCGCCTCGGTCGGGTCGATCACGATGGAGCCGCCGGAAGGCAGGTTCACTTTGTGCGAATGGGCCGATTCGATCTGGTTCTCGATCTGGAACCGCGTGAAGAGGGGAACGGCGTCTTCGTACAGCTTGAGTTTGCGCAGGCTGGCGGGCATGAAACGCTGCATGTACTGCTGCGCTTCATTGAAGATCTCCTGGCTGTCGATCAGGATTTCACCGATGTCGTCCGCCAGATAATCGCGCAGCGCGCGGATGATCGCTTTGGATTCCTGGTAGATGAGAAACGAAGCGGGGCGGCCTTCGGCGGCCTGGGAAATGGCGTTCCAGACCTCCTTCAAGTTGTCCAGATCCCATTGCAGTTCTTCGGCTGAGCGACCGACACCAGCGGTACGGACGATGGCACCCATGCCTTCCGGGATCTGTACCTGATCGAGGGCTTCGCGCAGCTGTTCGCGGTCTTCGCCTTCGATGCGCCGCGACACGCCACCGGCGCGTGCATTGTTGGGCATGAGGACGAGGAATCGGCCGGCCAGACTGATGAAAGTAGTGAGCGCGGCACCCTTGTTGCCTCGCTCCTCTTTTTCCACCTGGACCAGGACTTCCTGGCCTTCATCCAGCAATTCGCGGATGTTGCGATTACCGGGTGCGCCGCCGTTCTTGAAATATTCCTTGGAGACTTCCTTCAGCGGCAGGAAGCCATGGCGCTCGGCGCCATAATCGACGAAGCACGCTTCGAGGCTGGGTTCGACTCGGGTAATGCGTCCCTTGTAGACGTTGGATTTCTTCTGTTCTCTGGAAGGTATTTCGATGTCCAGGTCGTAAATTCTCTGTCCATCAACCAGTGCGACACGCAACTCCTCTTCCTGAGTTGCATTGACGAGCATTCGCTTCATGAGACCCTTCTGAATATTCAGGGGCCGTGCGATCACGCCGGGCGGGGGTCAGCGTAGTAGGAGCAAAGGATTGTTCGGAAAGGGAGGTCATCCGACGGTTACCTGCGCAGGTTGTGTGACCGCGCGTTGTTCTAATCCTGCCACTCGATGCCACGAAGGCCCGCTCGATGGCGTTTGCGATGACCCAAATCCCGAGTTGCAGGTCTGGCATCATCGTTCGCGCGGCTCGAGCGATGGTTGCTGACGGAAGGCTGATGAGCCGACGATCGCGGCGATGGGGTCGTGCAGCGACAGTCGAAGCCGACTGTCGGAGCTGCAAATGCGCCGACCGGAGCACATCTCCACGATCGACGCGAGACATCATCTTTCCGGATCTCAGTGAGGCAGATCCCGGCAGAACCAACTAAGATGCGACGCCCGCACGGTTACCCTGTGGTTGGCCTTTGAAGCGCCGCGTTGGTGCTTGGATCCGGCAGGTCAATTTTTTGTGACTCCCGGACCGAAGCTGAAAAACCGCGCGGAATATAACAGGCTGTCTATTCTCAATCAATGGCTTACGCGCGATTTCGACGTCTCAGGAACTGATGCCGCGTTCCTCCCGCCCACGACCCCGCAACACCGACCCACAGAGTCCGGGTTCCGGTATTCCAGGCACCCAGCCTGTCGCCGCCAGGGTGACATACGTCGATGCCGGCGAGGGTGATGTTGGCCAGCGGATCGACAATTTCCTGATCCGCGTCCTCAAGGATGCGCCACGCAGTCTGGTCTACCGGATTCTGCGCAGCGGGGAAGTGCGGGTGAACAGCGGGCGCGTGGGGCCGGAATATCGGCTGTCTGCGGGCGACCGGATCCGGGTCCCTCCGGTACGGCTCAAACCCCGTGAACAGACCGACGCTCCGTCCCGATCCTTGCGCGACTTCATTGCAGGTTCGATCCTGCACGAGGATCGCGACCTCATCGTGGTCAACAAGCCAGCCGGTGTGGCCGTGCACGGCGGCAGCGGGCTGAGCTTCGGCGTCATTGAGGCGCTGCGGGCCATGCATCCTGAGCTCAAGGAACTCGAACTCGTGCATCGACTGGATCGCGATACCAGCGGTTGCCTGCTGGTGGCAAAACGCAGAGCCGTGCTGCGTGAGCTGCACGCCGCATTACGCGAGCGCGAAATGGAGAAACGTTATTCCGCGCTCGTTTGCGGTCGCTGGCCATTCGGTACCAAGACCATCGAGCTGCCTCTCAAGACCAATCTCAAGCAGGGTGGCGAGCGCGTCGTGCGTGTGCACGAGCAGGGGCAGGAAGCGGTCACGACATTCAGTCCTGAGCAGCATTACGGAAAGCTTGCATCGCTGCTCGACGTGAGTCTGGGTACGGGCCGCACGCATCAGATCCGCGTACACGCGTCGCACGCCGGATATCCGATTGCCGGCGACGACAAATATGGGGATCGTGAGAAGGACGCATTGCTCAAGCCGTACGGTCTGAACCGCATGTTCCTGCATGCCCGCGCACTGAAATTCGATCTGGGCGGCAAGCCTTTCGCAATCGAGGCACCGCTGCCCGAAGACCTGCAGACCTTCCTCGATCGGCTCGCCGCCGGCGTCAGGCGCTGAGCACCCCGATCAGGGAATCTGGAAACCTGCCCTGCGCAGCGCCGCCGAGAGCCAGATCAGCGGCAGTCCGATGAGCGCGGTGGGATCCTGCGAGTCGATACGCTCGAACAAGGAGATTCCCTGAGATTCCGCCTTGAAGCCTCCGGCACAGTTCACCGGACGCTCGCGTGCGACGTACCGCTCGATTTCTTCCTGGCTCAGCTTGCGAAAGTGGACCGTGGTCAGGTCGACATGGCCCTCGTTGGCGCCCGAGTCCGAATGGACGACGTGAACGGCGGTATGAAAGGCGAGGCGATGACCGCTGAAAGACCGGAGCTGGGCAATGCAGTTCTCCGGGTTGCCGGGCTTGCCGACGATTTCGCGACCGTGGAGGGCGATCTGGTCCGATCCGATGACAATACTGTCCCGGTGCCGCTGTGCCACCGCTTCGGCTTTGGTGCGGGCCAGGCGGGCGACCAGATCGATGGGCGTCTCGCCGGGCAGCGGCGTTTCGTCCACGTGAGGCGCTGCGACGGTGAAGCGGATGCCGAATCTTTCGAGGAGCTGACGACGGTACTGCGACGTCGACGCGAGAACCAGTCGGGGGTGGAGCGGGGCTGAAGCACGTGACATGCAGACTTGAACTCCGGACGGGCTGGATTCCAGGGGCAGGCGCCGGGCTTCTCCCTAGAAAAACAAGTATTTATCAGGCTTTTTCTTTTGACACCCCGGGGGGTCGCCGCTAGTATACGCGCCCCATGTCGCGGCCCCAGGGTGTTCATGCCGGCAGTTCTGCCGGAAATCGCATCGACGCCTCACTCTGCGCGCACGCGGGAACCACGATCGAACGTCAATATTCGCTGAGCGACCTGCCGAGATTGCAGGAGACGGGCGCTCGCGAAGGCAGTGTCGACGTGGTCTTTGGTTTTTCGCAGTTCGAGGGCCGCGTCGCAATCGACGGATCGTTGAACGGTCACGTGGCTCTGAAGTGTCAGCGCTGCCTGCAGCCCGTGAACGTCACTTTGCAGGACACGTTCAAGGTCGTTGTCGTTCGTGACGAGGCAGAGCTCGATCAGGAGCCCGGTGGATACGAAGCGGTGCTCGGCGATCCTGCGCGGCTGGACCTGCTGACGCTCGCGGAAGACCAGGTGCTCCTTGCGCTGCCGCTGGTTCCGCGTCACGACAGGGAGCATTGTCCGACTGAGTTGGCGAGTCGCGCACCCTCCGAGGTCGCGGAAGGCGAGACGCAGCGGCCATTCGGGAATCTGCGCGATCTGATGCGCAAGCGCTGATACGCATCGGGCGCTGCGAGTTGAGGTTTGAAGTAGTCGAAAGCTGCCGGATGGGTCCGGCTGCGGTATCGGCCGGTTGCCGGCCACAACGGAGAATTCAGTCATGCCAGTTCAGAAGAGCCGCCGGACTCCCTCGACCCGCGGGATGCGCCGTGCACACGACAAGCTGAGCCGCCCGTCGCTGGCGGTCGATGCAACGTCGGGTGAAACCCACTCGCGTCATCGCATTACCCCGGACGGCTTCTACCGCGGCAAGAAAGTCCTCGCCAGCCGCAACAAGTCCGACAGCGAATAGGGCCGGTGCGCCGCAGTCATGCGGCGCGCATGTTTCCCTTGGCCAGCCGTCGGCCCGTCACGATTGCCGTCGACGCGATGGGAGGCGATCACGGGGCATCCGTGACCGTCCCTGCGTCGCTGGATGCGCTCGCGCGTGAAGCGGATCTGCGCATCATTCTCGTCGGTGCCGGCGACACGGTCAGGTCATTGCTCAACGGCGCAGAGCGCCGGTTCGGCGACCGCCTCGTGCTCCGCGAGGCATCGCAGGTCGTCACCATGGATGAAAAGCCGCAGGACGCGCTGCGCAAGAAGAAGGATTCTTCAATGCGCGTCGCCATCGATCTGGTGAAGTCCGGCGAGGCCGACGCCTGCGTCAGCGCCGGCAATACGGGCGCCCTCATGGCCACGGCGCGCTTCGTGCTCAAGACTGTGGATGGCATCGATCGACCTGCCATCATTTCCCGCATCCGCACGCGCCACGGGCACACCCACATGCTCGATCTCGGCGCCAATTCCGAGTGCACAGCGGAACATCTTTACCAGTTTGCCGTCATGGGATCGGTCGTTGCGTCCGACATGCATGGCATCCGCAATCCCCGTGTCGGCATTCTGAATATCGGCGAAGAGCAGACCAAGGGCGACAGCGTCGTGCAGGAGGCAGCAAGGCTGCTGACGGCGAGCAAGCTCAACTATGTCGGTTTCGTCGAGGGAGACGATATTTTCTCGGGCGAAGTCGATGTGGTCGTGACCGATGGATTTACTGGCAACGTGGCGCTGAAATCCATGGAAGGGCTCATCAAGATGGTCGTCGGAACATTGAAGAGCGAATACACACGTAACCCATTTCGCTACATCGCGGCGTTGGTGTCGTGGCCCGTGTTTCGGTCACTGCAGCGCGATTTCGATCCGCGTACCTACAATGGCGCCAGCATGGTTGGCCTGACGGGTGTGGTGATCAAGAGTCATGGCAGTGCCGATGCGGTCTCGTTCGGCAATGCAATCCGCGTCGCACTGATCGAGGCCCAGAAGGGCGTACCCACCCAGATCAGCAATCTGTTGCGCGTTCAGCAGGAAGCGGAAACGAATTGAACTTCGCGCGCCGGGCACAGGCCTTATTGGTAATTGTGCGGGCTGCGTCTCAGAGTTTGCACCTGCCCGAACCAGGTCTGTCTGACGCGATATGGACAGGCAAAACCCAGCTTCCTAGACTCGAGTCCATGCGCCAGACACCAGCTCTTTTCCGTGCCGCATTCATCGCCTTTGCCCTGCTGGGCAGTGCGGGCTCCATGGCAGCCACATATGCCATCCACGGCTCGGACACCGTGATCGGCGAAGTCCAGTGGGTCGTGGCAAAGCACGAGGACACGCTGCTCGACATGGGGCGCACGTACGGCGTCGGCTATGAGGAGATTCGCGCCGCCAACCCCGGAGTCGATCCGTGGTTGCCGGGCGAGGGCACGCGGGTACTGATCCCATCGCAATACATCCTTCCCGACGCGCCGCGTGAAGGGATTGTCGTCAGCCTCGCCGAGAATCGGCTGTACTACTTCCCGCCGTTCAAACCCGGTGAAGAGCCGACGGTCGTGACGTACCCCATCAGCGTCGGCAAGATGGACTGGAAGACTCCGCTTGGGCTTACACGCATCGTCAACAAGCGAGTCAAGCCAACCTGGTATCCGCCCGAGTCGGTTCGCAAGGAACATGAAGCCGACGGCCGTCCGTTGCCGCGCGCGGTGCCGCCCGGGCCCGATAATCCTCTGGGTGAATATGCGATGCGTCTGGGAATTCCCGGCGGCGCCTATCTGATCCACGGCACCAATCGTCCCGCTGCGGTTGGCATGCCCGTGACGCACGGCTGCATCCGCATGTATCCGGAAGACATCGAGCAGTTCTTCAAAATGGTCGGCGTGAATACCGCCGTGCGAATCATCCATCAGCCGTACAAGATGGGATGGAAGGGCGAGGAACTCTTCATGGAAGTCCATGCGCCGACCGAAGGGGAAGGTCCTGCGGATACTCGCAGCCTCACGGACATCACGAGATTGCTGGTGTCGGCGACGCAGGATCGCAGCGTGGTGGTCGACTGGGCGAAGGCCGAACAGACCTTCAACGAGGCGCGCGGTATTCCGGAGCCAGTGGTGCTTGGCGCACCCACATCGCGGCTCGTGCGTTCGCGCTGAGCCGTCGAGTTTCTTTCGCGGCAGGACAGGTCGACTTGCTAGACTGTCGGCGCGCGGGCCTCGCGGTTCGAGGCTATCCTTTCCACCGAGTTAGTCCATGGCTGAGGCCGTGGGGTCCGCGTCTTTGATTTCTGCTGCGTAGCCGGCCCGCCGACGCACCGGTTTTCACTCAATTTCAGTGTGCAGCTGGCGTCGATGAAGTTGGACCTGAACCTGTCGGTAGCTCTTGAAGAGTCCGCCGGCGTGCGCAACTCATCATCCACCTTTCATATCGCGGTCGTTCCGAACATGGCATTTCTCGCGGATGAGCCTCGCCATTTCCCAGCCGGCTGACACACCGCGCATGAACTGAGTCAGAGCGCTTCAGACAGTGAGGTCAGCGCGCCGGTCGAAGGCACAAAAGAAAACGCCGCGCAGTGCGCGGCGTTCTCCAATCGACCTGAATTCCTGCCGAATTACTTCGACACGGACTTCTTGAATGCGCGATCGATCTTCTCGTTGGTGGCATCACAGCAAGCCTGGCTGGCCTGAGCGGCCTGCAGCGCCTGGTTGGCAGCGCTCTGAGCGCTGTCAGCCGACGACTTTGCAGCCTGCGCAGCGCTGGCGGCGGAGTCAGCAGCAGCCTTGGCTGCAGCGGCATCCTGCACGGCCTTGTCGGCGGTTGCCTTGATTTCATCAACGTACTTCTGAGACACGCAGCCGCTCGCCGCGACGAGGACGAGAGCAGCAATACCTGCCTTCAGAGTGGTGGAGACGACGTTCTTCATGATTTCTTTCCCCTTCTTCTGGGTTCGGACAAAAGGACCGAGCGAAAATTTCACGCCTCTTAACCCACGAGCCCTGTAGCCGGTTCCCGCAGATTCGCCTCAAGGAAGCCTTTATTTGTAAAAGCTGCCCGGCAGAGTCGAGCGCGCAGAATACAAGATTGCAACGAGGGGATAAAGATTATGTGCGGAATGTTGGTAGCTGGCGACAAGAAGTCTATTTCCAGCATCCCGTGCTTGCCGCAGGTGTGCGATCTCCATTCTGGTCGATCTTCATGGTCTGGCACTGGGTGCGATCATCGAGCTGGCCTCCCTGAGCCTGTGCCACGGCCCGATATGTGGTAGCGCTGTAGTTCTCGATGCTGATCTTGTAGAAGCCGCCAGGCGTGCTCACGGCCGGTACACCCAAGCCGTCAGGAGGCGCCTTGGGCATTTCAGTGTTGGATGCATAGCGGTTGTTCTGCAGGAAGAACTTTTCCTGTGCGGTCTGAATGCGCAGCAGAGCCGTTCGCGCTTCAGTGCGATTCGTGCGCATCAGGTAACTGCGGTACGTCGTCACCGCAATCGTGCTGAGGATTGCCACCACGGCAATCACCACCATCAGCTCCAGCAGGGTGATGCCAGTCATGTATCGCTTCTGCATAAGACAACTCCGTTCCAGGGGAAGGCTCAGTTCGCCCCTTCTTCGCGCCAGTAAGTCTTCAC
>DASTRD010000141.1:0-7916 GCA_035761425.1 Povalibacter sp.
ATCGATACCGGGCAGCGAGCCGTTCTGTCAGTGGAACTGCCCGCGGAGCGACGCGGCTATCTCACGCTCGATCATTTCGAAGTTTCCACGCGGCATCCGTTCGGACTCTTTCGTGCGTGGGCACCTCTTCATCTGAATCAGCGCTGCATTGTGTATCCGCGCCCGGCACCGCGCGGTCTGGCGCCGCCGCCCTACGAAACCGATGTGGGTGGTGCGCAGGAAGCCAGCCGCGGCGATGAGGATTTCGCCGGTCTGCGCAGCTTTCATCCCGGCGATTCGCCACGCCGCATTGCCTGGAAAGCGTTTGCGCGCGAACAGGGATTGCAGGTGAAGGTGTATGCCGGCACCGCTGTGACTTCGCATCGCTTCGAATGGGACAGCCTGCCCGGGCTGGATGTGGAAGCGCGACTGTCACAGCTGTGCCGCTGGATCGAAGACGCGCACGCGCAAGGCCGCGCCTTCGGCCTGAAGCTGCCGGGCACCGAATTGGCACCCAACATCGGCGTCGCACATCGTCAACGTTGTCTGACTGCACTCGCCCTGTTCGACGTCACGCAGGAGAGCTCGTGAACGTCGTGCTCGAACGCCTGCCGCGCTTCACGCAACTGCTGATCTGGTCGGCAGGGGGCCTGCTGCTCGCCGTGCTGCCCAATGCCGCGAACGTTTCGCTGTGGATCGTGGTGCTGACGCTCGTGGCAATCGCGACGCGCGTGACCATCGAGCTGCGCCAGTGGTCGTTACCGCCAAAGCTCGTGCGGATCGTCATCGCGCTTGCAGCAATGCTGGGCGTGCTCGCCACGTATCGCACCCTGAACGGACTGGAAGCCGGCACGGCCTTTCTGGTGTTGATGGGCGCCCTGAAACTGCTCGAGACCCGCACGCCGCGGGATCTGACCGTCATCACGTTCGTGGCCTACTTTCTGCTGTTCGCCGGATTCCTGTACGACCAGTCGTTGCTGCGATTGCCATGGATGATCGTCACCGCATGGCTGCTGACTGCGACCTTGATGCGCATTCACCAGGGCTCGCCCATGGCGGTGAGCGAAGCGTTGCGCCTCACGGGCAAGATGGTGCTGCAGTCGCTGCCGCTCGCCATCGCGCTGTTTCTGTTCTTCCCGCGCCTGCCGGGACAGTTCTGGGCCGTGCCGGCGCGCGGTGCGGCTGCAACGGGTATCGACGATGAGATGTCACCGGGAGAAATTTCCGAACTGACCTTGTCCTCCGCCATCGCCTTCCGGGCGCGTTTCGATGGCGAGTTGCCGCGTCCGCATGATCGCTACTGGCGCGGCGTGGTGCTCCACGATTTTGACGGACGCACCTGGCGACGACTGCGCCAGTTCTTTCCGGACCAGAAATTCACTCCCGCCGGCACACGCTACGTCTACAACGTCACGATCGAGCCCAACAATCGCAACTGGATTTTCGGGCTCGAATCCGTCACCGACTGGCCGCACGATCGCGCACGCATCGCCTTCGACCGGCAGCTGTTCGCCGGCAATTCCATCTCCGCGCTCAGCAGTTTCGATCTGCAATCGCACAGCGAGCTGCGGTATGAAGGTCCGCTGGCCGCATCGACGCGGGTCGCCGACCTGCAGACGGGCGAACGCAATCCGCGGAGCAAGGAACTGGCCAGGCAGATCTACGCCAGCGCCGGCGGTCCGGAAGCATTCGTCGCAGCGGTGCTGCAGCGATTCCGGCAGGAGGAATATTTCTACACGCTCGAACCGCCCCGGCTGGAAGCCGACGCCGTCGATGACTTCCTGTTCAACACACGACGCGGCTTCTGCGAACATTTCGCTTCCGCATTCACGCTCATGGCGCGCGCTGCAGGTATTCCCGCGCACGTCGTGCTCGGCTATCAGGGTGGCGAACTCAATCCCATGGGCGGCTATCTCATCGTGCGCCAGTCCGATGCACATGCGTGGTCGGAAATCTGGATCGATGGCAAAGGCTGGGTGCGCGTCGATCCCACCGCAGCGGTGGCGCCCGAGCGCGTGGAGCAAGGTGTGGAAGCAGCACTCGGTGAGGACGAACCCATCCCCGGTCGCGTATTCCGTCGTTTCAATGCCCTGATGAAAGTGCGTCAGGCGTGGGATGCAATGAACACGTTCTGGAACGATCAGGTCATCGGGTTCGGCGAGCGCCAGCAGCGTTCGTTGATGGCATCGATCGGCATCGATGCTGCCGACTGGCGCGCACTTGGCATCGGCCTCGTCGTGGCACTCGCCGCGTTCTTTGCAGCCCTCACGGGCTGGCTGGCCTGGCGCTATCGACCGCGGGCTCGCGATCCGGTGGTGCAGACATATGCTCAATTGTGTCGGCGTCTGGCACGTCGCGATCTGGCACGCGAACCTCACGAAGGGCCCAACGATTATCTGACGCGCGTGGCAGCCGCACGACCGGAACTCGCCCGGATTCTGGATGAAATCCGTACCCTCTATGTGAGCCTGCGTTATGGTCCATCACCGCTGCCCTCGCAAGTCAGCCGGCTGAAATTTCTGGTCGGTCAGTTGAAACTCTGAATTCGGCCTGCATGGTGGAGAGATAACCATTACCTGGCCCACCTCATGGCAGTTCTGATCCTTGCCGCCCTGATCGCCGTCGGCGCGTTGTTCTGGTGGGCCGGCGTGCCCGCGCTGCGCGAACGTCAGCGTCTGGCCCTCAGTCGCAAGCCCTTGCCCGACGAATGGCGTGGCTGGCTCCAGCAGGACGTCGCCGTCTATCGCCATCTGCCGGACGCGTTGCGCGAGAAACTGCACGGTCTCATCCAGATCTTCGTGGCGCAGAAGACCTTCGTCGGCTGCAACGGACTCACGGTGACGGATCGCATGCGCGTCATCATTGCCGCGAACGCGTGCTTGCTGGTGATGAACCGCCCCGGCGTCCCGCAGAAGAATCTTTACGACGAACTCTTTTCCATTCTGATTTATCCGGGCGCGTTCATCGTCCCCGAGGTCACGGCGATGGGCGGCGGCGTGGTGCAGCACGGACATCGGGTGCTGTCGGGTCAGGCGTGGGACTCGCGGCGAATCATCCTGTCGTGGGAAGACATCGAACAGCCGCCGGGGTCTGGCCACAATGTCGTCATGCACGAGTTCGCGCACTATCTCGACATGGAAGACGAGACCATGGATGGCGCACCGGGTCTGCCGTCATCGAATGCCTATCGCGAATGGTCGCAGACCTTCTGGCAGGAATTTCGCCGGCTGCGGCAGGAGCTGAGCTACGGCATGCCGACGGTCATCGATCCGTATGGTGCGACCGCACCGGCCGAATTCTTTGCCGTCGTCACCGAAGTATTCTTCCAACGTCCGCATGAACTGGCGAACGCGCATCCGCAGCTCTACGGGCAACTGCGCAAGTACTATCGTCTCGATCCGGCGCAGTGGTGGCCCGCGCCGCCGCCCCCTTCATCCGGGGACTTTGCGCAGCGCGAGGGCACCTATGACGAACAGTACCGTCACTGACACGATGCCCAGGCGCGGATCGTTGGTCGAGTAAGCGACGACGCCGGTGAGGATGGGACCGAGGATGGCGGCTGCCTTGCCCATCAGATTGTAGAAGCCGAAGAACTCCCCCGCCTTGCCGACCGGGATCAGGCGTCCGTACAGGGAACGTGACAGCGACTGCACACCGCCCTGTACCAGACCGATGATGATGGCGAGCACGAAGAATTCCGTTTCGGAGTCGATGAAGTACGCATAGCAGGCCGTCGCCGCGTACACACCGATCCCGATGAAAATGCCCGCGCGCGGACCGATCCGTTTGCCCAGCCAGCCGAACGCGAGCGCCGCCGGAAATCCGACGAACTGGACCACCAGCAACGCCGTGATCAGGCTGCCCTGATTGAGTCCCAGCGACAGTCCGTAGTCGACGGCCATCTTGATGATGGTGTTCACGCCGTCGATGTAGAACCAGTAGGCGAACAGGAACCACAGCAGCGTCTTGTCGCCACGCAGATGCGCGATGGTATTGACGAGTTCGCGTCCACCGGCGCGGATCGCGGCTCCATAAGGCAGCGCTGGCGAGGTGCGGACTTCGCGAACGAAGAGCATGGCGGGAATCGTGAAGACGACCCACCACACGGCCACACTGACGAAAGACAGCTTCACCGCTTCGCTGGCATCGGCGATGCCGAACTTGTGCGGCGCCGATACCATGGCGGCATTCACCAGAAACAGCAGACCGCCGCCCAGATAACCGAGCGCATAGCCGTAACCGGAGACCAGATCGTAATCGCGATCTTCGGACACGTCGGTAATCAGCGAATCGTAGAACTGATTGCCGCTCCAGAATCCGACGGAAGCCGCGCCATACAGCAGCGCCGCTGCGACCCATTCACCCTTGCCGACCAGATAGAGCGCCGAGGTCATGGCCGCCCCCAGCAATGTGAACAACGCCAGCAGCTTCACACGTGCGCCCGATTTGTCGGCGATCGCCCCGACCAGCGGCGCAATCAGCGCAATCACCAGGCTGGACAGTCCGCTCGCGAGCCCGAGGCGAAACGTGCTCTCCGTCGCCGGCACTCCGGCATTCCAGAACTGTTTGAAGTACAGCGGAAAGAATCCCGCCATCACCGTCGTGGCAAACGCGGAATTCGCCCAGTCGACCAGTGCCCAGGACAGGACGTTCTTCTTCAACAGCACGGTCTTCACTGCAAACTCCCCGGAATTGTTGGCCGCGAAACAGGCGTGACTCGCAAAGAGCGGCGCCCCTTTTTGTTTGTGCGTTTCTTGTGCCTTTTGCGGCCTGTCTCCGACGCAAATCTTTACGCAGCGGCCGCGAGATGCTCGCGAGTTTCGCGGAAACTGATATCAGGCCAGCGCTCCAGCGTCAGAGAGAGATTCACGCGCGTGGGCGCGAGATACACCAGCGCACCGGAGTGATCGATGGCGAGATTGTCGTACGCCTTGGCGCGAAACTCTTCCAGCTTCTTCGCATCGTTGCAGTACACCCAGCGAGCAGTGAAGACATTCACGTTGTCGAACGTCGCCTGCACGCCGTATTCGTCCTGAAGACGAAACGCGACGACATCGAACTGCAGCTGGCCCACCGCGCCAAGAATCAGATCGTTGTTGCGCAGCGGACGAAACACCTGGGTGGCGCCCTCCTCGCAAAGCTGATCGAGACCCTTCTGCAGCGCTTTCATGCGCAATGGATCGCGCAGTACGACGCGGCGGAACATTTCCGGGGCGAAATTGGGAATGCCGGTGAACGTGATCGATTCGCCTTCGGTGAAAGTGTCGCCGATATTGATGGTGCCGTGATTGTGCAGACCGATGATGTCGCCGGCGAAGGCCTCATCAGTGTGCTGACGGTCTGCGGCGAGAAAGGTAAGCGCATCGTTGACGCGCATTTCCTTGCCGAGCCGCACGTGAAACAGGCGCATGCCTTTGGTGAACTTCCCGGAGCAGATGCGCATGAAGGCGATCCGGTCGCGATGACCCGGATCCATGTTCGCCTGAATCTTGAACACGAAGCCGCTGAGTTTCTCTTCGGTCGATGCGACTTCCCGCGATGTAGTGGCGCGCGGCAGGGGACCAGGTGCGTTGCGTACGAAGATATTCAGCAGCTCCGTTACGCCGAAGTTGTTGATGGCCGAGCCGAACATCACCGGCGTCTGCCGCCCGGCCAGATATTCCTCGCGGGAAAATTCGGGCGCTGCGCCGCGCACCAGTTCCACCTCGTCACGGAATGCCTCCGCGCGATCGCCAAGAAATTCGCTGGCCTCCGCGCTGTCGAGCCCGTCGATGGTGGCGGTCGTTCCCGCGCGTCCTTTTTCGCCCGCCTGATAGATATAGATGCGATCTTCCATCAGGTGATAGATGCCGCGCAGATCGCGACCCATGCCGATCGGCCACGTCACGGGCGCGCACGAAATCTTCAGAATCTTTTCGATCTCATCCAGCAGCTCCATCGGCTCGCGACCCTCGCGATCGAGCTTGTTGATGAAAGTCATGATGGGCGTGTCGCGCAGACGGCAGACTTCCATCAGTTTGATGGTGCGGTTCTCGACACCCTTGGCGCAGTCGATGACCATCAGCGCCGAATCGACCGCCGTCAGGGTGCGGTAGGTGTCCTCGGAGAAGTCTTCGTGACCCGGCGTGTCGAGCAGATTCACCATGCGACCGTCGTAGGGAAACTGCATGACCGAGGAGGTCACGGAAATGCCGCGCTGCTGTTCCAGCGCCATCCAGTCGGAGGTCGCGTGGCGCGCCGCCTTGCGTCCCTTCACCGTACCGGCGAGCTGGATCGCGCCGCCGAACAGCAGCAGCTTTTCGGTCAGCGTGGTCTTGCCCGCGTCGGGATGGGAAATGATGGCAAAGGTACGGCGGCGGGCAATTTCGTCTTGAAGCTCGGACATTGGGCGTATCGGACTGGAGCGCGGGCGCGGATTGTAGCGTGTGAAGCCCGGATTTCGGGCCACACCGCGGACGAATGACCGCAGGAAGACGCAAAAAAAAGCGCCTGTCGGCGCCTCTGGAGTATCTCGCGCGTCATGCGCCTTTTTGCGGCCAGTGCTCTTCAGACACCCGGCGTTGAGCTTTTCGGCTCCAGTGCGAGCTTGTACACCAGCGCATCTTCGCGGCCACCCACGGCCTGGTAGTAACCCTTGCGCTGACCGATGCGTTCGAAGCCCATGGATTCATAGAGCCGGATGGCAACCGCGTTGGACGGCCGCACCTCGAGAAATACATCCTGCATGTATTCGTCGCGGGCGCGATCGAGCAGGTATTCCATGAGCCGGCGACCGACGCCGGAGCCGCGCAGCTGCTGCTGGACGCAGATGTTCAGCACGTGCGCCTCGCCCGCGCCGAAGGACATGATGCCGTAACCTGAAATCTCGTTGCGATATTCGATCACGCGGCACAGATACCCGACGCGCACGCAATCGCGGAAGACGCCTTCGCTCCAGGGGAACTGATAGGAGGCGCGTTCGACGGCGGCCACCGACCCGACGTCGGGAATCGTCATGGGGCGGAAGCGCACCTCGCGCAGGCTCACCGCACGGTCGAGTTCGGCGCTCACGCCAGGCGCTCCGCAGTACTCAGACGCTCGAATGTCTGCATTGCCAGTACCAGATCTGCCCACGCCTTGCGTTTCTCGCCGGGGCTGCGCAGCAGGTACGCCGGATGGTAGGTCACGACCAGCGGCCTGCCCGACGCCAGATGATGCAGCCTGCCACGCAGTTTACCGATCGGCGTGTCGGTTTCGAGCAGGGTTTGTGCGGCGATACGGCCGACGCAGAGCAGCAGTGTCGGATTGATCAGTTCGATCTGCCGGAACAGGTATGGCAGGCAGGCGCGCGCTTCTTCCGGCCTGGGGTCGCGGTTACCGGGCGGCCGGGATTTGAGAATGTTCGCGATGAATACCTGTTCCCGCGAGAGACCGACCGCACCAAGCATGGAATTGAGCAACTGGCCCGCGCGGCCCACGAACGGTTCGCCCTGACGGTCTTCATCGGCCCCGGGCGCTTCACCGATCACCATCCAGCGGGCCGTGCGATTGCCCACGCCGAACACGCCCTGCGTCCGGGTGGCGTGCAATGCGCAGCGGGTACACGTATGCACCGACTGATACAGCGCGTCCCAGTCCATGGACGCGATGGCATCGGATGACTCCGCCGTCCGCACATCGGCCACGGGTTGCGCAAACGCCTGTAGGGGTTGGCCGGCTGCTGTCGGCAGCGACTCGACGGCTGCGGCCCTGGGTTCAGGAGTGCGCAGCTCAGTGACTTGTGCGCTGTCCGCGATCTGCTGTCCGCCACTCGCGCCCTCACGGCGCTCCCACACGTCTATGTCGAGGGCGCGCAGATAACTCAGTCGTCGCGCATCCATCTAGTGAGCTTCCGTGACCCGCTTTCGCTTGAAAGCCTTGTGCCACACCCACAGCAGCGGGCCCGACAGCGCGTAGGA
>DASTRD010000142.1:0-15052 GCA_035761425.1 Povalibacter sp.
GAATGAGTGACGGCGATCAGCGGTGGAATCCGCAAAGGCCCGATGTCGCGATTGACGAAGGATGGATCTGCTGCAATGGCCCTGCGCAGCGCTGCTGCATCGCCAGTTGCACAGGCGAAAAGGATGTCATCGTGCGCAAGCGCCGGCTCATCTGCGAGCAGTCGCGCTGCGGCGAGCGGTCGGGGTTTGAATTCGCCGCCGGCGACCTCACCGCCATAGACATACTGAAGCCAGCGCAACTGTCGCGATGCACGATCGGTGGCCCTGAGCTGCAGCAGTTCGACCTGTGCCTTGAGTTCCTGCCAGCTGTCGAAGCCAAGTTCGCGCGCAATGCACGACTGCATGTCATGCAGCCGCAGATCGAGCCGGTTCAGAGCATCGTCCGGCTTGCCGCGCGCGACTGGCAGATGATCGCGCAGGCGCTGCAAGGCGACGGGATCGCGATTGCGCCAGGACTTGAGCAACCGCTTCGCCTGTTTGCGCAGATGCCCGAGGTCGGGCCGGGAAGGCAACGTGGTCATGAGAAACCTCCATGCATTTGATGCCGGATGGTCCGCAATACCGGCTGCATAAAGGTCAGAAGATGTGTCGGCATGACAAGTGGGTTCGACCCTGCCCGCGGACCCGGGTGCGGCTTGTCCCGCGTGTCGATTCTAGTGCCGCGAGGCCGGTTCGTGCCACAGCAGAACCTGAACCAGCGGCGTGAGCCTCGAGCGCTGTCGCAGGTTGCTATCTGACGATCTCGACCTCGAGGTTGCGACTGTCGGCCCGCCCGCGATCGTCCACAGCGCGCACGATGTAGTGACCGGAGCGGTCCGGCTTCCAGCCAATCGCAATTCCCGGTGTTCCCGTGCCGATGTAACTGTCGTCCACGAACCAGTGCAGACGGCGCACTTCGCTGTCCGCATTCGCAGCCAGCGGAATCGGTTCCTGACCGATGCGTGCGGCGCGCACCGTGTATGTCGCGGATGTGACCGGCGAAGTGATATGTGGCGGCGTCCCGCTCGGCACATCGCGCTGACATTCGGCGGGCACTGGCGGACGCCGCCGTGGCATGCCGGCCTGGGCGAACAACTGCAGCAGATCGGTCGGCCAGTATTCGAATACTTCGCTGCGCACGGTCGCCGGATCGTAGGGCGGACACGCCTGCTTGCCCGTGCGCGTGTCGATCCACACGCGCCGATGAATCGTGCTGACGCGGATCGGTGAGACGCCGGGGATGTACCAGGTCATGGCGGTCTGCGGACAATCGGCGTTCGGCAGATCGCCGGACGCGGCGCATACCTCGACGCGTTCGAGGCGCGGTGGCTGACGAAACACAGGTTCGGTGAGCGAGGCATTGCTGAGTGTGATGGCATCGACCAGCCGGAAGAACAGCGGTGCGGCGGCCTGCACGCCGACGAACGCCGGGTTGCTGCTGCCGTCAAAATTTCCGACCCACACCACCAGCACGTACGGGCCGAAGATGCCGGCGGTCCACGCATCGCGAAACCCCCACGAGGTTCCGGTTTTCCAGGCGACGCGCAACCGATCCTGTTTGCGGGCGAATGGGTCGTCGGGGCGCGGTGCCTGCCTGAGCATGTCGAGCGTAATGAAGCTTGCTTCCTCCGAGAGCAGACGCGGTCCTTCGACGGCAGGCTCGTCCGCGAAATAACGCAGCGGCGCGAGTCGACCGCGATTGGCAAGCATGGCGTACAGCGCTGCAAGTTCTTCTGCAGTGACTTCGCCGCCGCCCAGGGCGAGCGCAAGACCGTAATGTTTCTCCGACGCCATCTGCGAAACCCCGGCGCTCTGCAGAAACTGATACAGCGATGGTTGCGTGAGCTGCGCGGCAAGGGCCACTGCCGGCACGTTGCGCGAACGGATCAGGGCGTCCGTCGCGGTGACAGGTCCGATGAACCGACCATCGAAATTCTCCGGACTGAAAGGTCCGAACGCGGTCGGCGCATCCTTGAGCACTGTCAGCGGATGAATGAGTCCCTGGTCGATCGCAAGCCCATAGATGAAAGGTTTCAGTGCCGAACCGGGTGAACGCTTGGCCAGCGTGCCGTTGACCTGCCCATGAATGACTGTCGAATGAAAGTTCGCCGAGCCCACCATCGCGCGCACCGACATGTCGCGCGAGTCGACGAGCAGGGCGCTCGCATTGTGGATCCCGGTTGCGTTGCGCTCGCGGACGTAGTTGGCGATGACCCGTTGCGCGAGACGCTGCAAGGGGAGGTCGAGCGTCGTGAGTATCGAGTGGTGCTCTGCGTCTCGCTGCGCAAGCGAGGACGCGCCGGGTGCGGCCGCTGCGTCCATCGATGCGTTCAGCTCTTCATCTCCTTGTTGCGCTACGCGCGGAAGGGCGGTCGAGGACCTGGCGAGTACCGCATCGACGAAATGCGGCGCCGCGAATGGCAGATCGCTCAGCGTTCCGTAGCGCAAGGGCAGCGACACATACTGAAGCGTTGCAGCGCTGCGCGGATGCGCATCGTGCCATTTCGCAAACAGACGCTCGCGAGCCCGCCGCAGCTCCTGTGGTTCATCGGCAGCAGGATCGCGACGCGACGGCGATTGCGGGATCAGCACCAGCGTCAGCGCCTCGGCAAGACCGAGTTTGCTGGCAGGCTTGCCGAAATAGATGCGGCTGGCCGTGCCGACGCCCTGCACGTTACCGCCGTACGGCATCAGATTGACGTGGGCTTCGAGCAGATCGTGCTTGGAGTACATCAGCTCGAGCTGCAGCGCCCGCGCCATCTGCACGAGCTTGCCGCTGACGCTGCGGGTGTTGAGTCCATACAGCAGCCGCGCGAGCTGCATGGTGATGGTGGAACCGCCGACGCGGGTATCGCCCGTCCAGGTGGTGAACGCGGCACGCACCATCGCCGCGGGATTCACTCCCGCATGACTGTAGAAATGACGGTCCTCATGCAGCAACAGGGCATCGATGAACTGCGGCGATACATCTTCGAGCGGCGTCCACAACCGATACTGCTCATCGCTGGCGAGTGTCAGTCGCAGCAGTCGACCGTCGCGGTCGAATACCGCTGTGGACGAAGCGATGCGCTGAGCCAGCGGCTCGCGCGGCCAGTACCGCACAGTCGCGGCAATCATCAGCGTCAGCAGAAGAGCGAAACAAACAGCCGCAGGAAAGCGCAGGAGACGCATAACAAATGTCAGAAAAGGCCGAGCGCCATCGCTGTGCAGATCCGGTCATGCGAGGCGCAGGGCTCCAGATTCGTGACCCTCTCTCCCGGTGTACGTATCCTGTGCGCTTCCTGCGGCCACTCCCTCACGGCCGCTCGACCGTCAGCTTGCCGGCGGCGGAGCGCGCGACGACGCTGCGGTCGTACATGGCTTCGCCATAGGCAGGCGGGACGTTCCAGGTGCCGACGTTGGTGGCCTTGATGCGGTAGATGATCTCGTGCACATCGCGGGTGGCGGCCACGTAAAACACCACGCGGTCTTCACGCATGTCGGCGTACTCGAGTTGCGCATTGGGTGTACCCACGCAGATCTGACACTGCCAGCCGCTGTAAGCCCCGCTTCCACCATCTTCGTCCCGGCCCGCTTCAGCAAAGGGGGTTTCGGCCGGCTGCGTGGGCACCACGAGTTCGAAGCCACCCGGCAGCAGATCGACCATCGCGATGCTGCCAATGTAGTCGCCTTTGAGGCCACGGAACTTCAGGTGCACGTCGATCTGCTGGCCCATGCGGATCTGCGTCAGCGGTTTGCCACCGTCATCGGTGTACTCGCGCAGCACTTCGAGCCCCTGCTTGATGGCTCTGGTCGGAGGGGTGCGATCGAAACCGGATTGTTCGATCAGGTAGTACGCCGGAATGGTTGCGTTGTTGTCGAAACGCAGCGCCGTCGCCTGATCGGTGAATGCAGTCTTCGGGAACAGACCTGCAGGCAGCCTGAGCGCCTGAATGCGTTTGTCCTTCAGCACTTCTGAAACTGCGAAGTTGCGTTCGGCGCCCTGTGCAGCGCTTGCGTAGGCATCGAGCCCCAGCAGCGTCGTCCCGGAGGAGAGCGACTGGTAGTAGCCTTCGGTGACTCGCTGCGCGAGCGTGGTCATGAAGTCCGTCGGAATGTCGCGCAGCCGCTCCGGGAAATGTCGCGCTGTGATGAAGAGCAGGAATGCATCGCGCGTCATCGGGTCGTAGTAGATCTCGTCGCTCGACTGGCCGAAGCGGAGGGCACCGATGAGCTGATCGGCATCGCGCTCCTGTTTCATGAGCTTGAGCGACGCAGCCAGCCAGCCGGCTGTCAGGTCCTGCTCCCAGGCGCCGCGGTAGCGTTCGCTCAATCGCTTGCGTTGTGCAGCGATCTCCGCGGTCATGCGCTGACCCTGACGCGTGAGCAGATAGATTGCATAGGCGCTCTGGCGTTCGGCAGTGAGATTGTTGCCATCGCGCGCCGCCACACTGCGCAGGTAGTTGTTGCCATTCTCGGTGAGATCCGCGGGAATGGGGCGGCCGCGTTCCGCTGCTTCGAGAAGCAGATGCTGCGCATAGAGCGATACGAACTCGACCACCTGATCGCTGCCCGGCCACAGCCGATAGGCACCGGCGTCGTTCTGACGCGAGCGCAGCTCGCCGATCAGTGCACTCACGTCAGCACCGGGCTGCCCCTGCACATAACCGAATTCCGGTTTCGAGGCGAGCAGCACTGCGGGCATGGCCTGGCTGACGATCTGCTCGGTGCAGACGTAGGGATAGTTCGAGAGATAGCTGATGAATCCGTGTGCGAACTGCAGCGGCAGCACCGACATGCCCGTCTCGAGCTTGCGGAAGTGCGGATAGAGCGTGCGATCGATTGCAACCTGCCGTTCGCCCTTCTCCAGCACGCCGGCCTTGAGCTGGGTCATGAAAGGCGACACGGGCCGGATGCTCAGATCGACAGTGCGGCGCGCACTGCCGCCGGTGGTAGTTGCGGAGAACCTGAGATCGACCGGACCGAGTTCATCGCGGGCCCGCAGCCTGAAGCGTGCCGAGCCTTCGTGGCCTTCGGCAATGGCGATGCGCTGGGTTGCATCACCCACGACCTCCAGACCTTTCCCCGTCTCGAGCCCCACATCGACCTGCGCACTGGCGCCCGAGCCTTCGACGTTGTTCGAGACGCCCACGCTCACGTCGAATTCATCGCCCGGCGTCACCGTCGTCGGCGCATTGGGTGACAACACAAAGTCGCCACGCACGAGCGTCCTGCCGTCGAACACGCCGACGCGATCGTCCGCAACTGCCACGGCCATGACGCGCAGTGTGCCGTTGAAATAGTCAGGGACTGCGTACTCGACCTCGCGGGGCGTGGAATCGGCATCGAGAATGCCGGACCAGAACGCCACCGGCTTCTCTCCCTTGCGGCGGAATGGATTGAGGTGCTTGCCGAGCAGACCTTCGGCGTCGCCGCCGGGAGCCGACGACAGCGCGAAGTGTCTGAACTCGGGCAGGATCAGATCGAGAATCTGCGAGGTCGAAACCTGCAATGCGCGCTTCTGGAAGAAATGCGCGAGCGGGTCGGGCGTCTTGTAACCGGCCACCTGCAGAATGCCTTCGTCGACCGCGAACACGACGATGCGCGCTGGCTTTGCCGTGCGATAACTGAACTTCACCGTTTCGCCTGGCTTGACCAGCGATGGTGCCTCCACAGTCACGGGATTGCGCCGCGCGTCGACATCAATCGAAAACGACTGCACGCCATAGGACAGCGGGCTTGTATAGATCTCCGCAGAACCCGGATCGCGCACGAAGGTCACGCTGACGTAGGCATTGCCTTCCAGTCCTGAGGGCAACGTGATTTTCTGCACCGTGCTGGTGGTCGATGTCTTGAACCAGCGCCATGCATAGACGCGTTCGCGCTCGATGGTGATGAGGCCCGCACCTTCGTACGGCGCGCGAATGGAAATTTCCACGTCTTCGCCCGGCGCGTAGTCCTTCTTCGACAACGCCAGTTCCAGCTCGGCGTTCTTTTCCAGTGCGCGCGTGACGTTGCCTTCGCCTGCGACCTGGTAATCGAAGCGCGCCAGCTGCTGACCGTCCGGATCGCGCACCACGTAGGCGAAGCTGCCGGGCGCACTGGTGTCGGCCTTCAGGTCGTATCCGCCGGCGCCGATGGCGAGCGGGGTTTCTGCGAGCGTCGATTCCTTGCGGCGCGACTCATATTTATATGTGCCGTTCGGCTGCCGCATCAGCACCGAGACATAGCGCACTTCGATGCGCGCCAGCTTCAGTGCGTCGACCGCAGTCTGCTTTGCCTGCGGATCGATGGCGATGAGATGGACCGTTCGCGGCGCGCCGCGTTTGAGATAGCTCAGATCGCCGTCGGCCTTGTAGCCCACCAGGTACTTCATGCTGGAGACGAGCTGCGCCGCTTCGGTCGTCACGCCGCGGCCGCCGTCGGCTTCAAAGCCCTGCGCAATCAGATGCAGGCGATAGGTCGCGCGTGCAAAGCGTTGCAGATTCAGATCGAGCGTGACCTTGCCCTGTGCATCCGTGGTCGCATCGGGCAATTGCTCGTTGAAACCTTCCTTCGCGTACTGTGGATCGTGGAATTGATAATCCGGATACTGACGGAACGCCGGGAAGCTCGGCGTCAGCGTCATCTGCGCAGTGACGCGCCGGTTCTCGGCCGGTGTGCCGAACAGGTTTTCGAGCGCAAGCTGCGCCTGCAGGTCGTCCGGCGCCACCCAGCCGTTCGCGGATTGGGTCGAGAACGTCGCAGTCATGCGCAGTCGGTCAGGCTGGAAGTCACGCACCTGCACGGTGGTCGAACCGATCAGGTCGCCGTAATTCTGATTGCGCACCAGCAGTATCGAGAGGGTGTAGGTGCCGGTCGCCGAAGTTTCCTGCGTGGGCTGACGAATTTCGCCGAAGCCGGCTGCGCCCGGCACGAAAGTTTCGCGGCGAATCACCGTGCCGCGCGGATCGGTGATTTCCAGGCGCAGCGGCACACCGTCGAAACGGCGATTCCAGTCCTGGCTGCGGACGATGGCCGCTGCGCGAATTTCTTCGCCTGGCCGATAGATGCCGCGGTCGGAGAACACATAGGCGGACAGTGCACCGCGATCGGAGTTGCTCTCGATGCCGCCGACATCGAAGCGCGACAGATCGAGCGAACGTCCCCGTCCGTCCCATTGTTCGCTCAGCGGAATGAAGGAGCTGTCATTGCCGCGTCTGGCCAGATAGAGCACCGGCTGGCGCTCGCGCTGGAAGCTGCGCAGTTCCGGGAAGTGCACATGACCTTCCGCATCCGTGGTTTCCGTGAGCACGGGCAGGCCATTGCGCCCGATGATGTCGACCGAGGCACCCGCCACGGCGGAGCCGTCGGCGATCGATTGCACGAACACATCCTGCGAACCGTCGACGGCGCGTTTGACCACAAGACCCAGATCGGTGACGACGATGAGCCGCGCATCGTTGAGCGTGCCGCGACGCGCATCGTTCCAGTCATCGCCAGTCGGTTCGAGCGGTCGATCCCTGCCGGTGTCCCAGGCCTGCACGCGCAGCAGAAAAATGCCGCGGCGTTCGTTGCCGGCATCGAGATATTCAGTGAGATCGAGCGCCTCGTATTGCGGCTTGCCGGGTGCCACCTTCGGCAGGGCGATCATCTTGACGAAGCGTTCCGTGATGTTGGCGCTGTCGAAGGCCCAGTAGTTGAATTGCGGCGTTTCGAACGCGCCATTGGTCTGCGTGACCAGATGCTGAAGCTGGCGCGGCAACAATCTGCCGACTTCGACACGCATCGCCGGCACATTGCGCGCGAACAGCGACAGCGTCTTCTCGCCTGAGAGCGACAGCAGCGAACCTTTGCTCAGGATGCTGAGTTCGCGCGGGAATTCCGGCACCTTGAGGATGCGTTCGACCGAATCGCCCAGCACATAGCCACCGAAGGATCGCAGTCCCGCCTGCACACGCACATAGATCTGCCGGCCGGGATCGGCGCTGTAGCGGAAGCTGTGATTTTCGTAGTGATCGCGCTCGCCCGGAATCTGTGTGAGTTCCAGACGGGTGTCGTTGTTCAGTACTTCGGGGCGGAAGTTGCTGGCAGTCCAGACGAACGGTTTGCCGGGGCTGTGGCGTTCGAACTGCTGCTGCAGCTGCGCGTCGGGGTGCCTGAGCGGCAGCAGCCAGGCACTGACCCTGGCCGGCATGTCGCGCTCGAGTACCGAGAACGAACTGGTCAGCAACAGCACCTGATTCGGTTCGTTGCGCTCATCGCGTGCGATGTCGAGCGAGAGGTTGGTGATCTTCAGACTGTTCAGCCCCGGCACTTCGACGCTGCTCTCGAGCGCATCGGCCGTGGCATTGCCACCCCGGGCGGATTGAATGCCGGCGGCGATGACGATCTGCAGCCGACCGGCCTTGGGCGGCACTTCGAGCTGCGCCGAATGCACATAGGCATTCAGCTTGAGCTTGTCGTAGACGACGTTCCAGGCGGGTGGCGCGAGTTCCTTTTCGATCTTGTCGGTGACGCGATCGAACATCCTGAGCTGCACGCGCTTCTCGAACGATTCCGGATCGACCGGATGCGTGAAGGTCACGGTGGCCACAACCTTTTTGTTGCCGGCCACGACCGGGTCCTGATGGAACTCGGTGGCGGAAATGGTGGCGGCGAAGACCGGCGATGTGAATTCGAAGTCATCGCGCTCGAGCCTCACCTGCGCAGCAGCGAATTGCTTGCGCTCGAAAGCGACCCGATAGCGAGTGCCGACGGGCCAGTCCTGCGCAGGCTGAAACCGCAGTGTCCTGTCGTCATCCCATGTCCATTGACCGGCGAATTGCGGGCGCATGGATACGCCGGCCTCTTTCGCATCCATGCTGTGACCGACCCGCTCCAGAGGCGCAGTGGAGGCCTCGAACTGCACGATCAGCGGATTCGGACTGCCCGGAGGTTCGCAGCCGTAGCAGGTGACAGCGGGTGCATTGACCGCGAACGCGACCGTGACGGGCTTGGGTTGATTTTCGTACCAGCGCCACAGCAACAAGCCGCCGGCGACAACGGCGAGTACCGCCAGCAGCAGCACTCGAAAACGCTGCGGATTGGCTCGCACGTGTTCATGAGCGCGTCGCGCTGCGTTGCCGCCCGCGACGATCCAGCCCGGCGGCTGCCAGCGGATGTCACCGACGATGCTGCGCCAGATGGCACCGATCCGTTCTTTGAATGTTCGCGACGCCATGCGTGAAATCCGTCAAGACCGCCAGTGGTCCGATCATGACGGGCGATTGTGCCGGAAGGCTGTCGCAAATGTGGCGGAAGAGGGCGGCTGCAGAGAGCCACGACTGGCTGGAATGCACATGCTTATGTGGCCAGGTTTCAGCTGGGCCATATCGACGGTCGATGAAGTGGACTCACAACAGAAGCGCCCCACTGCAGGCATGGTGGATTGGCTGCTACCGGTGGGTTGGTGAAGCAGGAACAACGCTGGCGTGGTGGTGTCTTCTTCTTTTTGGGTCAGGCTTCAACCGGACTTTCACGCTTGGCCAGCCACTACCTCACCATCCAGCCGAGCCCGGAATCACTTGTAATCCGCTACCGCCTTGCCATCCCCGGTGCCGGACGGTACGGTAGCCGCCTTCGCGCGGGGCCGCCCACGCTGCGGTTTCCCCTGAACTTGCCCGGTTTTCTCCGAGAAATAACTGCATGTTGCTGACGAATCGTTGCTCCGCGGCGGTCCTGTTCCTGACGCTGACGGCGCTGTCTGCCTGCGGTGGCCGTTCGCGTAACTGCGAGCCGACCAAAGAACCGTATCTCGCGGCTCGCAACGATGCGCCCCTCAAGATTCCGGATGGCCTGACGTCTCCGGATCGCACCAATGCGCTGACCATTCCGGCCACCACAGTGGCGGGTGAGGCTGGCGGCGGCTGCCTGGCCGATCCGCCGTCCTATTTCCGCTCCAGCGGCACCGTGGCGCGCTCGCCGGAAGAAGTGGTTGCGAGCTGGGCACAGGCCTGGTCCTCACGCGAGGCCGATGCCGTGATCGAGCTGTATTCGACCAAGTTCACTGCGCCCACGGATACCGCCGGCCCGAAGGCATGGCTCGAACAGCGTCGTGAACAGGTGGCGACCGGACCGGTGCCCGATTCGATGGTCGAATCGCTGAAGGTCGAGCCCGATGGCGCCGATCGCCGCATCGCCACGTTTGTGCAGAAATTCGGTACCAATACCCTGCGCAAGCAGCTCGTGCTGGTGCGTGAATCGGGTTCCTGGCGCATCGTCGAAGAGAGAGTGCTGGAAGTGAAATAGCGGCGGCCTCGCCGCTGCGAAGCCGCAAGCAGCGCAGGATTTCCACGGCTGTTCCTCTGGGTCAGGCTTCAGCCTGACGTGACCGTGGCAGTCGGCAAGCATGGCCTGGCCATGACGTCCGACTGAAGTCGGACCCACACGACGAAGTCGAACGGCTGTTCCTGTGGGTCAGGCTTCAGCCTGACGTGATCGTGGCAGTCGGCAAGCATGGCCTGCGGCCATGACGTCCGACTGAAGTCGGACCCACACGGCTGATGTCGGACGGCTGTTCCTGTGGGTCAGGCTTCAGCCTGACGTGACCGTGGCAGTCGGCAAGCATGGCTTGCGGCCATGACGTCCGACTGAAGTCGGACCCACACGGCGAAGCCGGACACACGGCTGAAGTCGGACCCACTGAAGTGGGTCCCACGCGACGAAGTCGGATCCCAGCGTCGCGTTCGGGGCAAATCTGATGCAGGCACCGCGTCGGAGTTTCCGACTGGTCAGTGAGGGCGCTCGGCAGGTAGCCTTGTCGACATGGCTGCTACACCTCTTCCTTCTTCCATTGCGTTGCGTCCCGGTGCGGTTCGTGACGCCATCATCGATCGGCTCGAGCGTTCACTGGGAAAGTCCGTGGCGCAGGCCACCCGGCGCGATTTCTACGATGCCTTGTCCATCGCCGTGCGCGAGGAACTGGCGGAACGCTGGATCGCCACGCGCACGCGCGTCGCACAGGCCCACGTCAAGCGCGTCTGCTATCTCTCGATGGAGTTTCTGCTCGGCCGCAGCCTGATCAATGCCCTGTCGGCGTTCGACGATGGTCTGATCGACGAAGCACGTGAGGCGCTGCGCGCATTCGGTCACGAACTCGAGGACATCGCCGCAGAAGAAGAGGATCCGGGACTGGGCAATGGCGGTCTCGGCCGACTCGCCGCCTGCTTTCTCGACTCGCTCGCCACACTCGGCTATTCAGCCACCGGCTACGGTATCCGCTACGACTACGGCATTTTCATGCAGGTCATCGATGCGGACGGTGCGCAGCGCGAAGTGGCGAGTTCCTGGCTCGGCATGGCGAACTTCTGGGAAAGCGGCCGTGGCGGCATTCGCTATCGCGTGCGCTTCGGCGGCCAGACGCATTCGAAGCGCGATGACACCGGCCGCATCGTCAATGAGTGGGTCGGCACACATGACGTCTGGGCCGTCGCGTATGACCTGCTGATTCCCGGCAACCGCAGTCCGACCGTCAATCATCTGCGTCTGTGGTCGGGGCGCGCGATCACGCCGTTTCATATCGACGAGTTCAATCACGGCAACTATGCAGCGGCCGTCGCGGAACAGATCGATGCGAAGAATCTTTCGCGCGTACTGTATCCGGACGATTCCACGCCGCAGGGCAAGGAGCTGCGTTTCCGGCAGCAGTATTTCTGCGTCAGCGCCTCACTGCAGGACATTCTGGCGCAGCATCTCGGAGAAGGTCGCGACATCAGAGAACTCGAGCGTGCGGTGGCGATCCAGCTCAACGATACGCATCCGGCGCTGACCATCGTCGAGCTGATGCGGCTGCTGGTCGATGAGTACCAGATTGCCTGGAGCGATGCGTGGGACATGACGCGTCGTATCTGCGGCTACACCAATCACACGCTGCTTCCGGAAGCGCTGGAAACCTGGCCGGTATCGCTGTTCGAGCGGCTGCTGCCGCGCCACCTGCAGATCGTCTATCAGATCAATCGCGATTTTCTGGAAACGGTGAGCGCGAAATACCCGAACGACATGGAGCGGCGGCGTCGCATGTCGCTGATTGCCGAAGATGGCGACCGGCGCGTGCGCATGGCGTATCTGTCGACGGTTGGCAGTCATCGCGTCAACGGCGTGGCGAAGCTGCATTCGCGACTCATGCGCGAAACCATTTTTGCGGACTTCGCGCAGCTCTGGCCGGAACGCTTCACCAACGTCACCAACGGCATTGCCGTGCGGCGCTGGCTGAAGCAGGCCAACCCCGGCTTCGCGCAGCTCATCACGGAAAAGCTGGGTTCGGCCTGGGAGAACGATCTCGAGGATCTCGAGCGGCTCAAATGGGCCATCGACGATGCCGATTTCCGTCAGCGCTTCCGCGCCATCAAACGCGAAAACAAGGTACGACTGGCGAAAACCATTGAATTGCTGCTCAGTGAGAAAGTGAATCCCGATGCGTTGTTCGACGTGCAGGTCAAACGCATCCACGAATACAAGCGCCAGTTGCTGAACCTGATGTACGTGATCGTGCGCTACATGCGCATCGTTCACGGCGAGGCTGAGGACATGGTGCCGCGCGTGGTGATCATTGCCGGCAAGGCGGCGCCCGGCTACCTGATGGCCAAGGCCGTCATCAAGCTCATCAACAACGTGGCGCAGGTCATCAACTCCGATCCGCGTGCACACGACAAGCTGAAGCTGTGTTTCCTGCCGGACTACGACGTGTCGCTGGCGCAGGAGATCATGCCGGCGGCGGATCTGTCGCAGCAGATTTCCACGGCGGGCATGGAGGCATCCGGCACCGGCAACATGAAACTGTCGCTGAACGGTGCATTGACCATCGGCACGCTCGATGGCGCCAACATCGAGATCCGCGATGCCGTGGGCGAAGAGAATATCTTCATTTTCGGCATGACCGCCGAGGAGGTCGTGGCCCGGCGAGCGCAGGGCTATTCCCCCTCACAGGTGGTGAATGGCAACCCGGAACTCAAGCGTGCCATCGAGGCGCTCGAATCCGGGCTGTTCACTCCGCACAATCTGGCCGACTCGACCATCGTCACCGACCGCCTGATGAGCGACGGGGAACATTTTCTCGTGCTGGCCGATTTCGAGTCGTACGCTGCCGCCCAGGACCGTGTCGATGCGTTGTTCAGAACGCCCGACGAGTGGTCGCGCAAAGCCATCGCCAACGCACTCAGCATGGGGCCCTTCTCCAGCGATCGCAGCATCCGCGAATACGCGGACAAGATCTGGGGCATCAAGCCGGTGATCTAGAGGCAGCAGAAGGCTGTAGGCTGCAGGCTGTAGCCAGAGCCGGAACCGGCGCAAGGGCGGGTCTTTATTGTCTTCCTACAGTCTGCAACCCACAGCCAATGTCCGCTCTAACCGATCTCGACCTTCACCTCTTCGGCGAAGGCAACCACCACTACATCTACAACAAGCTCGGCGCACACCTCGAGACGATCGATGGTGTCGACGGTACGCGCTTCGCCGTGTGGGCACCCAATGCGCGCGGCGTCAGCGTAGTCGGCGATTTCAACGGTTGGGACAGTACCCGCGATCGCATGCAGCGCATCGGCAACGCCGGGGTGTGGGATTTGTTCATTCCGGGTCTCGGCGTCGGCGCGCTCTACAAGTTCGAGATCCGGACGCCGGCGGGGCATGCAGTGCTCAAGTCGGATCCCTACGGCTTTCAGATGCAGCTGCGACCGGACAACGCTTCCATCGTCGCCGACCTCAGCGGCTATGAATGGGGCGATGCGCAATGGATGCAACAGCGTGCGGCCTGGGACCCGGCGCGTGCGCCCATCGCCATTTACGAAGTGCATCCCGGCTCATGGCGTCGCTCCTGGCATCGCAAGCCGGCCTTCCTCTCCTGGGACGAACTCGCCGAGCAACTCATTCCGTACGTGATCGACCTGGGCTACACGCACATCGAACTGATCGGTGTTGCCGAACATCCGTTCGATGGGTCATGGGGATATCAGGTGCTGGGACATTTCGCACCCACAGCGCGCCACGGCACGCCCGAGCAGTTCCGACGCTTCGTCGATCGCTGCCATCAGGCGGGCATCGGCGTTTTCATCGACTGGGTGCCGGCGCACTTTCCGCGCGATGCGCATGGGCTCGCCGAGTTCGACGGCACTTACCTGTATGAGCATCAGGACAGCCGCCGCGGCGAGCACGTCGAATGGGGCACGAAGATCTTCAATTACGGTCGCCACGAGGTGCGCAACTTCCTGGTGTCGAATGCCGTGTTCTGGATTCAGGAGTACCACATCGACGGCCTGCGCGTGGATGCCGTCGCGTCCATGCTCTATCTCGATTACGCGCGCAATCCGGGCGAGTGGCTGCCGAATCAATACGGCGGGCGCGAGAACCTCGAGGCCATCGACTTTCTCAAGCAACTGAACTGGACGATCGGCCACTACTTTCCCGGCGTCGTCACCATGGCGGAGGAGTCGACTGCATTTCCGGGTGTCACGCGGCCGGTGCATCTGGGCGGTCTGGGTTTCTGGTTCAAATGGAACATGGGCTGGATGAACGACACCCTGCGCTACATGGCGCTCGATCCGCTGTATCGCCGCCACGAGCACAACCTGATCACGTTCTCATTCATGTATGCGTTCTCCGAGAATTTCATCCTGCCGCTGTCGCACGATGAAGTCGTGCACGGCAAGCGCTCGCTGCTGGACAAGATGCCGGGGGATGAATGGCGCAAATGCGCCAACTATCGCCTGCTCATCGGTTATCAGACGGCGCATCCGGGCAAGAAGCTGATGTTCATGGGCGGGGAGTTCGGCCAGTGGCACGAATGGCGCGACTACGAGGATCTCGCCTGGGCGGCGCTGGAACATCCGCACCATCGGCAGTTGCAGGACTGGAATCGCGTGCTCAACCGCCTGTATCGCGACTATCCCGAGCTGCACGCAAGCGAGCACACCTGGGAAGGCTTTCGCTGGCTCGAAGCCGACAATCGCGACGAAAGTGTCTTCGCGTTCATGCGTCGGCGTCTGCCGGGCGAAGGTGGCACGAACCTGCTGATCGTTTTCAACGCGACGCCGGTGCCGCGGCCCGGTTACGTGTTCGGCGCGCCGTCGGCGGGGCGCTATCG
>DASTRD010000143.1:0-5380 GCA_035761425.1 Povalibacter sp.
CCCCAGCCCCCAGCCCCCAGCCCCCAGCCCCCAGCCCACCACCAGAGGCTCTCCGCATGACTGAAACCAGGAATATCACTCGCCGCGATCTGATGGCGAGCACGGCAGCGCTCGCGATCGCTTCGCACACGCCAACGTTGCAGGCATCGACTGACGATTCGTTCGTGCCGAAGCCGTTGTCATTGTGGTATCGCCAGCCGGCGGAGGAATGGGTGCAGGCGCTGCCCGTGGGCAATGGGCGGCTCGGCGCCATGGTCTTCGGTGGCCTGGCGCTCGAACGGCTGCAGCTCAATGAAGACACTTTCTTCTCCGGCGGACCCTACAACCCGGTCAATCCGGAAGCGAAGGCTGCGCTGCCCGAAGTGCGCCGGCTCATCTTCGCAGGCAAATACGCGCAAGCGCAGGACTATGCCAATGCACACGTGATGAGCAAGCCGCTGCAGCAGATGTCCTATCAGCCCATCGGCGATGTGCTCATCAATACCTTCGGTCTGGAGAACGTGACGGACTATGTGCGCGAACTCGACCTGGAAAGTGCGGTGGTGCGTACGCGTTTCACATCCGAACGCACGCGCTATCTGCGTGAAGTGTTCGCATCCGCACCCGACCAGGTGATCGTGGTGCGCCTGAGCGCGGATCGACCGCGACGCATTCATGCAGCGTTCTCGCTGACGTCCGTGCAGAAGGCCATTGTGGAAACTCAGGGCGACGACACGCTGGTGATGTCAGGCATCGGACCGGATGACCGCGGCATCCAGGGGCAGGCCAGGTTCGTGTTGCGATTGCAGGTCGTCCAGCGCGGCGGTTCGCGCAGCATCGGCGATGCCGGCATCAATGTCGCTGGCGCGGACGAAGTCGTCCTGCGCATTGCGATCGCGACCAACTACCGCCGCTTCGATGATCTCGGCGCGGATCCTGCGCAGATCACCGCACAACAACTGCAATCAGCAGCGACCGATTACAACGCGCTGTCGAAACGGCATGTGGAGGACTACGCAAAGCTGTTCCGCCGCGTCACGCTCGATCTCACCGGCAGCGACGCGGCCTTCACGCCCACCGATGAGCGCATCCGCAATTCCGGGGCTGCCATCGACCCGGCACTCGCCGCGCTGTATTTCCAGTACGCACGCTATCTGATGATCGCGAGTTCACGCCCCGGCACGCAGCCCTCGAATCTTCAGGGCATCTGGAACGAGCGCCCGCATCCCCCGTGGGAAAGCAAGTGGACCATCAACGTCAACACCGAGATGAACTACTGGCCCGTCGACATTGCAGCGTTGGGCGAGTGCATCGAACCGTTGCTGCGCATGGTCAAGGATCTGTCGATCACCGGTGCGGCCATGGCTCGCGACATGTACGGTGCGCGCGGCTGGGTCGCGCACCACAACACGGACGTGTGGCGCGCTGCCGGTCCCATCGATGGCGCGCAGTACGGACTGTGGCCCATGGGCGGTGTGTGGCTGCTGCAGAATCTGTGGGACCACTGGGAGTTCACTCGCGATACCGCATTCCTGCGCGAGCTCTATCCCCTGATGCAGGGTGCAGCCACGTTCTTCTTCGATACGCTGGTCGTGAACCCCGCGGACGGCACGCTCGTGACCGTGCCATCCATGTCGCCCGAGAACATTCATCCCTTCAACGCCGCTCTGTGCGCCGGCCCGGCGATGGATCGGCAGTTGCTGCGTGATCTGTTCGATCACTGCGTCGCCGCTACGCAGATCCTCGGCGGCGAGGCGACGTTTGCCGATCGTTGCCGCGAAGTCCGCGCGAAGCTCGCTCCGGATCGCATCGGCAAGGCCGGTCAATTGCAGGAATGGCTCGAAGACTGGGATCTGGATGCGCCGGAACTGCGCCATCGGCATATCTCGCATCTGTATGCGCTGTATCCATCGGAGCAGATCACGCCCGAGGACACACCTGATCTGGCGAAGGCTGCGCGTCTCACGCTCGATATCCGTGGCGACGAAGCCACCGGTTGGGGTCTGGGCTGGCGCATCAACGTCTGGGCGCGACTCGCGCAGGGCGATCACGCCCATGCAGTGCTGCGCATGCTGCTCGATCCGACACGCACCTATCCGAACATGTTCGATGCACATCCGCCGTTCCAGATCGACGGCAACTTCGGCGGTGCTGCCGGCATTGCCGAAATGCTGCTGCAATCGCAGCGCCAGCGCATCCACGTATTGCCCGCACTGCCGAGAGCGTGGCCGAAGGGATCGGTCAGCGGTCTGCGCGCACGCGGCGGATTCATCGTGGACCTGCGCTGGTCGGAAGGTGCGCTGGAACGAGTCACGCTCACGAGTCTTGCCGGGCAGTCACGCCAGCTGGTCTACAAGGATCAGAAGATCGACGTGAAGCTGAAGGCCGGGCAGAAGCAGGAATACGTGTGGAGCGGGGGCAAGCTCACGCCGTCAGACTAGTGAGGTGGATGCGGTTCAGAGCAGCCCGTCTGCTGGGCTGACGACACCCTTTCCGCCACGGTTAAGCACATGCGTGTAGATCATGGTGGTCGACACATCGGCATGGCCGAGCAGTTCCTGTACCGTGCGAATGTCATAGCCGGACTCGAGCAGGTGGGTCGCGAAACAGTGGCGGAACGGGTGACTGCTGATGCGCTTCCTGATCCCGGACGCAAGCGCAGCACGACGGATGGCCTTCTGCACGCGTGTCTCGTGCAGGTGATGTCTGCGAATTCTGGCCGAACGCGGATCCGTCGAGAGCTTTCCTAAGGCGAAGACGTACTGCCATCCGGGTTCACGTGCCGCATTGGGATACTTGCGTGCCAGAGCGTCCGGGAGGAACACCTCACCAAACCCTTGAGCGAGATCCATCTCATGCACGCGCAACGTCGCCTCGATGTGCTTGCTGAGCGCCGATTTGTAGCGGTTCGGTAACGGCACGACGCGATCCTTCTGACCCTTGCCGTCGCGCACCAGTATCTGCGAATACTCGAAATCGACGTCTTTGACTCGCAGTCGTACACATTCCATCAATCGCATGCCGGTTCCGTAAAGCAATCCCGCGATCAGGGCGAACGGCCCACTGCGGATCTGCGCCAACAGCAGCCGCACCTCGTCTCGCGTGAGTACGCTCGGCAGCCGGCGCGGCCTGCGTGCAGCCTCCAATCCTTTGATCTCGCCCAGCGGACGGCCCAGCACTTGTCCGTAGAGGAACACCAGGGCACTGAGTGCCTGACTCTGCGTGCTCGGTGACACGTCACGATTGATGGCGAGGTGATTCAGATAGGCAGCAACCGCATCCGCGCCGAGCTCCTGCGGATCGCGCTTGCCGTGGAAGGCGACAAAACGGCGCAGCCAGTGCACATAGGCCTGTTCCGTGCGTATCGAGTAGTTTCGCAAACGGATCTTTGCTGCCAATGCCTGTTCCAGGTCCGGGAAGGCCGCCACGAATGATGTCGAGTCGAACTCGCCCGTCATGACGATCTGATGGTTGTGGCGGGCCACCGTCGGATGGCTCGACTCCAGTTCCGTGGCCGACGAGAGCCAATAGTCCCAGTTGAAGTTCAGCGCCCATGGCGCGCCTGCGACATGGCACCAGAATATCTGCAAGGCGTGCACGAGCTGCCGGAACATCCAGCCAGGTACCTCGGCGGTGCGCCCTGCCTCCTGCAGGTATTCCTCAACGTCTGCGGCGCCGATCTCGTCCGGCTCCCGCCCAGCATGCGACTTCAGAAACCGCTCGATCCGTACCACATACCAACGCAATGCAGGTTCCGGGACGTGCTCCCGATGACATATTGCAATGAATCGGTCCCATCTTCCGTGATCCGCACTATCCATGGCGATTGTGGCCGCTCCGTCGACGGTTTATCGTTGGCTGTCAGGACGTTATCCCCACGGTCGGGCACAGCGGAGCGAATTTTTATGCGAACGCCGTATAAATTGCTTATTGCAGCGCCGCACTATTCCTATAGCGTGCGTCCGTCTAAGTAACTGTTGGGCGTAGAACCCGGATCGGAGAAAGCTGAGATGAAGATCGACATCGACAAACTCACGGAGTCTGAGCTCATCGACCTGAACAACCGGATCGTTCAGCGGCTCCGCTTCCTTCAGCAGATGCGAGCACACTCAGCGATGCTCGAGTTTTCTGTTGGGGAGCGAGTGTGCTTTCATCCAGAGGGTCGCGACGTTATCTACGGTGTGCTCACGCGATACAACAAGAAGACGGTCACTGTCATTACAGAAAGCGGGGAACACTGGAATGTTTCTCCTTCGGCGCTTCGTAAGGCGAGCGCGGAGGCAAAGCCGGTGGGCTCGAACAATGTTGTTCCGCTCAACAGGAAGTGACGGCTACATGGCTGCGCCCAACAAGCGCTTCGAGGCGACTCGCGGAAGCCCGCTCGCGCCTCAAGCTAAACGTTATGCGGGAAGAAAATGAATATGGCCGTGTCTGCGATGTGGTTATTTGAGAGCAGCGGTGGCGTCCTCCGTGTTCCATTCGCCGGCCTGCAGTGCGTTGCGTCGGCAGCTTCGTCATCGAAATTATCGCGCTAGGTCTTCCCGATGGTTGACTCTTGTCATGTCATCAGTCCTGCAAGCGTTAGTGATGCTGGCGCTCGTCAAAGTAAGGCCCGCGCGCTTCGCCCACCGTTGGCCCGGAAGGGCAGTGGTAGATTCGGTGTCGTAGCTAGACCCCGCTCAAGAATCAGTGGGTGCGTTCTGCGTTTCATTTTTGGTGGAGGATTCGTGGCTTTGCATAACAAGCCGTTGGTTCCAACTCGCAACGGCGCAGCGCCGTTGCTCGCGGCACAACGGCGGCGTTAGGTCGAGAGGAAAGAACGCCATGTCCACCGCAGCTCCTAAGAAGGCCCGGGCCGACGGTCAGCTCAGCGGCCTCGCCGGTGAGTTATTTGTGGCCGCTGAGCTCTTGAAGCGCGGCCTTCAGACCTCGATCACCATTGGCAATGCCAAAGGTGTGGACCTCCTTGCTTATCATCCAGAAACGAAGACTTCGTTTGCGGTGCAGGTCAAAGCTCTGCGAAACCGGAACTACTTTCTTCTGAGCCACAAGAAGGTTGAACCGTCTCACATATATGCGTTCGTCCTGCTCAACAAACCAGACCAACCGGTTCAGTACTTCATAGTTCCGGGGTCAGATCTTCATAGCAAGCCTGAGCGCTTCTCGAAGTGGTTTATTGATCCAAAGATGCCTGGCGTTCATCCGAAGTTACTTGGAGAGTTGGGTTATGAGAATGCGTGGCATGTGTTCGGTCCAGTCACGACCTAACAAGTTGTTCAAGAGCCGACGTGCGAAGACGCACGCGGCTTAACAACGGCGTTAGGCATCGAATGTCGCAAGCAGCATCACAATGGGCAGTGTTTGCGAGGGACGTCGCGGCGCGTGAGAAGGTGTGGACCAT
>DASTRD010000144.1:0-3806 GCA_035761425.1 Povalibacter sp.
AGGGTATTGTTGAAGTTGTCCGGATCGGCCTTCTTGTACAGCTCGGCGATCGGCCCGGTGTCCGCACTACCCCACATGCCGGAGGTGTGGCGCAGGAGGTCGCGAATCGTGATGGCACGATGCGGTGGCTGCAGAATCGGCTGGCCATTGACGTCCGTGCCTGCATACACGCGCACATTGGCGAACTCGGGCAGGTACTTCGCGACCGGGTCATCGAGCTGAAATTTGCCGGCGTCGTAGAGCGTCATGAGCGCTGCACCGGTCACCGGCTTGGTCATGGAATAGATCTGGGCGAGCGTGTTGCGCGCCATGGCCCGCCCGGCTTCACGATCGGCCAGGCCGAATGCACCGAAATACGCTTCCTGTCCGTCCTGGAACACCAGCGCCGACACACCGACCAGCTGATTCGATTTCACGAAATCGCCGAGCGTCGCATCGATGCGTGTCTTGTCGATGCGTGCGACGCTGGCCTTGCCGGACTCGGCCGCAGGTTTCGCCGTCGCGGTGGAGGCCGTGGCAGCTGCGAGCAGTGCCGTCAGAACAAGAACGCCTGTGGACGAACGGATCATGGATTCCCCCTTTTTTTCTCTGAAGATTGTTCTGGCGAATCGCACGCTCCACCGCGCGCTCGCTGCGTTTCGTGATCGGGCAGTATGGCAAGTGCATCTGGCCATGAACACGGCTGCCGGCGCCCTCCGCACATTTGTAATCTGCAACGGCTGCCAGTGACGAATTCAGGCCTTTGCCCAATCACGTCGTGAGAAGACCGGACAACCCGGCTGGAGATGACAGGGCCTGCGCGACTATGCTGCCGCACCCGCCATCATCGCAGGTGATTCATGCGCCTCCCATTGATCCTCGCCGCCACCATGGCATTGGCGTCAACAGCCGCCCCGGCCGCCGACCTTCTCGCCAGCCGCACCTCAGCCGCTTCGAAGCAGGCGCGCGCGGGCGAAGCCGAATTCCGCGATCTCTACCGCGAACTGGTGGAGATCAACACCACCGCGTCGGAAGGCTCGTGCACTGTGGCAGCCAACGCCATGAAAGCCCGCTTGCTGACAGCGGGATTTCCTGAAAAAGACCTGCATGTGATCGTGCCGCCGCAGCGACCCGCCGACGGCAATCTGGTGGCGGTACTGCCGGGCACGGATGCGAAGCTCAAGCCGCTGATGCTGCTGGCCCACATCGATGTGGTTGAGGCCAAAGCCGCGGACTGGGAACGCGATCCTTTCAAGCTGACCGAAGAGGACGGCTACTTTTACGCACGTGGCGCTTCGGACGACAAGGCCATGGCCGCGATCTTCACGGACGCCATGGTGCGCTTTCAGCATGAAGGCTACCTGCCCAGGCGCGGCATCAAGCTCGTACTCACTTGCGGCGAGGAGACACCGAAGCGCTTCAACGGCGTCACGTGGCTGATCGAACACGAACGCGAGCTGATCGACGCCGAATTTGCATTGAATGAAGGCGGCGGCGGGCGGCTCGACGGAAAAACCGGCCAGTATCTCTACAACGGCATTCTGGCCGGCGAAAAGCTCTACCAGGATTTCACGTTCACCACGACCAACCAGGGCGGTCATTCGTCCCGGCCGACTCCTGACAACGCGATCTATCAGATGTCGCAGGCGCTGGCGAAAGTTCAGGCGTTCGAATTTCCGATTGAGTTCAATCCGACCACGCGCGCCTATCTTGCGAAGTTCGCGGACGTGGTGGGCGGCACGCAGGGCGCGGACATGAAGGCTGCGGCGACATCCGCTGACCCCGCAGCCATCGAGCGGCTGAAACAGGACCCGAACATCAACGGCATGCTGCACACGACGTGCGTGGCGACGCTGATCAACGGCGGTCACGCGCCGAACGCATTGCCGCAGCACGTATCGGCGAACGTCAATTGCCGCATCTTCCCAGGCCATGCACCGGAAGAGATCCGCCAGACGCTGATCCGTATCGTGAATGACCCCGGTGTGAAGATTGAATTCGAGGCGCCGCCGGAAAAGGGCGGACCGCCGCCGCCGCTCACTGCGCAGATCCTCGGCCCCATCGAGAAACTGAGTGCGGACATGTTCCCGGGCGTGCCGCTGATTCCGACGCAGGCATCGGGCGCAACCGATGGACGCTTTCTCACTCCCGCAGGCATCCCCACCTACGGCGTCTCGGGCATTTTCTCCGACGGTGCCACCACGAATGCTCACGGCCTCAACGAACGCATCCGCGTGCAATCGCTGCTGGAAGGCCGCGAGTTCCTGTACCGGCTCACGAAACTGTATGCCGGCGGCAAATGAGAGATCAGGAGGGCAGCCACCGCGCCAGCGCAAACAGCTGAAGCTGTGCGTTGAAGGCGAGTGCTCGAATGCCCCCATCCCAACCTTCCCCCGCAAGCGGGGGAAGGAGTGAAAAGACAATCTTCACCTCTTCTTTCAACCGCCAACCGCCAACCGCCAACCGCCAACCGCCTTCAGCATGATCGTTCATCTCATCGACGGCACGTACGAGCTGTTCCGGCATTTCTACGGGCTGCGCCGGTTCAACAAGGGCAAGGATGCGCCGCTCGGTGCGGTCGTCGGCGTGCTGAATACCGTGCTGGAAATCATCGAAGGCGGCGCGACGCATGTCGGGGTTGCGACCGATCACGTCATCGAATCGTTCCGCAATGAACTGTGGCCGGGCTACAAGACCGGCGACGGCATCGAACCGGCGCTGTGGGCACAGTTTCAGCCACTCGAAACGGCGCTGGAATCGATGGGCGTTGCAGTGTGGCCCATGGTCGAACTGGAGGCCGACGATGCACTGGCCTCGGCCGCCTGGCTTGCGAGCAACGATGCGCGCGTGGAGAAGGTGTGCATCTGGACCGTCGACAAGGATCTTGCGCAGTGCGTGCGTGACGCAGACATCGTGCAGATCGATCGCAAGTCGAACGAAATTCGCGATGCCGCCGCCGTGCGCAGGAAATTCGGCGTGGAGCCGCAGCTGATTCCGGATTTCCTCGCCCTGGTCGGCGACAGCGCAGACGGCTATCCGGGTCTCGCCGGCATCGGCAAGGTGGGCGCGGCACGGCTGATCGAGAAGTACGGCGTTCTGGAAAACTTTCCCGCAGAGACTCTCGGCGAACGCCGCGACCTCGCGCTGTTGTTCAAGAAACTCGCAACGCTGCGCACGGACGCGAAGCTGTTCGCAAATGTCGACGAACTTCAGTGGCGTGGTCCCACCTCAGGATTCGCTGCCGAGTGTGCGAAGCTCGGCAGCGAGAAGCTGCTGGCGCGCGCACTGAAAGCCGCTTCCGCAAAGGACGGAGTACCGCAAAAAGGACGGTAATCAAGATCTGAACGAATTCGAGACCGTCGAACACGAAATCCAGTCGACGCGGAGTTGGCCCTCTCGCTGAATACTCGAATCGATCTTCTCCTTCCCTGTTTCCTGTTCGCGGTAACTCCGGTTCCGCATCTCGGTCCTGCTTCAAGTGGCGCAGCAGCGAGCTATCGAACTCTTTGTGGGTTCGACTGAAGTCGACGCAAGCATCGAATTCTTTGTGTGGGTTCGACTTCAGTCGAACGTAAGCGAAGCACACCTGCGGCGCAGTCCGGCTGAAGCCGGACCCACAATGAGAGTGAATGGCATACGTCAGCATCGAACTCTTTGTGGGTTCGACTTCAGTCGAACGTAAGCGAAACACGCCTGCGGCGCAGCGTCCGGCTGAAGCCGGACCCACAACGAGAGTGAATGGTATCGCGAAAAGCAATCGGACTCTGACATGCGCCTTTCGCGCTTCTTCGGAGTCAATCTATCCCGGCCCGTTCGTCCTCGCCGCT
>DASTRD010000145.1:0-8480 GCA_035761425.1 Povalibacter sp.
AATACCGCGGATCGCGATGAGGTTGTTGCCCGGGCTGAAGGTCACACCCGGCGTGAACTGCGCCACCCCCGAGAAGTCCTTCACACCCGCCACATCCAGCGTCTTGCTGTCGTACGCCGAAATACTGATCGGAACATCGCGCACGGATTCTGAGACTCGTCGCGAAGTGACTGTGACTTCAGTGATCAGATTCCTGCCCACTGCTTCCGGACTGCTCTGTTCCGGACTGTTCTGTTCCGGATACTCCTCCTGGGCAGACGCGTATCCAATGAGATGCGGCGCGATGGCGCCGAGTACTGCCAGTCGCAGCGGCCATGAGCGGCTACCGGTGCGAGGAAACTTTGTTGTGCGAGCCATTCTGATAAACCCCCCATCGACGCATGAATGGAATGAGTGACACTTCCGGCAAATCGTTGCCGCGCCTCTCGTACATCGCTCATGGCGACGTTCGTCTGCGCAGGCTCGCGAAGACCGATCACCTGCCGATTGCTGTACCGATCGACGCACGTTGCGAAGATCGAAGTTCGGTCAGATGCCGGTGTGCGACGCGGATTGAATCTAGCGTCATGACTGCGCACGCCGGGAGATGCCAAAGTGATCGCGCGTGGTGCCATGCGAGCACCATCCATCTGCGCAATTCGTCATCGATGAGAACGGCGTGCGCGAACACGCATTCGCGTCGCACCGACAGAGCATCAATTGAATGTCGGCGCCCGCAGAGTGCGGGCGCCGTTACGTGGCCGGCCGTACGATGAACGCACCCGGCGATCCGCGACTGCGCGTCGCGCGATATTCGCGTCAGCAGCGCAGATCGCGCCCCTTGGTCTCCGGCAGCAACAACACGCCGCAGATCAAGGTCACGACCGCACCGATCAGCGGATACCACAGTCCCGAGTAGATATTGCCGGTGGCCGCGACGATGGCGAAAGCAACGGGCGGCAGAAAGCCGCCGAACCATCCGGTGCCCAGGTGATACGGCAGACTCATGGACGTGTAACGCACTTTCGCCGGAAACAGCTCGGTCAACAATGCGGCCATGGGGCCGTACACCATGGCCGAGAAACTCATCAGCACGACGAGAATGAGCAATACCATCGGCACATTGATCTGATCGCGTGCGGCAGTGAGCGGATAACCGGAGTCAGCCACCAGCGCGGCGGCCTGCTTCTCCCAGTCTGCACGCCGTGCTTTCAACTCGGCACCCGACAGCGCCTCACCGCGGAACGATTCGAGCACCTGCTCACCGACACGCAACTGCGCCACCGATCCCGGCGCGCTGGCCTCGGTGGTGTAGCTCACGCCCGCACGGGCCAGATAGGAGCGTGCAATATCGCAGGAGCTGCTGAATTTCGCTGTTCCGATGGGGTCGAACTGGAATGTGCATTCGCGCGTGTCGGCCAGGACGGTGACAGGTGCCGTGGCCACCGCCCGCGCCATGGCTGGATTCGCCGCCGCGGTGAGCGCCTTGAACAATGGGAAGTACGTCAACGCTGCCAGCAGGCACGCACCGAGAATCACGGGTCGCCGCCCGATCCGGTCGGAGAGCCAGCCGAAGAACACATACAGTGGCGTCGAAATCACCAGGGCCACAGCCACGAGTACGTTCGTCAGCGCCGCATCCACTTTCAGAATGCGTTCCATGAAGAAGAACACGTAGAACTGCGCGGCGTACCAGATGACTGCCTGACCTACCATGGAGCCGAACAACGCAATCAGAATCAGGCGGACATTGGTCCAGTTGCCAAAGGCATCGGTGAGCGGCTGCTTCGATGCCTTGCCCGACGCCTTCATCTCCAGATACACCGGACTTTCCGACAGGCGCATCTGGATCCAGATGGTGAGACCGAGCAGCAGGATGGACAGCAGAAATGGCACGCGCCAGCCCCACTGATTGAAGTGCTCCTCACCCACGATGGTGCGGGTCGCAAAGATCACGGTCAGGCTCAAGGCCATCCCGACGGTTGCAGTGATCTGTATCCAGCTCGTGAAGAAGCCACGCCGACGCGAATCGACGTGTTCAGCTACGTAGGTCGCAGCACCGCCATACACGCCACCGACGGACAGGCCCTGGAGCATGCGCAGGGCAACCAGGATCCACGGAGCGGCAGCGCCGATCTGCTGGTAGGTGGGCAGCAGACCGACACAGAACGTGGCGACGCCCATCAGCGCCAGCGTCACCAGAAATGTGTTTTTCCTGCCGAGCAGATCGCCGAAGAATCCGAAGACGACCGCACCGAAGGGCCGTACGGCGAATCCTGCGGCAAATGCCAGCAGCGCCAGCACGAACGAGGTGGTTTCGTTGACACTGGAAAAGAAGTTGCGGCTGATGATGACGGCCAGAGCGCCGTAGAGAAAGAAGTCGAACCACTCGAACACAGAAGCGACCGAAGAGGCGATGATGACCTTGACGTTCTCTTTGCCGAGCTGCGGCGCTGCGGCCGCGCCGCTGTTGTTGTCTTCGGTCATGATAGCGACCCCCCGGTAGTTGTTGCGTATGCCTGCGTGATCGGCGTGCGAGGAAAGAGCATCCCTGCCCGTGATCCCGCCTGCTCAACCGCTCGCCGTCTGCACGCCCATGCAGAAAAGTTTGATGTCGAGATATTCTTCGATGCCGTAGAGCGACCCCTCCCTGCCCAACCCGGACTCCTTCACACCGCCGAACGGCGCGACTGCCGTGGAGACCACGCCAGTATTCAGTCCGACCATGCCCGCCTCGAGCGCCTCGCCGATCCGCCAGGACCGACTCACATCGCGGGTGAACACGTAGGCTGCCAGGCCGCTGTCCGTACGATTGGCAATACTGATTGCCTCGGCCTCGGTGTCGAAGCGCATGAGTCCCGCGACGGGACCGAACGTCTCCTCGCGAAACAGCAACATCTGCGCGGAGACATCGGTGAGCACCGTTGGATCGTGAAAGTTGCCTTGCCGACGCGAGCCACCGGTCGCCAGCTTCGCGCCACCGGCCAGCGCATCGGCCACGTGCCGTGCCACCTTCTCCACCGCCGCGCCGTTGATGAGCGGGCCCTGGTGAGTCGGCCCATCCAGCCCATCGCCGACGACCATTGCGCCTACGCGCTTCGCAAGTCGCGCGGAGAACTCTTCGTAGACACCGCTTTGCACCAGGAAGCGATTCGCGCAGACACACGTCTGTCCGGTATTGCGGAATTTCGCCACCACCGCCGCATCCACGGCGACATCGAGATCGGCATCGTCAAAGACGATGAAGGGCGCATTGCCGCCGAGTTCGAGCGACACACGCTTCACGGTGTCCATGCAGCGTGCTGCCAGCATCTTGCCCACCGCTGTGGAGCCGGTGAACGAGAGCTTGCGCACGCGTCGGTCCGACGTCATGACGCTGCCGATGGCGCGGGCATCGCCGGTGACGACATTGAAAACGCCGGGCGGCAGCCCCGCCTCATGGCCGAGCAATGCAAGCGCGAGCGCAGAGAATGGAGTCAGCTCGGAGGGCTTGAGGACTGCCGTACATCCGACGGCCAGCGCCGGCGCAATCTTCCGCGTAATCATTGCCGCCGGAAAATTCCATGGCGTGATGGCGGCGACCACACCGACCGGCTGCTTGAGAACGATCAGCCGCTTGTCCTGTTCGTGGCCCGGAATGACATCGCCATAGGCGCGGCGCGCTTCTTCCGAGAACCATTCGACGAACGACGCCGCGTATGCGATCTCGCCGCGCGCTTCGTTCAGCGGCTTGCCCTGCTCGGCCGTCATCAGCCGGGCCAGATCCTCGGCGTTATCCACGATCAGTTCGTACCAGCGACGCAGGATTGTGGCGCGCTCACGCGCACTCCTGGACCGCCAGCCATCGAACGCACCTTGCGCCGCGGCGATGGCTCGCGTCGTTGCCTCTTCCCGCAACTGCGGCACTGTGCCCAGCAATGCGCCGGAAGCCGGATTGTGCACGTCGATGACTTCCGGACCGTCGCACCACTGACCATCGATGAATGCCTGTTCACGCAACAGGTCTGCACGTGCCAGCGCCAGGCGAGCCCGTTCCGCAGTCATGGACATATCACGCTTCATCCCGATCGAATGGCCCGCAGATCGTGCAGCCATGAGATTCAAGTCGATCGACAGAGGACGAGCCGGCATCAGCTCCGCCTCGTCCTCCACCGGATTCATCTCGTCTCGACATCGCTGCTGTCAGCGCCCTGCCCCTCGTAAGCACGCCAGGCTTCGTTGGTGATGTGCGCGCGGACCGCCGCGATCTCCTCGTCGGTGATGTCGGGGAACTGCGGCATGCCCAGCGGTTTCAGGATGCCGTCGCGAAGAATCTGCGGCAGTACCGACAGGCGCGGCTCACGAATGTTGCGCAGGTCCGGTATGCGACCGTTGCCGGAGGTGACCACGTTCTGTCCGTGACAACGACTGCAGTTGCGCTCGTAGAACACCTTGCCCGCGGCAGCAAGTTCGGCGGGCTGACGTTCGAGAACCGGCTTGTGCACGACCTTGTGGGTCTGCGGCAATACCGCCTTGCCGTCCAGAGCGAACGCCAGCAACCGGGACGGCGCAGCGTACGTTTCCATGGTTCGCGACAGCTGGCCGCGTGCGGAGCCGATCGCAGTTCCATCGCCCGCGGGCACGAGCACGATCTGTTTGCCGTCGACCATGACAGTGGCGGGACCGCCGCGGATGACACTGTGCGTGTCATAGGACCACAGCTTTGCTCCGCTCTTCGCGTCGTACGCGGCGAAGGTACCGTCAGGTGTTCCCTGGAAGACCACGTTGCCGGCCGTCGAGAGCGCACCGCCGCTCATCGTGACGGTGTGATCGACCTGCCACTTCCTGGTCTGCTTGACCGGATCCCACGCAATCAGCATGCCCTTGTTGCGGAACTTCGCATCATCGGCGAATCCGTACTGCGCATAACGGCCGCCGAGTTCGTACGGCATGATGAAGGCGGGAATGTAGACCAGTCCGGTCTTCGGGTTGTATGAAGTAAGTTCCCAGACATGTGCACCGTAGCCGCCGGGCTGCATCACGATCTTCTTGCCCGGATGTTCCCAGAAGCGCAGCTCATCCCTGAATTGCAGCGTGCCGGTTTTCGGATCCACCGGCTTGTAGTTGACCGTGGGTACGTAGTTGTTGAGCGAAATGACCTGGCCGGTGTCGGCGTCAATCACATAGAAGAACCCGTTCTTGGCCGCCTGCATGAGCACGTGCCGGTTGCGGCCTTTCAACTGAATGTCCGCAAGCTGCATGTGCGCAACGGCGTCTCCGGGATGAAACACATCGCCCGTCGTGAGCTGCCGATGCCACACGTACTCGCCGGTCGTCGCATTCACTGCGATGATGGAGTTGGTGAACAGCATCTCCTTGTCGACGTACGTGGCTTCGTGACCGTCCGTGCCCGGATTGCCGGCACCGAAGATGAGCAGGTTGGTTTGCGGGTCGTAGATCATGCCTTCCCACACGCTGCCGCTGCCGCCGCCGGGAAGATCCTGCCAATACGTGTCGCCCCAGGTCTTTGCAGCCATCTCCATCTGCTTGTTCTCGAATGGCTTCGAGGGATCGCCGGGCACCGTGTAGAAGCGCCACAGTTCCTTGCCTGTCTGCGCGTCGAGTGCGATTGCGTGACCGCGACCGCTGCCGCTCTGCATGTTGTTGATGCCGATGAAGACCTTGCCTGCGCCGACACGGGGCGATGAATTTGCACCGTAGTTGCCCGTCGGATCGCACACTTCCGCGCGCCATTTCTGCTTGCCGGTTTTGCGATCCAGGCCGAACAGCGAACAGCCGCCGGCGATATAGACGCCGGTCTCGTCGATGCCGAGTCCGCGATTGGTGCTGGCCTGATGCGCCGAGCGCGGGCTGTAGCGCTCCAGACCCAGCATCGGCACGAAGCTCCACAGCGTCTTGCCGGTACGCACGTCGGTGGCAACAGCTGAACCATACGGTCCGCCCTGGTAGACGACGCCGTCCATGACCAGCGGATTGCCGACGAGACCTTCACCAATGGGCAGATCGGAGTACCAGAGCAGGCCCAGCGACGTGACGCTCTTCGAATCGATCTGATCGAGTTCGCTGTATTGATTGCTCTGTGCATTGCCGCCCAGGTGGGTCCACTCCGCTGGTGCGGAAGTCGCCCCCTGCGTCAACAATGCTCCCGCGAGCAGCACACCGAGTCGTCTGGAAATGTTGCGCCTTCCCGCCGCGCGCCGGGTACCGGATACAGGGGCAGTCGCAGGACCGTGTACGCGGTCGGTCGCCTCTTTGAGATGCATGGTCAGAATCTCCCCAACTCGTTGCTGACAGACAATTGCCATCCGGCTCGCGGTGCGTGGCGGTCGATGCAGCGGTCAGCAGTTCGGAACGCTGCTCCTGCACGGACCTTCATGTACCCGCGCAAATGAGTGTGCCTGCCCGATGAGGCGCAGGTGGAGTTGCCAAAGCGATCACGAGTGGTGTTGATGCGTCACCACGCAGCGTTCGGGCAGCGCAGGACGTACGGATGCGTCAACGCGCGTACACGTCGACATCACGTCATGGAACAAGACGGGTTCGGATGAAGCCGCGGCGAGCGGCCGGCGGAAGCGTCCCGGGCCGAGGAAGCGAAGCTCAGCCCTGGGCGGCAGTACGCAGCGGTTCTGCCGCGATCGAGCCGGTCACCGTCATTGCATCAGACGGACTCTGGCCTGCCGGCAGGCACACATCGGCACTGGCACGCTTCAGCCAGTGACGGAAACGAACGATGGCGCAGGATTGCCAGCGATCGGCGCGCGCAGCGAAGACGTACGAACCCAGTGCGACACATCTGCTGCGACCTGCGAACACATCGACCAATCTGCCGGACGCAAGGTCGTCGCCCACCAGGAACGGATTGGCGAGCGCGATGCCCTGCCCGCGTCGTGCCGCTTCGACCGTGAGATGCGCGTGCCACAGCCGCAGGCCCGGCAATTGCTCGGGAACAGCCACATCGTGTGCGGCCAACCAGATCTGCCACTGCCGGTGATTCTCTTCATGCAACAGCGGCGCACGCAGAAGATCCCGGACGTCCACGATGGCGGGCAACATCGACAGACAGGCCGGACTCGCCACGGCCACCACGGGCGGGCGGGCGATTTCGAAGCGGCGCAAGCCAGCACTGATGTTCGCTGGCGAGATGGTCGGCGTACCGCTCAGGTAACGGATATCCACATCGGCTTCGTAGCGCACAAAGTCGGGGCTCGCATCCGTCGGCCGCAGTTCCAGTTCGATCTCCGGATGTGCCATCTGAAACACCGGCAGCCGCGCGGTGAGCCATTCGCTGGCAAATCCGTGCGCACACCAGATGCTCAAGCGCCGATCGTTGTTGTGGCTCAGCAATTCCTTGCCGGCATCGCCGATCTCCGCCAGGGCCGCCGTGACGCGCGCATGGTATCGCTGTCCTTCCGGCGTCAGCACGGTATTGCCGCCGGCGCGATCGAACAGACGCACGCCCGCCCAGTCTTCGAGCGCCCGCAGGTGTCGACTGATGACTGCATGATCGATGCACAGCATCTGCGCAGCGCGTCGGATACCGGACAATCTGCCAACCGCTTCGAACGCTCGCAACGCCGCAAATGGCGGCAGCTCCTTACGATCTTCTGTCGGATTGATCACTCGACCATCTCCCCCGTTTGTTCGCTCTCAAGGCCGGCAACGGCTTCGGAGCGAACGCGGTCTGTACGACCCGTTCATTCGCATTCTCAGTACCGATAGACCAGCGTCATTCCCACGGTGCGCGGGCGCCATGTGCTGACCTGGTAGTAATTGCTCTGCGTGGATGACGTGCGGCTCAGCAATGGCGCCGAGTCCAGCAGGTTGTCCACGAAGACCGAGACGTCGCATTCGCCGAGGTCCAGGCCGCCGCGCAGCCGCACCATGTGTGTCTCCGGCAGGTACGGGAACGGCGGATTCGCCAGATACTGCGTCGTTCCCGGATCCTGTGTCGGCAGCATATCGCTGCGTCGGCCACTGTATTCGTAGGCCGCCCGCACGTAGCCGTCCCTGCGGAAAGCACGGTAGTTGTAGGTCACTGCCAGCGCGGCCTTGAACGGCACGACGTTGGGCAGCGAGTTGCCTTCGTTGATCAGCGTCGGTGCGTTGGCATCGGCCGAAGCGAACACCTGCGAGGTGTACTCGGAGTTCATGTAGCCGAGCGACACATCGATCAGCAGATCGTCCATGAGTACCGCCTGGAACATCATGTCCACGCCCCTGGCACGCGCCTCACCGAAGTTGCCGATGTAGGAACCACCGCAGGCCACCAGCGTGTTGGACTGCTGAATGCCGGTCCAGTCGACCGTGTAGACACCCACGTCGTAGGCCACGCGGCCATCCATCAGCTTGCCCTTGGCGCCAACGTCGTAGCTCCACACGTAGTCCGATTCGTAGGAGCGCACATCGCCCAGCCCCAGATCCGCGATGTTCTGCGCGCAGCGATCCAGCAGTGCTGCACTGTTGGCGCCGCCACCGCGGAATCCCTTGCCGGCGTTGGCGTA
>DASTRD010000146.1:0-37623 GCA_035761425.1 Povalibacter sp.
CTTGGCCGAGCTCGGGAATGCATGGTGATTGTTGTGCAGCTCTTCGCCCGCCACCAGAAAGCCCCATGGCATGACGTTGCGTGCGGCATCGGGGCATTCGAAATTGCGATAGCCGTAGTAGTGGCCGATGCCGTTGATCACGCCGGCAGCCATGAGCGGATTGGCCAGCATCTGTGCCGCCAGAATGATGATGCCGGGCACGCCGAACAGAACCAGATCGATCACCACCATCAGCACGATGCCGAAGTTGCGATAGCGGCCGTAGACGTTGCGTTCCATCCAGTCGTCGGGTGTACCGCGACCGAAAACTCTCACCGTGTCCGGATTGCGCGCCTGCACCTGATACAGCTCGGCGCCTTCCAGCAGCACTTTCTTCAGACCGAAAATGACCGGGCTGTGCGGATCGTCCGGCGTTTCGCACTTCGCATGATGTTTGCGATGCACAGCCACCCATTCGCGGGTGACGATGCCGGAGCTCATCCACAACCAGAAGCGGAAGATATGACGCAGCGCGGGATGCAGATCGAGGCTGCGATGCGTGGCGTCACGATGCAGATAGAGCGTGACGCCCATGAAGGTGACCTGGATCATCAGGAACGTCACGAGGACATATTCCCAGAAGCCAAGGTTCAGAATTCCATAGAGAAAATCCAGATTCACTGACAGCCCCTGAGAGTGACGATTTGACGAAAACCAGACAGGCCCGGACTATAGCGGACACCCCCTGACCCCACAAATGAGCGAATCCCTGCACCGCGTGGGAGTTCGACCTGTGTCCGACCGCGCCTGCCCATAGTGTGAAGGCGATCTCACTCGATTCAATCGCCCACTCGCCCAATGCCTGAACTTCCCGAAGTAGAAACAACGCGCCGCGGCATCGAGCCCGCGGTCACGGCGCGCACAGTGGAACGCATCGTGATCCGCGAACCGCGGCTGCGCTGGCGTATTCCGGACGAACTCATGGAGGCCGAAGGTCAACGCGTGCAGCAATTGCGTCGGCGCGCCAAATACCTCCTGTTCGATCTCGAGCGCGGCACGATGATCCTGCATCTGGGAATGTCGGGGAGTCTGCGTGTCATGCCGGCAAGCACGGCACCGCTGCCGCACGACCACGTCGATATCGTTCTCGATTCGGGCAACTGCCTGCGCTTCAACGATCCACGACGGTTCGGCAGTCTGCTGTGGACCACCGAGGATCCGCTGACGCATCCGCTGCTGAAATCGCTCGCACCCGAACCGCTCTCGCCGGAGTTCAACGCGGACTATCTGGCACGCGTTGCCAGGGGTCGCAGCGTCGCCATCAAGCAGTTGCTGATGAACAGTCAACTCGTCGTGGGGGTTGGGAATATCTACGCGAGCGAAGCGCTGTTTCATGCAGGGATTCGTCCGCAGCGCCGCGCTGCGGCTGTCCGTCGCGATGAGTTTCCGCGACTGGTGCGAGCGGTCAGAAAGGTGTTGAACGCCGCTATCCGGTCAGGCGGCACAACGTTGCGCGACTATGTGAATGCGGCAGGGATGCCGGGATACTTCCGGCAGAAGCTCTACGTATACGAGCGCGCAGGCGAACCCTGCCGGGTGTGCGCGACGCCCATCAAACACATCGTGCAAGGCAATCGGTCGAGCTACTACTGCCCGAAGTGTCAGAAATAGGTCGCTGGCCGACTGGGCTGTAGCCCGCGGTCTGCTGGTCAGATTCAGCAAGAGCTATTTGCGCCGCTTTTCCCACGCGCTCTTCAATGCCGCTTCGACCACCGGATGCACGAACTTTCCGACGTTGCCGCCGAGACTCGCGATCTCGCGTACCAGCGTCGATGAGATGAAATTGAATTGCTCAGTGGGCGTGAGGAAGACGTAGTCGACCTTGTCCGTGAGATGACGGCTCATGGTTGCCAGCTGAAATTCGAATTCGAAATCGGACACGGCTCGCAGCCCACGTACGACGACGCGCAGACCATGCTGTCTCGCGAAGTCGACGGTGAGTCCCGTGTAGCCCGTTACTTCCACATTGCCGATATCCGCGAGCACTTCACGCGCCAGCGCCACGCGCTCATCCAGCGGGAACAGCGGCGCCTTGCCGGGATTGGCAGCAATCGCCACCACCACGCGCTCGAAGATATCTGCCGCACGGCGCACCAGATCGTAATGACCGTTGGTGATCGGATCGAACGTGCCCGGATACATGGCGCCCGTCATAACAGTCCCTCATCGCACGGCAGAAGTTGCTCGAGCCAGATAATAGCCGACCTGCCCGGCGCGCTTGCTTCGATGCAACGACCAGCCCTGCGGCAATGCAGGCGGCGGCCGATCCGACGGTGCTTCCAGATATATATGGGCGTCGCTCGCCAGCCAGCCTTGCGCCAGCCGGTCAACGACATGCTGCAGCACGTCGGCCGCGAATGGCGGATCGAGAAACACGATGTCGTAGGGCGTCGCAACGCCATCGAGAAATCGCATGGCATCGGCAATATGGACTTCTCCGTCCGAAGTGCGCAGCCGTGCGAGTGTTTCACGGATGTGCTGACCGACCAGTGCTTCGCGCTCGACGAACGTCACGTGAGCCGCGCCGCGCGAGAGCGCTTCGATACCCAGTGCGCCGCTGCCGGCGAACAGATCCAGACAACGCGCCCCGACAATCGACTGCTGCAGCCAGTTGAACAGCGTTTCGCGCACCCGATCGGGCGACGGCCGCAAGCCAGGCACTGACGGAAATGTAATGGGCACAGCGCGCCAGCGACCGCCGATGATCCGCAGCCGGTTCGACGTCGACTTTTCCGACGCTGACGATGTTCTGGTTCTGGATGTGCGCGCCATGACGGGCGCGAAGCATAGCGCGATGGCTGATAGAATCCGCGCTCCTTCCGTTGTGCGTGATCCATCCGACGATGTTCGGCTTCAAATCGAAAGCCACCGATTCCGGTAGCGACAAACCCGGCCTGTTCCAGCGCCTGCGCGCCAGGCTCAATCGCGGTGATTCGTGGCTGACATACGATCTGGCCAATCTGCTGCCGGGCGGTCGTATCGACGATGCGGTACTGGACGAACTGGAAACGCGACTCATCACCGCGGACGTCGGCGTCGAGACCACCGAGCGCATTCTGGAAGGATTGCGCAAGCAGGTCGCGCGCAAGGAACTCAGCAATCTCGATGCGCTGCTGAACGCGTTGCGGGCGTCGCTGCTTTCGGTACTGCGGCCCGCACAGGTGCCGCTGGTCCTCGATCGTGCGGCCGCACCCTTCGCCATTCTCATTGTCGGTGTGAACGGTGCCGGCAAGACCACCAGCATCGGCAAGCTCGCGCGCCGCATGAAGGATCACGGGCTGAAGGTGATGCTGGCCGCTGGCGATACCTTTCGCGCTGCGGCCGTCGAGCAGCTGCAGATCTGGGGCGAGCGCAATGCGGTCCCTGTCATCGCGCAAAGCGCCGGCACCGATCCGGCAGCGGTCGCGTTCGATGCGATGCAGGCTGCCAGGGCGCGTGGCATGGATGTACTGCTTGCGGACACTGCCGGCCGTCTGCACACGCAGTCGAACCTCATGGAGGAGCTGAAGAAGGTGAAGCGCGTCATGAGCCGCGTCGATGCGCAGGCGCCGCACGAGGTACTGCTGGTGCTCGATGCCAGCCAGGGCCAGAATGCCCTTCAGCAGGCGCGCCTTTTCAATGAGGCACTCGGCGTCACCGGCGTGGTGCTGACCAAGCTCGATGGCACCGCGAAAGGTGGGATCGTGCTCGCCATCGCCAGCGAGCTCAAGCTGCCGATCCGCTTCATCGGTACGGGCGAGAGCGCCGAGGATTTCGATGAGTTCGATGCGGAAGCCTTTGTCGATGCGCTGCTGAAACGCGACGCGTGACGCCGGTGCGAATCGCGATACAGAATATGAAATGATTCGGTTCGATCACGTTTTCAAACGCTATCCCAATGGCCGTGAAGCACTGAGCGATCTGTCGCTCGAGCTGGGCAGCGGCGAGATCGCCTTTCTCACAGGTCATTCGGGTGCCGGCAAATCCAGTCTGCTGAAGCTCATCGCGCTCATCGAACGTCCGACGCGCGGTCAGCTCATCGTCAACGGTCAGAACGTGGCGGGCGTATCGCGCTCGAAAATTCCGGCTTATCGGCGCCAGATCGGCGTCGTATTTCAGGATCACAAGCTGCTGGCTGACCGAACCATCTTCGACAACGTGGCCCTGCCGCTGATCATTGCCGGAGTCGGCTCCAGGGAAATCGGCAGGCGCGTGCGTGCGGCACTGGATCAGGTGGGTCTGCTCGGCCGCGAACAAAGCCTGCCGCTGGAACTCTCCACTGGCGAGCAGCAGCGCGTCGGCATCGCGCGCGCGGTCGTCAGCAAGCCGCCGGTGCTGATCGCAGACGAACCCACCGGCAATCTCGATCCGGACCTGTCGATCGAAGTCATGAACATTTTCCGGCGTTTCAACGAAGTCGGCGTGACCGTGCTCATTGCCAGCCACGATCTGTATCTGCTCGAACGATTTCCGGTCCGTCGCATCCGCCTTGAAGGTGGTCGCATTCAGGAAGGCGAGCCTGAGCCTGCACAGAAGCTGCTGGATCCGGCAAAACTGATGGACGCCGACCGCGGGATGACGCCATGAGCGCCTGGCTGGTCCGTCACGCGCAGACGCTGGTAGGTGCGCTGGGTCGGCTGTCGCAGCAGAAGCTCGCAACGCTGCTCACGACACTCGTCATCGGCATCGCGCTCGCGCTGCCTGCCTGCCTGCATCTGTTGATCGCCAATATCCAGTCCGCCAGCGGCAACTGGGATCGCGCCATCGACATGTCGGTGTATCTGAAGATTCCCACCGCGCTGGAGGAAGCTCAGCGCATTGCAGAACGTCTGCGTGCCCGGCGCGACGTTGCCAGCGTCAGTGTCATCAGCGCCGACGACGCGCTGAAGGAATTCCGCCGCGATTCCGGTTTCGGCCCGGCGATCGACGCCCTGACCGGCAATCCCCTGCCGCATTCGCTGGTGGTTCATCCCAAAGGTGACTATGCGACTGCGGCGCATCTCGAAGAGCTGGCGGCCGACATCCGCGCCCTGCCCTCCGTCGAGCTGGTGCAGCTGGACACCGCGTGGGTCAATCGCCTGCAGGCCATTCTGGAGACTGTGCGCCGCGCGGTGTTTCTCACGGCCGCGTTTCTGGCGCTGGGCGTCATGGCCATCGTGGGCAATACCATCCGGCTCGACATCCAGAATCGGCGTCAGGAAATCGAGGTCACGAAGCTGGTCGGTGGCAGTGACGCCTTCGTGCGCCGGCCCTTTCTCTACAGCGGATTCTGGTATGGCATTGGCGGGGCGCTGATTGCCTGGCTGATCACCGCCATCGTGGTGGGCACCCTGCGGGATCCGGTTGGCCGCCTGGCCGGCCTGTATGGCAGCGGATTCGAAATCTCGGGACTGGGCCTGGAGCCCACGTTGATCCTGTTCGCCAGCGGGATCGTGCTCGGTTGGCTGGGGTCTTTCGTCGCTGCCAGCCGCCATCTGCGCCAGATCGAACCGAGCTGACGGCAGGGCCTGCCGGTCACGAGCGTCGTGACCCCCGGTCACGAACAAAAATCCGTTTTATAACAATAAGTTGACGGGTGCTTGAGTTGACCCGGAACAACCCCATGTCTGAGAACCTTTTGACTCGTTAGCACTCCAAAGTGGTGATTGCTAAAGACAGCACATTCGCTGTTAGACTCGACCCGAACTGGAGGGGAATCTTCAACATGACAACCGCAACTGCGCTCGTTCGCTCGAACACGGATCTGGTACTTGCCGGCCCGGTCGGCAGTCTCGATGCGTACGTCGAGCGTGTGTCGCGCATCCCGGTCCTGAGCCGGGAGGATGAACTGAAGCTTGCGACCCGTTTCCGCGAAGAAGGCGACCTCGATGCGGCCCGCGAGCTGGTTCTTTCACATCTTCGATTCGTGGTTCACATTGCCCGCGGCTACAGCGGCTACGGCCTGCCCGTCGGCGATCTGGTGCAGGAAGGCAACGTCGGCCTGATGAAGGCCGTCAAGCGCTTCGATCCCACCGTGGGCGTGCGCCTGGTGTCGTTTGCCGTGCACTGGATCCGCGCGGAGATTCACGAGTACGTCTTGCGCAACTGGCGTCTGGTCAAGATTGCGACCACCAAGGCGCAGCGCAAGCTGTTCTTCAACCTGCGCAAGTCCAAGAAGAATCTGGGCTGGCTGTCGGGTGCGGAGACGCAGGCCATCGCCGATGCACTTGGCGTGACGGCCAGGGAAGTCACTGACATGGAACAGCGTCTGAGTTCGCGCGACGTGTCGTTCGATCCGGCACCGGACACGGACGATGAGGAAGGCTCCTATTCGCCTTCGTCCTATCTGCCTTCGCCGGAATCCGATCCGTCGATTGCCGTCGAACGCGAACAGTGGGATGACGATACCGCGGACCGTCTGGCGCAGGCGCTCGAAACACTGGATGAGCGCAGCCAGAACATCCTGCGCAGCCGCTGGATGACGGAACAGAAGGCGACACTGCACGAACTGGCCGATCAGTACGGCGTCTCCGCCGAACGCATCCGTCAGATCGAGGCCAATGCCATCAAGAAGCTGCGCGGTCTGGTGAACGAACCTGCCGAGGCATGACAGCCAAGCCTCGGAACGCAACGAAGGCCGGCTCAATGAGCCGGCCTTTTTTATGCGGCAGAGATGATTACTTCTGTGTGACCGGTACGATGGTCAGTTCGACGCGGCGATTGGCAGCACGACCTTCCTCGGTGTCGTTCGATGCCACGGGCCGTGTTTCACCCGCGCCGACCGTGATCAGTCGCGACTGTTTCACGCCGTGGCTGCTGAGGTATGACGCCACCGATTGCGCACGACGTTCCGACAGCGCCTGGTTGTACTGATCCGAACCCGTGCTGTCGGTGTGACCTGCCACTTCGACAACGGTCTTTTCATACTCCTTCAACACCATCGCCACACCGTCGAGCGCGTTGTAGAACTGCGCATTCAGGTCTGCGCTGTTGGTGGCAAAGGTAATGCTGCTCGGCATGTTCAGCGTGATGTTGTCGCCCATGCGGGTGACGCTCACACCGGTACCTTCGAGCTTCTGGCGCAGCTTCGCTTCCTGCACGTCCATGTAATAGCCCACGCCACCGCCCGCGATCGCACCGACGCCGGCGCCGATGAGGGCGTTCTGCAGCTTGTCGCCCTTGGTGAGCAACCCGACCACGGCACCTGCTGCCGCCCCGATGCCCGCGCCCTTGGCAGCCTTGCTGGTCTGCTGCTCACGCGTATACGGATTCACAGTCGTGCAGCCGCTGACAAAGGCAACGAGAGCCACGGCTACGGCCAGCGCCTGCAGGGATGCAACACGGGAATTCATTCTCTTTTCCATAAAATCACTCCTGAACACACGACGAACGATGCCAGCCTGTTGCGACAGGACTGAACACCCACTGAACTCGATGGTGGTCCGGCAGTTCCTCAGTACGGAATGCCGAGCCGACGATAGACAAAGCTGAGCAGCCACAGCGGGCCGATCATCAGAAACTGCACATCCTTGAAAAAGGATGGACGCTTGCCTTCGTAGTGATGGCCGATGAACTGTCCGATCCAGGCGACAACGAACAGCGCAAGACACATTGCCCACAGCGACCATGGCAATCTTTCCAGCGCAAGAATCACGGAAACCACGATGGCGACAAAAAGCGTCATGCCGAGCGCCAGCGACCACGACATCGTGAAGTAGTACACCACGCCCGCCAGCAACAGTACCGTTCCCCAGTTGAGCAACGGCGAGATGTCGTGAAATACCGCCGGCACGGGCAGCGACCATAGCAGTCCCACCAGGCTCAGCACGATGATGGGCACGCAGATCCAGTGCAGCAGCTTGTTCGCAGCGTTCTGATGACTCTCGCCGTATTCGTTCAACCATTGATCGACCGTGCGCATGTATTCATCCGGATCGTCAAAGGGGAGCGCAACGCTACGCCGCCGTTCCGATTCCGACAAGCGGGTGAGTTTGCGTATACAACTTCACGGACGGCTGAAGCGCCGTGCTTGCAGGTATCATCTCGAGCTGGCGCGTTGCGATCGCAGCGCCGACGACTCGGCGAGGAGAGTTCACATGTCCGCCTCTGCATCCGCTTCCTCACAGTCTTTCGCGGAACTCGATCCCCTCGATCTGTATAACGTGCGCAGCATGCTCTCCGAGGACGAGCGACTGGTGCAGGACTCGGTGGCGAAATACGTGGACGAGCAGGTCGTTCCCATCATCGCGGACTGTTTCGAACATGAACGTTTTCCGCGCGAGTTGATCGGCGGCATTGCCGAGCTTGGCCTGCTCGGCAGTTCGATCGAAGGCTATGGCTGTGCCGGGCTCAATGCAGTCTCCTACGGGCTCATCTGCCAGGAACTCGAGCGCGGCGACTCCGGGTTGCGCAGTTTCGTGTCCGTGCAGTCCAGTCTGTGCATGTATCCGATCTACGCGTTCGGCAGCGAAGCGCAGAAGCAGCGCTGGCTGCCGCGCATGGCTCAGGGTGAAGTCATCGGCTGCTTCGGTCTCACCGAACCGCATGGCGGCTCGGATCCGGCCAACATGAAGACTGTTGCGCGGCGGCAGGGCAAGGACTGGGTGCTGAACGGCGCGAAGATGTGGATCACAAACGGTTCGATTGCCGATCTGGCCATCGTCTGGGCACAGACCGACGAAGGCATTCGCGGCTTTCTGGTGGAGAAGGACTTCAAAGGCTTCACCACCCAGGTCATCAAACACAAGATGAGCCTGCGCGCTTCGGTGACTTCGAGCCTGTTCTTCGACAACGTCCTGGTACCGGAAGAGAACGTGCTGCCGGGCGTCGTCGGCCTGAAAGGTCCGCTCTCATGCCTCACGCAGGCGCGATATGGCATCTGCTGGGGTGTCACCGGCGCGGCGCAGGCCTGTCTGTCGCAGGTGATCGACTATTCGAAATCGCGGGAGCTGTTTGGCAAGCCGCTGGCTGCGACGCAGGCCATTCAGATCCGGCTCGCGGAGATGTCACGCAGGATCACTACGTCGCAGTTGCTCTCCTTGCAGCTCGGCCGACTGAAGGACGCCGGCAGCATGGTGCCAACGCAGGTATCGATGGCCAAGTGGCACAACACGCGCGCGGCTATCGAAGTCGCACGTGATGCGCGCGACATCCTGGGCGGCGCCGGGATCAGTGTGGAGTACGTACCGATCCGTCACGCTCTCAACCTGGAAAGCGTCATCACCTACGAGGGCACGGAGACCGTGCATCAGCTCACGGTCGGTCGCGCACTGACGGGCATCAACGCTTTCTGAGCGCCCGTCGACTCGTCCAACCGCGAGGCGGCGTCCCAGCAGAAGAGCAGCACGAGCAGCGCTGCCCAGGCCCATCGTTTCCCGAGCCGCTCACGACGCTGAGCAAGGGACGGACTTCCGGTCCGCGCGCCGATCCGCGATTGCCACGACACTGTCGCCGATTGAACGATCATGATCCGACCCCTCTGCAACCTGGGGTCATTGCACCCCGGCGCCCGGGCGGCATGATGGAAACATCTGCCGCCGAGCGGGCACATTGTGATCAATCGTGGCGCACGCGTTTTGCAGCCCTCTGCAAGCTACACTGTGGTCACGGTCATCCACCGCTGCGACTGCCATGAAAAAACTGATTGCCATCGTCGAGGACGAACCCGCCATCCGCGACAACTACGCCGCCGCCTTTCAGCGTAACGGCTACAGCGTTCGCACTTATGGCACCCGCAAGGAAGCCATGGATGCGTTTCGCGCGCGCCTGCCCGATCTGGCAGTGATCGATGTCGGGTTGCACGATGAACCCGAGGGCGGCTTCGAGCTGTGCCGTGAGTTGCGCACGCTGTCGGCGGAGCTGCCGATCATTTTTCTCACGGCACGCGACAGCGAGCTCGATGCGGTCTCCGGTCTGCGGCTCGGTGCGGATGACTATCTCACCAAGGATCTCAGCCTCACTCATCTGATCGCGCGCGTGGTCGCATTGTTTCGCCGCGTCGATGCGCTGACCCAGCCATCGAACCGCGATCAGATTCTGGCGCGCGGTTCGCTGCTCATCGACACGGCCCGCATGCATGCGAGCTGGCAGGAAAAGCCCCTGGGCCTGACGCTGACCGAATTCTGGATCGTGCATGCGCTCGCCAGGAATCCCGGGCACGTCAAAAATCGCCAGCAGCTGATGGACGCCGCCAACGTCGTGCTGGACGACAACACCATCACTTCGCACATCAAACGCATCCGGCGAAAATTCCAGGCCATCGACCCATCCTTCGACGGCGTCGAGACCATGTACGGAATGGGCTACAGGTGGAAGGAATGACACAGCAGATGAGGGTCGCTGGCCAACTGGGCCGCGGAGCGCGGGGCGCTGGCCAACGGGTCTGCCGGTCTGCTGGCCAGAACTGGAATGGAGAGATGCCGCAGCCAGGTCCGACAACTCTGGCCAGCAGACCAGCCAACCAGCCGACCAGCTAGCTTCTCCCTGTGTCTCTGCGCGCCAAGCTGCTGCTGGTCAGTCTGCTCACACTCATCCTGCCGTGGGCGGGATGGCAGTACGCACAGCGCATGGAAACCACGCTGCGGCGCGGCCAGGAAGACTCTCTTCTCATCACGGCAGACGTGCTCGCGCGCGTCGTCGCATCGCAACCGGAATTGCTGTATCGCTTTCCCGGCGAATTGCGCGAGAACTTCGATCCCGCGCACGGCGATGTGTTTGCACCGCTGCTGGCAACGACCCCGTTGCTGGATGGATTCCCGGATGAATGGCCGATACCGTCGCGACCCGTGGCAGGGTTCGGGGATTCAGCCACACGTCTGCATATGGGTGCGTTCGGCCGCTATCTGTACGTCTATTTCGAAACGGCCGACGCCACGGTGCGCTACGAGAACCCGGCGATGGCCGACGACGACGTCGACAACGACGTCAGCCGCGTCGTATTCCTCAGCCGCGACGAGTTCGGCCGCGAGCGCGCGTGGTCGGTCAGCGCCGTCGCACCCGGTCCCATCGTGGCTCGACCCACCGACGTCGGTGCGCCATGGCGCATGCAGGCTGACAGCATCGAATACATCATCGGTGTCTGGCGAGCCACGGGCCGTGGATTTGCCATCGAGCTGCGGATACCGGCTTCGATGTTCGGTACCGAACTCGCCGTGTTTTCGCTCGGCTCCGGCGTCAGCGAAACGGTGCCCATATTGCGCCACCTGCATACCGGTTCCGAGCTGCTGAAGGATCGGCTCGAACAATACGCGCCGCAGGGTCTGCGTGTATCAGTAGTGGATAGCCGTGGCTGGTTGCTCGCCCGTGCCGGTGACATCGAAGTGCCCGCGGTGAGTGAGCCTGCGGGCGCGCATCAGAACGATGACGGATTCGCACGCTCCATCTATCGCAGTCTGTTCGGCGGCCGCGACGCGGTGGCGACCTCTTACGGTCTGCCGTATGGCATGTGGGGCTCACCGGTGGATGAGGCTCGCGCGGGTCGTGCGACTGCAATCTGGTTCGAACCGGCGGGCGGCGAACCTTCACTGGTTCGTGCCGCCGTCCCCGTGCACCTCGGCGATGAAACGCTTGCAGCGGTGGTGGTGGAACAGCCCGCCGAACAACTCGCCATCGTCCGCGAAGACGCTCTGACGCGTCTGCTGAATCTCACGTTGCTCGCAACCCTGTTCTCGGTTGCGATCACTCTGGCCTTCGCGGCGCGACTCTCGCAGCGCATTCGCCGCCTGAGTCGCGCAGTGTCGACGGCACTTACTCCCGAAGGTCGACTCGAGCCGCGCATTCCCGATGCGCGCAACCGCGATGAACTCGGCTCCCTGGCGCGCAGCTACAGCACGCTGCTGGCCCGCCTGAAGGAACACACCAGTTATCTGCAGACGCTCGGCAACAAGCTGTCCCACGAATTGCGCACGCCGCTGACCATCGTCAGTTCGTCGCTCGAGAATCTCGCCGCGGACGACAGTCTCGATGCAACGTCGCGCAATTATCTGGAGCGCGCCCGCAGCGGCACCGGACGCATGCATTCGATTCTGACGGCGATGACCGAAGCCACGCGGGTGGAGCAGATCATCGAACACACCGAACGTGTCGAATTCGATCTGGCGGCACTGGTTCGGCACATGGGTCAGGCCTACTCAGCCACGTTCGGCAATCACCGCATCGAAACGCGTGCTCCCGAGCACGAATGTCCGATGCGCGGCTCGCCCGATCTCATGGCGCAGGCGCTGGACAAACTCATGGACAATGCAGCCGACTTCAGTCCGGCCGGAGGACTGATCGCGCTCGAACTCGACGCGGTGGCGGACGGCTATGTTCTGAGCGTGAGCAATGAAGGGCCGCTGTTGCCGGTACACCTGGACGGGCGGCTGTTCGAATCGCTGGTCAGCGGCCGCACGGCGGGCGACGGCAAGCCCCATCTGGGTCTGGGCCTGTACATCGTGCGGCTCATCAGCGAATTCCATGGCGGGCGCGCCAATGCCCACAATCTTCCCGACGACAGCGGCGTGGTCATGCGGATCGAGTTGCCTGTTGCTTCGTCCACATAGTCGCGAAATCGCACTGCCGCAGACGTCCACGGCGAAATGATGTGGGCGGATGTGGATCGGGTCGCAAAAAAATCTGTTGCCGGCCCGCTACGACGCTTGCTAACCCGCTGTTTCACACAGCATACTTCGTCACGTGGCGCACAACGGGTGCTCACGGTTTCAAGCAGGGTCCGCACGCCGCAGGGCGCGTGGATCCGACGGCAGAAGTGGGGATGGCACCGCTAGGGGAGATCGGAGTAATTACGATAAGCGCAGGCGCGCCGCCGGAATTGAGCCGGCAAGATTGGCAGTTTGCACAGCGACAGCAACGTTTCAGGAATTTAGTCAGCGCAGCCCAACAACTCGAAGAGACGCAGGCTCCGAAACGAAAAGCCCCGCAGATGCGGGGCTTTTTTTTGCAGCAACGTCATCGCGGCTATTTCTTTTTCCAGGCTCCATTGCTGTCCTGGATGTACCAGCCGGCGGCAGCCTTGCCGCTCCAGCGCTCCGCAAAGGTCTTGCGGATGTCAGCCTCCCACTCCGCGTGACCGTTGGCGTTCGCGATTTCCCGGTAAAGATTCGAACGGTCAGCGTTCTCGTCGGCGACCAGCTTGCGAACGGAGTTGCGCTCCGGCAGCGGGATCAGGTTCTGATCGCGCACTTCGACCAGACCATCGCGCGTCAGACCGATCGCGCCGGAATCGAAGTACTTCTTCATCTGCGCGAAGCGGCTCTCCATCGACTGCGTCAGTTGCTTGATGGCAGGCGTGGCAATGTTCAGATCCGCTGTCTGCGCATTGGCCGCAGGTACGATCAGATCCAGCACCGAGCCTGCCGCTGCCAGCAGCACATCGCGCGAGGTATCCAGCAGGTGGCTGCGCTTGTCGCCTTCGGCGGTCGGCTTCTGCGAACCCCACACATCCTCGATGATCTTGTCGGCAGCCTTCTCGGCTGCGGCGGCGGGGAAATACACATTGATGGTGACGCACGCGGACAGCACGAAGGCCACAGCGGCGAGTTTCAACGGCAGATATCTCGACATGTTTGCAGTCCTCACAGGGCCAGGATCCTCGGCTTGCGTCGCCGCCACAGGGTCGCGAGCGCACGCATCGCCACGTGCCGGATCGTACGCTGTAACCGTTTCCGGCTGCCAGTCGCGCAAATTACTGCACCACAGGTCCGTTCGACTCAGTAATGGCGATGAGCTGCTGCACCAGACGCGGCCAGTCGACGCGATGCGCACCGCCGATGACATCGATGCGCGGCAATCCCCTGCCCTTGACGAGGTAGTAGCCGCCGTGCGGCGCCGGTGCGATGCCATCGAGAATGCAGACATCATTCTCGAGTCGGCAGGAGATCCCCAGCCGGTCGTAATTGAAATCGTCGAAAAAGCGCATGACGCCGCTGGACAAAGCCGCAGTAACACCGGCGCCGCCGCCACCGATGTTGCCGATGTTCTGTACGGCGCGCTGACTGATGCGGTGTCGCGAACGATCGTCGGCGGGGGTGAACAGTCGCGCATCGAATGCCGCGGGCTGCCAGTTGAACAGCTTGAGTCCATGCACGTACCCGGACAGGCGGCCGGTGATGCTGCCGAACGAGAATGCGCTGGTGACCAGATTCAGATCGAGATTGTCGAGCGTGATGCTCGACTGAAGACGCGGCCAGTTGCTGAACGGTTGTTCGAGACGCAGATCGCTGATGCTCACGTGCCCGTCGAAAACGCTGGCTTCCAGCGTGGTGCCGAGCGTGATGACGTTGTCGCGCAGACGCAGCTTGGAAATCCTGCCGCCGATACGCCCACCGAATTCCGGCCAGCCGAAAGCACGGCACAGTTGCTGCACGCTGATCGGCTCGATGTCGGCGTCGACCATGAAAGCGACCGTGGGAAGACCGGCGTTGCGTATGCGGAAACTGTCGAGACTCACCGCGCCGTCGAATACAGGCAGTTTGGTCGGCTCGAGCAGGCGGAACTGCCGGCCCTGCGTGCTGAAACGCAGGCGGGTGGCGCCAAGATCGAGATTGAGCAATACACCGCTCTGCCAGCTCAGCGTCGATTCACGACTGCGCACCGGTTCATCGACCTCATCGTCGGAACGATCATCCTCAGTGTCTTCCCAGAACCAGTCGCCATTGACGGAGCGCAGAATCAAATTGCGCGAATCGTCGTCGACACTCACGTCACGCAGATGCAGCTCGGCTGAATGCGGCAAGCCCTCGCGCATCGCGAGCCGTCCGGCTATCGCGCCGCTGGTTTTCAGCGCCTTGAAGCTGGTATCGAGCAGCATCGGCTGAAAGTAGGTGTCGTACGCGCCGGGAAACTTCAGGTTACGCAGATCGAGGTCCAAAGAGCGCAACGGCTGTTCGGCGGCAGGATCCACCAGCGCAGTACCCTGCGCCTGCGCAACAGCATCGTGATCGATGTGGAACTGATCGATCTGCAACGAGCCGTCGCTGCGCCACAGACCGCGCGCGTCCGCTGTCATGGCGTGCACACCGAAATCGACGAAGAGCGGCTGCGCGTACGCCTGGCCGTGCGCTGATTCGAATCGCACGTTGAAACTTCGATCGCGCCCCGCGGGTTCGAGATGTGCCCGCATGCCGAATGAAAACTGATCGCTGGCGAGCGTGCCCTCGGGGTTGTTCGCGACCAGCGCTTCCACCTTTGTGTCGATGTCCGCGAACAGCAGCGCATCGCCGGCGCCGCGCACGCTGATCGAGCCGCTCACCATTCCCTGCGCCTCGAACTGAGCCGTCGGCAAATGCAACTGCGTTGCCAGCTGCATGAGAGGCTGCATACCCACGCGATGCAATGTTGCCTTCACGTTCCAGCCGGCATCGCTCGAGGACGCGGTCAGCGCCGCCGTGCCTTCGCCGATGCGCATCCCATCGAGCTGCATGTCGATGCTGCCGTCGGTGCGTCCGTAGGTGAGCCGACCGGTCAGCGACTGTGCACCCACCGGCGAAGCATCCGCGTGCAGGCGCGCATCCGCACAGACGATGGCACTGGAGGTGACATCCAGCGCCCTGCAATCCACGCGCACATTGCGCACGTCCAGCTTCTGTTGCGGAACCCGCAGCCGGGCGATCGTCGCCACCGCTGCCGTGCGCTGTGGCAGCATCAGTTGAACGACGATGCCTTCGGCCTGCCACCCGGCGCCGGCGATACGCTCAACCTCGAAGCTGACCTGCTCGACCGCTCGCCCCGGACCCCAGATCGACAGTCCCGCAAGCGCGATCAGCGTCAATGCGATCGACCTGCGCGGCCCATGTGTTTGCGCGCATTCGCTGGGTGCAGCGGCGTACTGGTTCATTCAGCTCATCATGAATGGCGCACCCGGCAACGCCAAGTCACGAAATCCGACCTGACCGTTGATCACGCCACCGTACGACGCGTTTTTCGCGCGCAACGGTCGCACAGGTGCGTGGCAAATTGACAACGTTGTCAGCTCCATGTGATTCTGCAACGCCGCCGGCGCAAGCCGCGGCACACAAGACATCCAGATTGTTGGGGGGAAACGTAATGATGGATTTGTGGCTTCGCCGCGCGCGCAACTGCGCGGCTTCCGGCACCGTCGTGGCGCTCGGCCTGACGCTCAGTGCCTGCGACAGCGGCAGGAAATCGGAAACTCCGGCGACGGACGTCATGCCCGCGGCGGCAGTGGTACATCCGGAGATCTGGCCGAAACTGCAACGTCCGGCATTCGACGATTCGCAGATCGAGGAGCGCATCGAAGCTCTGTTGAAGACGCTGTCGGTCGAAGAGAAGGTCGGACAGATCATCCAGGCCGACATCGGCAGCGTCACGCCGGAAGACGTCCGCAAATACCGCCTCGGCTCAGTGCTCAATGGCGGCAACTCCGGACCGAATGGCAATGACCTCGCGCCGGCGCCCGAATGGCTGGCACTGGCCGATCAGTTCCATGAAGCCTCGATGGATACCAGCAATGGCGGCCATGCCATTCCCATCATCTGGGGCGTCGATGCCGTGCACGGCAACAACAACATCATCGGCGCGACGATTTTTCCGCACAACATCGGTCTCGGTGCGGCGCGCGATCCACAGCTGATTCACCGCATCGGCGAAATCACCGCGCAGGAAGTGCGCGTCACCGGTCAGGAATGGACCTTCGCACCCACGCTCGCCGTGGTGCAGGACGCGCGCTGGGGACGTACATATGAGTCCTACTCCGAACGGCCCGAGATCGTTCACGAGTACGCCGCTGCGATGGTGACGGGTCTGCAGGGCGAGCCCGGCAAGCCCGACTTCCTCAAGGGTGCGCACGTCATCACGACGGCAAAGCATTACCTCGGCGACGGCGGCACGTTCGAAGGCCGCGATCAGGGCGACAACCGCGCCAGCGAAGAAGTGCTGCGCGACATTCACGCGGCCGGTTACACCGCTGCCATCGAGGCCGGCGCGCAGTCGGTCATGGCGTCCTTCTCCAGCTGGAATGGCGTGAAGGTGCACGGCCACAAGGGGCTGCTGACCGACGTGCTCAAGGATCGTTTCGGTTTCGATGGAATTCTGGTCAGCGACTGGAATGCACACGGGCAGGTTGAAGGCTGCACGGTCACCGACTGTGCCAAAGCCGTCAATGCCGGTCTCGACATGTACATGGCGCCCGACAGCTGGAAGGGTCTGTACGAGAACACGCTTCGGGAAGCAAAGTCGGGAGAGATTCCGATGCAGCGCCTGGACGATGCGGTGCGGCGCATTCTGCGCGTGAAGTTCCGCTCGGGTGCATTCGAAGCAGGCAAGCCGTCATCGCGTCAGTACGCCGGCCAGTACAAGCTGCTCGGTGCGCCGGAACATCGCGCGGTGGCACGTCAGGCGGTGCGCGAATCCCTGGTGCTGCTCAAGAACGCCAATCACGTGCTGCCGCTCAAGCCTTCGATGAATGTGCTGGTCGCAGGCGACGGCGCCGACAACATCCCCAAACAAAGCGGTGGCTGGACGCTCACCTGGCAGGGCACCGGCGTTACCAACAAGCAGTTCCCCAATGGCGAGTCGATCTATGCCGGCATCCGCACCGCGGTGCTCGCAGGCGGCGGCCGGGCGACGCTGAGCCCCTCCGGCAGCTACAAGAGCAAACCCGATGTCGCCATCGTCGTGTTCGGCGAAGATCCGTACGCGGAATTCCAGGGCGACGTCGACACGCTCGAGTACAAGCCCGGCAACAAGTCGGATCTGGAACTGCTGCGCAAGCTGAAGGCTGCAAAAATTCCGGTCGTGTCCGTGTTCATTTCCGGTCGCCCGATGTGGGTGAATCCGGAGCTGAACGCTTCCGATGCCTTCGTGGCCGCGTGGCTGCCGGGCACTGAAGGTGGCGGCATCGCGGATGTACTGTTCGCCAAGCGCGACGGCAGCGTGAACTACGACTTCAAGGGCAAACTGTCGTTTGCCTGGCCGCGCACGCCGACGCAGGTGGCCGCCAATCGTGGTGATGAGCCACCGCTGTTCGACTACAGCTTCGGTCTGACCTACAACGACGACGGCAATCTGGCAGCGCTGCCTGAAGAAGTCGCCAACGCACAGAAGTCATCCTCGGCCCGCGAATACTTCAGTGGCGGTCGTGCTGCCAGTGGCTGGCAGGTCATGGCTGGCGAAGGCGACGCCCCGCGCCAGGAGCTGCCAGGTGCAACCGGCGCCACCAGCAACGGCGTGCTCAAGGTTACCGGCGTCGATCGCTCGGCCCAGGAAGATGCGCGCCTGCTGACGTGGTCGGGCAGCGGTCCGGCCACGTTTGCCATCCAGCGCTCCGATCCGGTCGATCTGCAGCGCGAGACCAACGGTCAGCTCACACTCGTGTTCGACTATCGCGTCGATGCAGCGCCGACCGATCAGGTCACACTCGCCGTCGAGTGCGCCTCGGCCGGCACGGCGCCTTGCCGCGGTGCAATCGCCGTGGACAAGCAACTGAAAGCAGCACCGCGGGGACAGTGGCAGCAGTCGAGCATCCCTCTGCGCTGCTTCCAGGATCACGGCGCATCGATGCAGACCGTCACCGCGCCGGTGGCGATCACGACGGCAGGTTCGCTGCAGCTCGCGATTGCCAACGTGAAGCTGGACAACGGTTCGCCGAATGCGCTGACCTGTCCGTAACGACTCGCCGCCGCCTGCTACCCGTGCAGGCGGCGGCACGATCTGCCTCTGCGAACGCGGGTGACTCGACGTCTCGTCCTTCCCCCCAGAGACGGCGAGCCACTCGCGTTCTTCTTCGCTTCGCCGCAACCGCGCCTCGACACGTCGCACACACGATCATCCCGGTGCGATAAATCCCGCGATGTTCCGTTCTCCTTCCGCGCCGCCCTGCGTGGGAGCATCCTTTATCCACTTCAGCCTTCAGGAGGCCGTCATGTCCATGCTGCGTACCGTTGCATTGTCCTTGTTGCTGCTGTCGAACGTGCATGCCGCAGCGCCCGATGCGGTTCAGACGGCGCTCGCTGCGCCCGACCGGTTTGCGGGCGACCGGGAAGAGGATGCGTGGCGCAAGTCCGCGCAGGTGCTGGCGTTGCTGGATCTGAAGCCGGGCATGCATGTCATCGACTATCTGGCTGGCGGTGGCTACAACACGGAGCTGTTGTCGCGGATCGTCGGTCCTTCCGGTCGCGTCTATGCATACAACAACCCGCCGTACGCGAAGTACGCAGGCGATACGCCAGCGAAGCGTTACGCCAATCATCGTCTGCCCAACGTGGTCGAAGTGGGCGGTGCGCCCGAGACGCTCGATCTGCCGCCGCACAGTCTCGATGCGGCGTTGTTCGTGCAGTCGTATCACGACCTGCACTGGCGTCCGAAAGACGGCTCGTGGAATACGGACCCGGCGAAGTCCCTCGCCCAGCTGGCGAAGGCCATGAAGCCAGGCGCCACCGTCGTGGTGGTCGATCATGTCGCCGCAGCCGGCAGCGATCCGGCCGCATCGGTGGACGCTCTGCATCGCATCGATCCGGCCGTGCTGCGTAAGGACTTCGAGGCCGCAGGCTTCCGCTTCGACAGTTCCAGCGACGTACTGCGCAATCCTGCCGACGATCACACCAAGGCAGTGTTCGATCCCGCCGTGCGACATCACACGGACCAGGTCGTGTATGTGTTCCGGATGAAATGACGGATGCGAACCAGACAGGCGACTCTCCTTCGAGTCACTGTCGGTCAGTTCTCTTCCACCACCCGGAATGCCTTCATCAGATCCTGTTGCTTGCGCGCGGGTACGGCATCGTAGTGACTGAGGTCCATGGTGAAACTGCCCTCGCCGCCGGTCAGCGACTTCAACCGTGACTGGTAGTCGTTGATCTCGGCGAGCGGCACCAGCGCCGTGATGCGGGCGCGCTGTCCACCCAGGGTGCTGCTGCCGCTGATGCGTCCGCGGCGTGTGGCGAGATCGGCCGTGATGTCGCCCGTGCTCTGGCTCGGCGTGGTGATTTCGACGCGCACCACCGGTTCGAGCACGATCGGACCGGCTTCGCGGAAAGCGTTCTGAAATGCGCGACGACCGGCTGCGACGAAGGCCACCTCCTTCGAGTCGACGGAGTGGTGCTTGCCGTCGTAGACGATCACGCGCACATCCTGCAGCGGAAATCCCGCGATCGCACCTTCCGCCAGCACCTGCCGCACACCCTTCTCCACAGCCGGAATGAACTGGGAAGGAATGGCGCCGCCGACCACTTCGTCGACGAACTCGAAGCCCTGACCGCGTTCGAGCGGTTCGACGCGCAGATGCACTTCGCCGAACTGACCCGCACCGCCGGTCTGTTTCTTGTGTCGATGATGGCCATCGGCCGGCCGCGTGATCGTTTCACGATAAGGAATGCTCGGCTCATGGGTGGTGCACTGCACGCCGTAGCGCTCCTTCATGCGATCGAGCATGACCCGCAGATGCAGATCACCCATGCCGTACAGCACAGTCTCATTCAGGCCCGCGTGATGCTCGATGCGCACGCAGGGATCTTCGGCAACCAGGCGGTGCAGCGCATCCGACAACTTCTGTTCCTCACCGCGCCGCTCAGGTTCGATGGCGAGTCCGGCCATCGCGGGCGGAAACGCGATCGACTTCAGATGGAAATGATCTTCGTCATGCGAATCGTGCAGCACCGCGTCGAAATGCAATTCGTCGACCTTCGACACCGCGCCGATGTCCCCGGGCAGCAGTTGCGGCACCTCGACGTGATCCTTGCCCTGCAGGCGATACAGATGGGCAACCTTGAAGGGCTTGCGCCCATCGCCGATGAAAAGTTGCGAGCCATTGCGCACCGTGCCCTGGTGCACGCGAAACACACCCATCCTGCCAACGAAGGGATCGATGTTGATCTTGAATACATGCGCGATGACGTGCCGGTCCGCATCGGGCGTGACCTTGACGCGTTCGGCCAGTTCGCCTTCGCCCTTGAGAAACGGCGGAGGGTTGCCTTCGAACGGATTCGGCATGAGGCGCGCCACGATGTTCAGCAGCTGATCGATGCCTGCGCCGGTCTGCGCCGAAACGAAACACACCGGCAGCAGATGCCCTTCGCGCAACGCACGCTCGAACGGTTCGTGCAGTTGCTCTGGCGAGAGATCCTCACCCTGCTCCAGATACAGCGACATGAGCTGCTCATCGACTTCGACCACCTGATCGATGATCCCGGTGTGAGCGCTCTCCACCGTGGAAAAATCCGGCGTCGCCGTGCCCGGCTGAAAGAAACAGTCGACGACATCCTGGCCGCGATTGCAGGGCAGATTCAGCGGCAGGCATTCGCGACCGAATGTTTCGCGCAGATCCGCAAGCACGCGCTCGGGATGCGCATCGCGATTGTCGATCTTGTTGATCACGATCAGCCGGCACAGCGCGCGGTCGCCCGCGAAGGCCATCATGCGCTGGGTCATCGGTTCGATGCCGTTGACCGCGCTCACCACTATGGCCGCAGTTTCGACCGCCTCGAGCACGGTCAGCGCCCGGCCGATGAAATCGGGATACCCAGGTGTATCGATGAGATTGACGCGGCATCCGCCGGTATCGAAGTGAACGATGGCGGCATCGAGCGAATGCCCGAGCTGTTTTTCCTGGGGATCGAAGTCGCATGCCAGCGTGCCGCGTTCCTGACTGCCGCGACTGCGGATCGCGCCCGAGCGCTCGAGCAGCGCTTCGGCCAGCAGACTCTTGCCCGCGCCTGCCTGCCCCACCAGAGCGATGTTGCGAATATCGGCCGTCGAATACGCCATCGCTGTCTCCCGCCTCTCCGGTCGCGGCAGGATACGCCCGGTCCGCGCGGCACGCGGATAGCGGATAGTGACTAGGAGAGTTGGCGGTCGGCCGCTGACGGCTCAGGGCAGGAACAGGAGTTGGACGTGCAACGTGCACATCCGGACAGATTGATCCTTCGACAACCTGCATTACACGTGCGATTGAGCCGGAACCGCCGTCCGCTTACCCTACCGGCACTCCATCATCACCGGCCTTGTCGCTTCCATGACGCAAAAGCGCGCCCTGATCGTCGATGACTCGCGCTCCGCCCGGGTGATCCTGAGTCGCATGCTGGAAGCCTACGACCTTGTCGTCGATGCGGCGGAGTCCGCCGAACAGGCGCTCGAGTATCTGCGCCAGCACCGTCCGGACGTGGTCTTCATGGATCACCTCATGCCCGGCATGGATGGCTTTCAGGCCATTCAGGCGATCAAGAGCAATCCGGACACCGCAACCATTCCGGTCATGATGTACACCTCACAGGAAGGCGAGCTGTACGTGAGTCAGGCACGCGCACTCGGCGCGGTAGGCGTGCTGCCGAAGACAGTGAAGCAGGGTGACGTGTCGCGCGTGCTTTACCAGCTGCATCTGCTGCCCGAGCGACGGGACAGTCACTCGACGCTGTTTCAGCCCGAAGCGGGCAATGCTGCACCCGTCGAGCGACAGCGGGTTGCAACCGGCACCACTGTGCGTACAAATGCACCGCCCGCTGCCTCTCGTACCGGCGCACACGCAGCGGTGCAGATCGAGCGTCCACCCGCGACACAGGCAGGCGACATCGAGACAGCCGTCCGCAATGCCATGGCGCCTGCACTGCGCGAGTACAACGGCGAACTGCGCCGCTACATCGCCGCCAGCATCGAAGTGCTGACACGCAAGGTCGCTGCCGAACACAAACCCGCCGCTGAACCACCGAGCGCTGCCGAACCGATCGCGCCTGCGCGTCCACCGTCGCGCTGGCCATTGATGGCGTTCGTGGTTGCCGTTGCGCTGTTGCCGACCTGCGTGCTCGCCCTGCTGTTCATGCGCACGCAGGATTCCATACGCACGCTGATGCAATCGAACGCCCATCTCGCCTCGGTCGTCGAAGAGCAGCAGTCCCAGCTGTTTGCCCTGCAACAGGCCGCCAGGGCCGCAACCAGCAATCCCGCAACTGATGACGCTGACCTTGCGGACAGACTCCAGCGCGTCACCGTACCTTACGGCGAGGCCCCTCTGTCGGGCGCCCGTCTCGAGCGACTGCGCGCCATGCTCGACGACTTGCGCAGCAAAGGCTTCAAGGGCCATGTTCGCGCGACATCCTATGCCGGCGAATTCTGCCTGACGGGCAACGGCATCGAAGGCTATTCCATGGCCGCCGATGACCTGCCGGTAAAACGCTGCGATCTGATCGGCAACCCGTTCGACGACAGCCTCACCGCCGCGCAGCGCCAGTCGCTTGCCTTCGCGAATCTCGTTTCGAGCCTGCCGCAACAAAGCGGCAACGCATTGCGTATCGAGGTCGCCAGTCCCAGCCGCAGCGCCATCCTTGCCTATCCGGAAGGCGAGGCGCTGGCAAGAACCACCGCTGGCGAATGGAACCGGATTGCCGCGCAGAACAATCGCGTGGAATTCGTTGCGGAAGGGCAGTGATGAAAGTGATGGAAGTGATGGAGGTCTGGAGCGGCACGTTTCATTCGTCACCTCCATCCCTTCCATCACCTCCCTCACCTCTCCCATGACCTTTCTTCTCTACGGCGCAACTGGCTACACGGGCGAACTGATCGCGCGCGAAGCCGTGCGGCGGGGGATGCAGCCGGTGCTTGCCGGGCGGTCGGTGGAAAAGATCGACAGACTTGCGGCAGAACTTGGCTGCGCCAGTGCCGTTTTCGATCTCGACGACCACACGTCGCTGGTGCGTACGCTGGCCAATGTGCCTGCAGTGCTGCATTGCGCGGGGCCGTTCTCTGCGACGGCGCGCTCGATGATGCAGGCCTGTCTGGCCTCGCATGTGCACTATCTCGACATCACGGGCGAAATAGATGTCTTCGAACTGGCGCACAGCGTGCACGAGAAGGCGCAACGCGCCGGCATCGTGCTGTGTCCGGGCGTTGGCTTCGATGTGGTGCCGACGGATTGCCTGGCCATCAGGCTGAAGCAGGCGCTGCCCGATGCCACGCATCTCGCGCTGGGCTTCGACAGCCGCTCCGGTTTCAGCAAGGGAACGGCCAAGACTGCAGTCGAGTCTGCGGGCGAAGGTTCCAGAGTCCGGCGCGACGGTCGCATCGTTGCCGTGCCGCTCGCATCGCAGATCCGCCGGATCGACTTCGGCAACGGCGAACGGCTCGCCGTCGGTATTCCCTGGGGCGATGTCAGCACGGCCTACCACAGCACAGGGATTCCCAACATCGAAGTATTCACCGCCACTTCGCCGAAGGATCTCGCCCGGATGCAGCAGGCCCATCGGCTGCGCTCTCTGCTGCGCACCCGGCTGGTCAGGGCGCTGCTGAAACGCCGCATCGAGCGAACGCTGCAGCCGCCGAATCAGGCGCAGCGCGACAGCAATCCGACTTTCGTCTGGGGTGAGGCCAGCAATGCCGCGGGTCGCAAGGTCACGGCGCGCGTCGTGACGGCGAATGGATACGCGCTGACGGTAGCCTCGTCGCTCGGTATCATGGCGCACGTACTGCAAACGCAGTGTGCCGCGGGCTACGCCACTGCCGGCATGCTGGTGGGTGCGGACTTCATCAGCACCCTGCCAGGCTCCTCGCCCATCCGACTCGATACATGACCGAACTCATCACTGCTTCCCTGACTGCAGATTCGCCCGCCGCTGCCGCCGATACATTCACGCCACCGGGCTGGCTGAGCAACCCTCACGTGCAGTCCATCCTGCCGAGCCTGCGCGTGCGCCGGCCGCTGGTGCTGCGCAGAGCCCGCCAACTGCTGCAGGTTTCGCAGGAGCAAGTTCTCGATTGCGGCGAGGGTGTGCGTCTGATGGGCAAGTATTCGAGCCGCGAATCTGCCGGTCATCCACAAGCCCGCGATCTGGTCGTGCTGCTGCACGGCTGGGAGGGACACGCCGATTCGCCGTACGTGCTGTCGCTGGGCACGCACCTGTTCAATCTGGGCTGCGACATTTTCCGGCTGAATTTTCGCGATCACGGCCCGACGCATCATCTCAACGAGGATCTTTTCCATTCCTGTCGTCTCGACGAGGTGGTCGGTGCCGTACGCACGATCCAGCAGCAGCACCCGGACCGGCGGCTCAGCATTGCGGGCTTTTCGCTCGGCGGGAACTTCGCACTGCGCGTCGCGGCGAAAGCGTCCGCCGCCGGCATCCGCCTCGAACGCGCCATCGGCATCTGTCCCGTCCTGCGTCCGCACAGCGCCATGGAAATCCTCGAGAACGGGCCGTTCATCTATCAGCAGTACTTCCTCGGCAAATGGAAAAGCTCGCTGCGCATCAAGCAGGCAGCTTTTCCGCATCGTTACGATTTCCGCCCCATCCTCGCTCAGCGCAGCATCCGCGCCATGACGGAGGTCATGCTGGAGCGCTACAGCGAGTTCCCGAGTCTCGATGCTTATCTGACCGGCTACGCCATCACCGGCAATGTGCTGGCAGCGCTCGATGTCCCCGGCCATCTGGTGACGGCGATCGATGATCCGATCATCCCGTCGACCGACCTCAAGGATCTGCCGCGCAACGCCAATCTGCATATCACGACTGCGACGCACGGCGGCCATTGCGGCTTCATGGATCGGATCAATGCGGAAAGCTGGGCCGATCGTCAGGTCGCCCGCATCATGGGGCTCTGACGAGGATTTCGCAGCACTGCTTTTCTTCAGCTCTTCGCCTGCAGGCTGCGAAGTTCGCGAAGCAGCTGACGTACTTCCATGGTCTGCACCAGCCGCGCTCCGCGAGCGGCTACGTCCAGCGCCTCGCGACGCGAACTGACATCCTGAATGGCCCAGCGCCATGGCCCGCGCCACAAGCGGGAGTTGTTTTCCGTCAGCCATTGCCGGTCGCAGAACACATAGTCAGGCGCGAGCGCCTCACATTTGAGCGACGAAAGACTGCTGTAATCGGGAACGATCCAGCCCACGCGATACGAAGACACCTGCCGGACGTGATGTACGGCTGCGAAGTCTGCCGAAACGATCACGCACTGACGCGCGACCGACCGCAGGATATCCGCGACTCGACGCACCACCAGTTCCTGACCGAAAGCCCGCAGGCTGGCGCGCCTCAACTGCACGAATGCGGTCGCGGCCGGATGAGCTTCGATTAGGCTGACCGCCTGCGCGAGGGTGGGAATGCCAATATCGGTGAAGCGCTGCCGCAGACGCTGCGACTCATTGACGGAGACCTCGGCCAGTTCCTGCGAAGTCATTTCCAGCACCTGCCGGTCCAGGCCGGCCGTGCGCTTCAGGTCGGAGTCATGCAGCAACACCGGCTGGCGGTCGGCCGAGAACTGCACGTCGAAGGCAATGTGGCGAACCCCCAGTTCGAGCGCCGAGCGCAGCGCCGGCAACGTGTTCTCGGGATATTCGGCAGCATTGCCGCGGTGAGCGATCAGATCGGGCAGTCGTTGCGGGATGGAAGACATCCGTGTTGTTGATATCTGCAAAGCCGGCACGTGTGGATTCTAGCGCTGCGACCGCGGTGGGATCCAAAGACACAGCGTATGCGTTCACCGACAGTTACTCGTTCGTGCGGCTTCTGGTATCTCCGCCGCCAGACCGTCGTCATCGGGGGAGCCCGTTATGCAAAGCCGCCCGTTATGCCAGCGCGCATGCCTGATCGCATCGGCCTTGCTGATGATGCTGTGCGGATGCGGCGGCAACTCATCGAGTAATCGGCCGACCCCGACGCCGCCGCCACCACCTCCGCCTCCTGCTGCCGACACAACGGCGCCCAGCGTGCCTGCCAATCTCACTGCCACCGCCGGCGGCGACAGCAGCATCGATCTGACCTGGACGGCATCGACCGATACCGGCGGTTCGGACCTCAGTGGCTATCGCATCTATCGCGACGGGGCAACGACGCCCGTCGCCACCATCAATGCACCGACGACGAACTATTCGGATACGGGTCTGAGCGCCAGTACCCAGTACAGCTACGCGGTGCGCGCCTTCGACGGCGCCGGTAATGAATCTGCTGACTCGTCAACGGCGAGCGCGACCACACTCGATACACCGCCCGCCGATGCCGCAGGACTGGACGAGCGCCCGGCCAACTCATCCTGTGTCGCATGGGCGCGCCCCGCGGGCGGCGCGATTCAGCTCGAGCCATTCACCAGCATTCAGTTCGGATCGCTGGTCGCACTGCTCCAGGCGCCTGGCGACGACAGCAACTGGTACGCCGTCGAGCAGAGCGGAACCATCAAGCGCTTCACCGGCAGCAACGCGACCGCCACCTCGACCTACGGTTCGGTCAACGTGACCTCCGGTGGCGAGATGGGCCTGCTCGGCATGACATTCCATCCCGATTTTCCTGCCGACAGCCGCGTGTTCGTTTCATACACGCTGCGAGTCGGCGGCACGCTGACCTCGCGCATTTCTTCGTTCGCGAACAGCACACGCACGGCGCTCGGACCGACTGAAACCGTGCTGTTGTCGCTCAATCAGCCTGAAGACAATCACAACGGCGGCAACATCATGTTTGGCAAGGATGGCTATCTCTACATCGGTTTCGGCGATGGCGGCGGTGGCGGCGATGCACACGGTACGACCGGCAACGGTCAGCGCCTTACGACACTGCTGGGCAAGATGGTCCGCATCGATGTGGGCGACAGCAGCGCCACGAGCTACACCATCCCCGCCGACAATCCGTTCGCCGGCAAACCGCTGTGTCCGGCCGCGGGCGGGTCCGATTCGTGTCCGGAAATCTACGCATGGGGATTCCGCAATCCGTGGCGCTGGAGTTTCGATCGCGACAATGGCGCGCTCTGGGTCGGCGACGTCGGCCAGGCTGCGTGGGAAGAAGTCGACACGGTCACGCGCGGCGGCAACTACGGCTGGCGCTGCCGCGAGGGTGCGCATGATTATTCCGCCAGCACGCAGGGCTGCAGCACCGCCGCCACGATCGATCCGGTCGCCGAGTATGACCATTCCGTCGGTTCTGCGATTACCGGCGGTTACGTCTATCGCGGTCCGCAGGACACGCCACTCAAGGGCAGATACATCTTTGGCGATTCAGGTTCCGGCCGGATCTGGGCGTGGATCCCCGAGAATGCGACCAGCACCGCGCCACGCAAACCCACTCAGCTCGCCGACACGGACCTGAGCATCGTCTCCTTCGGCGAAGGCAACGACGGTGAACTCTATGTCGTGGCCAACAGCTCGCTGCATCGAATCGTCTTCCAGGCGCCGAGCGGCGGCGGCACGGTGCCCACCAGGCTCAGCGCCACTGGTTGTGTGAAGTCAGCGGACGCGAAGCAGCCTGCAGATGGCCTGATCCCCTACGACATCAACGCGCCGTTCTGGTCGGACGGCGCGACCAAGCAGCGCTGGATCGGGCTGCCCGACGGTTCGAAGATCACTGTGCAATCGAGTGGCGACTGGACGTTTCCCAATGGCACGGTGCTCATGAAGAACTTCATGGTGGGATCGAAGCTGATCGAGACGCGTCTGTTCATGCGCCATCAGGACGATGGCAGCTGGGGCGGGTATACCTATGCATGGGACGATGCGCAGACAGACGCCACGCTGGTACGCGGTGGAGCGGTGCGCGATGTCGGCAACGGCCAGCAGTGGATCTATCCCAGTGAAGCGCAGTGCGTGCAGTGCCACACCAGTGCCGCCGGCAATTCGCTGGGACTCGAAACGGCGCAGCTCAATCGCAATCTCACTTATGCGAAGACGGGCCGAACCGCGAATGAGTTGTTCACCCTGAGTCATATCCAGGTGCTCTCCCCCGCCATCGGCAATCCGCCGGCCCAGCCCGCTCTTGCCAATCCCGCCGACACATCAGCCTCGCTGAACGATCGCGCGCGGGCTTACCTGCACACCAACTGTTCGCAGTGTCATCGCCCGGATGGACCGACCCCGAGTTCGATGGATCTGCGCTATACGACCCCACTGGCCGACACCGGTGCCTGCAATGTGGCACCGCAAGCGGGCGATCTGGGACTCGGCGACGCCGCGCGACTGATCGCACCCGGCAATGCCGCGCAGTCGATTGTCGTCAATCGCATCAACCGACGCGACGCGAACGCCATGCCACCCGTCGGTTCGAACGTCGTCGATGCCGATGGCGTTGCGCTACTGACGCAGTGGATCAATGGATTGACGGGTTGCTGAAGCGACCGGCCGCGAAAGTAAGCGCTGAAGGTATGCAGAGACTGCAAGCTTTGCGCCTTTCCTCGACGGTCTTGCCGCTCTATTCCTTGCGTTTTTCGTCGTAGTGAACGACGGCAGCGCCGCTGGTGACCGCCATTTCTCCTTCGATGACAGCGCCCTGGGCGACGGCGATGCTGCGGGCCGTGACTGCACCGCGAATACGCGCGCTCTTGCGGATCTCCAGTTTTTCGCTGGCGATGATTTCGCCATGCCACTCACCTGCGACGACAACGTTGCTGGCATTCAACCGACCTTCCCAGCGTCCGCCTTCGGAGAGTGTGACGGTGCCGCGCACCGTGCTCTCGCCGATCACCACGCCGCCGATGATGAGATCGCCCTGGCAATCGAGATTGCCCGTGAGCGTGCTGCCGACGCCGATGAAGGTGGGGCTGCCCGATACGCGATCTGTGGCGCGACGACGCGGTGAGTCAGTCATTCGAATTCTCCTTGCAGGATTTCGACATTATCGCGGCCGCAGTCTGCGCGCGACATAAAGCGCCGTCGGCGTGCAGCGTCACAGTGTGACGCGCGAACCGCCGCGGTCCGAAGCTGACAATCTGCGTCACCGCCTGCGCAGCGCCGCGGGCGCCAAGTGACTGATTGTATTGTCCGCGACCGCGTGGCACATGCCTTGCAATCTTGTCCACCGTGCGCAGAACCTCGACGTCCCTGATCGGGCAACCAGGTTCGCATTCGACGCCGCCAGTGTCTCTTCCCCACTGGCGGCGTTTTTTTATGCACGCAGAATGACGCATCGCATCCCCGATCGATGGCACAGCGAATCGCTGCCAGCCGTGACCGCGATGCGGCGAATCGACGCGGCACGCGCTCAGCCAGCGGCTATGATGCGCCGTCACCCGCGAGGCCATCATGTTGCGCATTTCCATTCTGCTGACGCTGCTGCTCGCAGCGACTGTCCAGGCACAGGTGAAGGACGCTGACCAGATCAGGTCGGTCACCCTCACCAACGGCATGCAGATCATCGTCTGGCCCGATCACGACATTCCCAATGTTGCGCTCTACAACTGGGTGCGCGTCGGCAGCCGCAACGAGGCACCGGGCATCACCGGACTTGCACACTTCTTCGAACACATGATGTTCAACGGCACCAGCACACGGCCGGCGGGCTCGTTCGACCACGAACTCGAGGCAGCCGGCGCCAACAACAACGCCTCGACCTCGAGCGATGTCACCATCTATCAGGACTGGTTTCCGCGTGCGGCCCTCGAACTGGTGTTCGATCTGGAAGCCGACCGGCTGCGCAATCTCGCCTTCGATCCCGGCGTCGTCGAAAGCGAACGCGGCGTGGTGTATTCGGAACGGCGCCTGAGTGTGGACGACAACAGCATGAGCCGGCTGGCCGAGCAGGTGCAGGCCACGGCCTTCATCGCCCATCCGTACCAGATTCCCACCATTGGCTGGCCGTCAGACATCGAGAGCTGGCGCATCGAGGATCTGAAGCAGTTCTTTGCCACCTACTATGCGCCCAACAACTGCACCATGATTCTAGTGGGCGATGTCGATCCTGCGCAGACGATCGAGCTGGCACGTCGGTATTTCGAATCCATCCCGCGACACGATGCGCCGCCACCCATCCGCACCAAGGAGCCCGAACAGCTCGGCGAACGACGTGTCGTCGTGGAAGCGGAAGCGCAAACACCATTGCTGCAGTTCGCGTATCACGTGCCGGCCGGCAGCGACGCCAGCATGCCGGCCTTCGAACTGCTGATGCGAATCCTCGCCGACGGCGATGCATCACGTCTGTATCGCACACTGGTGGAAGAGCAGCAGCTCGCCATTTCCGTCGACACTCATCTGGATCAGGGATTCGATCCGGGCCTGTTCTGGCTGTTCCTGTCACTGCCATCGCAGGGCAATGTTCAACAGGCCGAACAGGCTTTCGATGCGCAGATCGAACGGTTGCGGACGTCGGGCGTGACGGCGGAAGAGCTTGCGCGTGCACGCAACCAGGCGCTCGCCGATTTCTGGCGCGGCATGGCAACGATTGACGGCAAGGCCTCCGCGCTGGGCGAGTATGCAGTCCTGAAAGGCGGCTACCAGAGGCTGTTCGATGCACCGCGCGCGTACGAACAGGTAACGGCCGAGGACATCCGCAGGCTGGCCGAGCAGTACCTGCGCGCGAGCAATCGCACCGTCGGCATCCTCACACCGACGCAGAACGACAAGGAGGGCACGTGATGTCCGCCGTCATCGATGCGCTGAAATCGCCTGCACGTATCGTTGTGCTGGCACTGGCATGTCTGGGTTTCACATCGAGCATCTCGGCTGCGGCCGCAGTCAGAATTCCCGCGTACGAAAGAGTGCAACTCGACAACGGTGCTGTGCTGCTGCTCATGGAGCGGCATGACGTGCCGATGATTTCGGTACAGGCCGTGGTGTGCGGCGGTGCCGTCACCGACCCCGCGGGCCAATCGGGTATGGCGTCATTGCTCGCGGATCTGCTCGGCAAGGGTGCGGGCAAACGCGATGCTCAGGCGTTCGCCGGCACGCTCGCTTCGGTGGGCGGGTTGCTGTCCGCCACGGCCGGCACGGAAGCCATTGTCGTGAGCGGTTCGTTCATGGCGCGCGATCAGAAGCTGATGGTCGAGCTGCTGGCAGACATGCTGATGCGACCGACGCTCGATGCCGCACAGTTCGAAGCTCAGCGTGCGCGCGACATCGAATCCATCCGTGCCGCCAAGGATTCCGGATTGCGTTCGCTGACGCCTGTTTACGGCAAGGCCGCTCTGTTCGGCGACCACCCGTATGGCAAGTCGGTGATCGGCAGCGAAAGCGGCCTTGCTGCCATCGATCGGGAATCGCTGGTGCGCCACTATCGCGAACAGTTCGGCGCCGATCGTCTGATCGTTGCAGTCGCCGGCGACTTCCGCACTGCCGCCCTGAAGTCATCCCTCAGCACCGCCTTTGCCGGTTGGAAGAAGGCGAGCGCGGCGCTGCCTGCGGTGCCCGCCGCCGAGCATCGCAAAGGACGTCGCGTGGTATTGATCGATGCCCCCGAATCGGTGCAATCCTATTTCTGGGCGGGGAATGTCGGCGTCGCGCGATCATTCGCACAGCGCGCGCCGCTCGACGTCGTGAACACGCTGTTCGGCGGTCGCTTCACGTCCATGCTCAACAGCGAGTTGCGCATCCGCACCGGCCTGTCGTATGGCGCCAGTTCGCGATTCGAAAAACTCTCTGAGCCGGGGGCCTGGGCAATGAGTTCTTTCACGCGCACGGAAACCACCATCGAAGCCATCGACCTCGCGCTGAACGTGCTGGACAAGCTGCATGCGGCAGCGCTCGATCCGGCGATGCTGGACTCCGGCAAGTCTTACGTACGCGGCCAGTTCCCGCTCGCACTCGAAACGTCAGATCAATGGGCCGATACGCTGGCCGATCTGGAGTTCTATCGTCTCGATCGCAGTTACATCGATGGGTATGACGCGGCTCTCGCTGCCGTGACCGCGGCGGATGCACAGAAAATGATCCGCGAAGCAATCCCCACCAGCTCAGACCTCACGCTGGTAGTGATCGGCCAGGCCGCAACGCTGCGCGACGATCTGAGAAAGTATGGCCCGGTGACCGAGATGAAGCTCTCGGACGCAACGTTCAGCGCGGCGCACTGACGTCAGGCGTCGCGGCGGGCATTGCGCGTTGCCGACTCCGGTGGCGGCGAGCACCAGCCATTTACTGTGTGATGCACGTCACATTGATGAAGAACGACATCGACGTCTGCATACACTGTCGCGCACGCTCGCATTCCTGCGAGATGCGAATTATTCGAGGAAATCAGGCAATTTCAGCCGTTTTCTGGGTGTCGTCGGGGCCCGCACTGCCAGCTTTTTCGACATGGACAAAGCTCTGCAAGCGGCTAGACTGCGGCCGATCCGTCGTCCTGACAGCACTCGTGCGGCGGAACTCAATTCATGCAATACCGCCGCAGCGATTTCGATGTCACGAACACCGTGCAGGTCAGTTCGGCCGATGCCGTCCGACGTGCAGTCAGTGATTTGTATCGGCAGCAGTGGCCGCACTATCCGTTCGACCGTATCGATACCGCATTCCGCGACTTCGAACGTCTGTTCAACGGTCAGTTCCCCGGCTACTACGGCTGCGATACCGTCTACCACGATCTGCAGCATTCGCTGGACGGCACGCTGGCAGTCGCCCGTCTGATCGTTTCGTACGATCGCACTCACATGGCCGAGGAACAGCTCGGTCCCGAGCGCGCCATTCTCGCGGTGGTCATCGCGCTGTTTCACGATGCCGGCTACATCCGCCAGACCGACGATCAGACCCATCGCAACGGCGCCGAATTCACGCTCAGTCACGTCAGCCGCAGCGCGCAGTTCATCGGACGCTACCTGCCGACCATCAGCATGGCGCAGTGGGTGCCGGTCGCGACCAAGGTCGTGCATTTCACCGGCTATGAAGTCCAGTTCGATCAGATCCGGCTCGACGACAACCGCGACCGCATCGTCGGCCACATCGTCGGCACCGGCGATCTGATCGCGCAGATGTCGGATCGCTGTTATCTGGAAAAATGTCGCGACCGTCTCTATCCCGAATTCGTGCTCGGGGGCATCGCCATGGGCAGCGACGTTCAGGGAAATCCCTCGGTCCGATATCGCTCCGGCCTGGACGTGCTGCGACAGACGCCGGAGTTCGTCGAGGAAGTCCGGCGCACGCGGCTGGACGGCGAGTTCGCCGGCCTCTATCGCAACCTGGAAGTGCTGTTCAGCGGCCGCAACCCTTACATGGAATGCATCCAGGCCAACCTCGACTATCTCAGCGAAGTACTGCGCACCGGCGGCTGGCCCATGCTGCGTCGTGATCCGCCCTGCTTCACCTGGGAAAAGAATCCCGTCCAGAACATCCGCTCGCTGGTGCTCGGTCACCTCAAGCAGATGTGGAAAGGCACCGCCGGCTCCTGATCCGGCTGCTGCTGTCGCGTTCGCGAGTCGAGTGCCCGATGGCGTGCCCGCGGGCCGTTCACTATTCTCCGCAAGATGTTCGACATCGATCCGTCTCTGTTGCGCGTTGCGATTGCGCTGGGTATCGGCCTGCTCGTCGGTATGGAGCGTGAACGCAGCCACGCGGCTGATGGCATTCCCGGTGCAGCGGGCGTACGGACGTTCACCCTCACTGCACTGATCGGCGCCCTCAGTCTGCTCGTCGGCGGCGAATGGTCCTTCATCGCCTTCGGTCTCGTCATGGGCGCATTGGTCGTCGTGGGCTACCGGCATACCCACGCGCACGATCCGGGCATGACCACGGAGGTGGCACAGATCGCGGTCTTCGTCCTCGGTGGACTCGCGATGCATCGCCCGCAGTTTGCTGCAGGCATCGGCGTTGCCGTCGCCATTCTGCTGGTCGCGCGGACGCGTCTGCACAACTGGGCACGGCACGTACTCACTGGCGTCGAGATCCGCGATGGGCTGCTGCTGCTCGCCGCCGCATTGATCATCCTGCCGCTCACACCGTCGCGCACCGTCGATCCGTGGCAGGTCATCAATCCCCGCCAGCTGTGGACGCTCGCGGTCATCGTGATGGCGATCAACGGTGCGGGTTACGTCGCGATGCGCACGCTCGGTGCGCGCGTCGGCCTGCCGCTCGCCGGTTTCTTTTCCGGTTTCGTCTCCAGTACGGCGGCGATCGGCGCCATGGGATCGCGTGCGGTGCGACAACCGGAACTGCTCGCCGGCGCGATCGCCGGCGCCGCCATTGCATCGGTGTCCAGCCTGCTGCAGCTCGCGGTCGTCATCGGACTGGTCGACATATCGCTGCTGCGGGCTCTCGCGGTGCCGCTGTTGGCAGGGGCTGCGATGGCCGCGATCTATGCGGGCCTCTTCACGCTGCGCGGTGCACGCAGCTCAGGCGGACACGACGCGCCATCAGGCCGTCCCTTCGATCCGAAAGCCGCTTTCATTTTCGTGCTCGTGATCGGCACGGCACTCGTCATCTCCGCGCTGTTGACCCGGAAGCTGGGCAACGCCGGACTGATTCTGGCAAGCGCCGCGAGCGGATTGGGCGGTATGCACGCCACCGGCATTTCCGCAGCATCGTTGTCGGCCAATCAGAGTGTGACGATCCAGATCGCGGCACTCGCCGTGCTCACCGGACTCACGGCGAATGCAGTCAGCAAGGCTTTCGTGGCGTTTGCGCTCGGCGGACGTCGCTACGGTCTGGAACTGCTGCCGGGCATCGTGCTGAGCGTCGCGGCTTCCTGGGCGGCGCTCGCAGGTCAACGTCTGTTCGGCTGACTGCGGCTATCGCCGATGCGCGCAGATCGGTAGCCTTGGCCAGCTCACTTTATCCGCAGGGCTCTATGCATTTTTCGCGACTGGCACAGCGTTTCCCCCGCAAGCGTGCATTCATCACCGGCGCCGGCAGCGGCCTCGGTCTCGCATTCGCAAAGGCGCTGGCGGGCGATGGCTGGGCGCTCGGACTCTTCGATCACAACCTCGAACGCCTCACCGCCGTGGAAGGCGAACTCGCAGCGGCCGGCGTCAAGGTGCTCGCCTATCCCGGCGACGTCACTCACGCCGATGAACTGACCGTCGCCGTCAACACCTTTGCCTCGACGTGCAACGGGCTCGATCTCATGATCAACAACGCCGGCGTCGCAGTCTCGGGCAACGTCATGGACACCGCGCTCGAACACTGGCGCTGGATCGTCGATATCAATCTCATGGGCGTGGTGCATGGCTGCCGCGCAGCCATTCCGCACCTGCAGCGCAACGACTCCGGGCTGCTCCTCAATGTCGCGAGCAGCGCATCCTTCGCGTGTGCACCGGGCATGGCCTGCTATAACGCCACCAAGGCGGCCGTGGTGGCGCTCAGCGAAACCCTCGCCAGCGAGCTGCATAACTCACGCACCCAGGTGACGGTGGCGATGCCGGCATTCTTCCGCAGCAATCTGCTCGAGTCGCATCGCGGCGATCCCAACACGCTCAGCACTGCGCAACGCCTGATGGAGCGCTCGCAACTGGATGCCGACAGCGTGGCACAGCAGATTCTCGAGCGTGCCGCCGCGGGCAAGACCTACGTCGTTCTGCCGGCCTCGGCCCGCATGCTCTGGCGCATCAAGCGCTTCTCACCCACCCTGTTTCTGTCGACGCTTGCGCTGCTGCGAGAGAGAATCCGCAGGCAGCTCGCCTGAACAAACGGCGCCCCGCTCAACATTCCCATCGGAGATTCGGCATGTCAGCACGGCTGTCCGGCAAAGTCGTCATCGTCACCGGCGCCAGCGCCGGAATCGGCCAGGCCTCGGCTCGCGCTCTGTCGCGCGAAGGCGCAACACTCGTCCTCACCGCACGTCGCGAAGAGCGCCTGCGCGAGCTCGCCGCCGAGACAGATCGTCCCGGTGCCAGAGCGATATACGTCGTGGGCGATGCGACAGATGAAGCGACCGCCCGAGCCGTCACGCAGCGAGCCATGGACGAGTTCGGTCGTATCGACATCCTGATCAACAACACCGGCATCGGCAATTACAAGAGCCTGGTCGAGACCAGCGCCGACGACTACGACGATCTGATGGATACCAACATGCGTTCGACGTTTCTGTTCGCGCGTCAGGTGGCACCCGTCATGATCCGGCAACGCGAAGGTCTGATGCTGATGATCTCGTCGATGGCGGGCGTCTACGGCTTTCCCAATCAAGCCGTGTACTGCGCCAGCAAGTTCGCTCAGGTGGGGTTCGCTCAGGGGCTCGACAAGGAACTGCGCCCGCACGGCATCAAGGTCGGCACGATCTGCCCCGGTGGCGTGAAGACGGAGTTTGCCCTCGGCAAAGGGCGCACCGAGGACAGCGTCGCACAGTCACAGATGCTGGAAGCCGACGATGTCGCTCAGGCTGTGTTGTTCGCCTGCACCCAACCCGCGGGCTCGCGCATCATTCAGATCCAGATGCGTACGATGGCTGAGCAGCTGGTGTGAACGAGGAACAGTTCAAGCCTGCGCCGCGGATGGCAATGACGTTCGGCTGAAGTCGAGCCCACGAGGGCGCGCTTGATGGAGTGAGCGCACGAAGCGAAGCATGCTTCGGGAGAAGTCTTCCTGCTTCCCCTGTTCGAACTTCGTGATCTCCGTGCGCTCTGTCCGATACCGCGTGCGGTTTTCGCTCAGTGCTTCACCGGCAGTGGCACGCCGTTGTTGTTCCACTTCCAGACGACGAACTTCAGCGGTGTCTTGCCGGTGTTGGTTATGCCGTGGATGTCCCAGGGCGCCGCGTACAACATGTCTCCCGCATGTGCGACGGTTTCCCTGCCCTTCAGTGACCAGGTGCCTTCGCCCTCCAGGATCAGCAGATATTCCTCTTCCGGATGTTCGTGCGGCGGATGAATCTCCTCGCCCGGCTTGATGACCGCGACGGCGGCGAGCCCGTCCTTCGTTCCGTAACTCTCGCCTGCGAAATACGTGTACAGCGTGCCCCAGCCGAAGTTCTCCTGTTTCGCCTGCTGCTGCGAGACGATGGCGGATGGCTGTACGTCGTAGCGTGGCGCGCCGACAAGCACGCCCGCTGCAAACGCCAATACCACCGCGCCTGCGAACTGCGCCTT
>DASTRD010000147.1:0-7812 GCA_035761425.1 Povalibacter sp.
TCGCATGAAATGAGCTTCGCCGTTCAGAAGGAAAAAATAAGTGAGATTTGTCGGCGCACCTGCGTGCACAGTCATTTTCATCGTCACCATCGTGGCGAGCCTCATCGGGATCTATCGATCGCCTGCGCTGCTGGATCGCAGCCTCTTCCGCCCGTACTGGCTGGTGCGGCGTCGGCAATACGCGACGGTGGTGACGAGTGCGTTCATGCATGCCGATCTGATGCATCTGCTGTTCAACATGATGACCTTCTGGTTCTTTGCCTTTCCGCTCGAGCGCTTTCTGGGAACCTTCTGGTTCGTCGTGCTCTATGGGTCAGGCCTGTTGCTCAGCCACATGGGCACCTGGATCAACCAGCGCAACAATCCGGCCTACGCCTGCCTGGGCGCGTCGGGAGCCATTGCTGCGGTACTGTTTGCGTCGATCATTTATTTTCCGAACCAGTCCCTGATCATCCTGCCCATTCCCATCCCGATTCCGGCGCCGCTGTTTGCGGTGGGCTACCTGGCCTACACCTGGTATGCCTCCAGACAGCAGCAGGGGCGCATCAATCACGATGCGCATCTGGGCGGCGCAGTTGCGGGGTTGCTGTTCGTCGCGCTGCTGACGCCGCAGGCGTACTCGATGCTGCTGCGTTCGTTGTTCTGAAGAGCGTTCGTGACCAGCGCGTGTGCCGACGCGGTGACCCGGCAGCAAGTCGTTGCTGCGCGCAGCATCGAATCGGGTCGTGCGTCTGATCGCGCGCGATCGAGTTCACTGTGGTCGAGCGGAGAGAGCCAATGAGTTCACTTTCGAGAATCCTCACGGTGCTCGCCTGTCTGGCGGGGACGGCGTTCCTGTCGGCCTGCGACAACTCTGCTTCGCAATCACCGCGCGAGACACACGATGTGCCCGCGCGCCCGACCAACTGGCCGAGTTTCGTCGACAAGTTCATCGAAGACTATTTCGTCCACAATCCCACCTTCGCCGTGGGTTCGGGACGGCATGACTTCGACGGCCAGTTGCCGGACTGGAGCGCAGAGGGAATCGCCAGCACCATCACGTGGCTGGAGAAGGCGCGCGCCGAGGCTGAGGGTTTCCCGGCCTCCGCGCTGTCGGGTGAGCAGCGGTTCCAGCGCGATTACGTGCTCGCGAGCATCGACAATGACCTCTTCTGGCTGCGCGATGCGAAATTGCCATCGACCAATGTGTCGTACTACTTCGACTACGGACTCGACCCGGACACCTACGTGACCGTGCCGTACGCTGCGCCCGATCAGCGGCTGCGCGCATTCATCAAGTACTGCAAGGCGCTGCCGACGGCGCTCAGTCAGATTCGCAGCAACCTCCGGACACCCATGCCGGCGACCTTCGTTGACTACGGCACGAAGGGCTTCGATGGATTTGCGGAATACTTTCGCAAGGATGTGCCGCAGGCATTTGCCGACGTGACCGATCCGGCGCTGCAGTCGGAGCTCAAGGCCGCTATCGAACTCGCTGCCCACGCCATGACGCAGACAGCGCGCTGGATAGAGTCGCAGCGCGAACAGGCCACCGAGGATTTCGCACTCGGCCCGCAACGATTTGCGGACATGCTGCGGATGACCGAGGGTGTCACTACACCGCTCGACAGATTGATGCAGATCGGTCAGGCCGACCTCGAACGCAATCTGGCGGCACTCACCAAGGCGTGCCGGGAATATCTCGCAGGCGGTTCGATTGCAGCATGCGTGGCCAGACAGGCGGCCAGAAAGCCGGCGAATGGACCGGTCGCGGCAGCGCGCGAACAGCTGACGATGCTGCGGCAGTTCGTTGTCGACCATGACATCGTCAGCATTCCCGGTACCGAGGAAGCCAGGGTCGAGCAGGCGCCCGCGTACAAGGCGCAGAACTCCGCATACATTTCCATTCCCGGTCCGTACGAAAAGAACATGCCTTCGGTGTACTACATCGCGCCACCGGATCCGACCTGGAGCAAGGCCGAACAGCTTGCCTACATCCCCGGCGAAGCCGACCTGCTTTTCACTTCGGTGCACGAAGTATGGCCGGGCCACTTCCTGCAGTTTCTGCATTCGAATCGCTCGTCGTGGCGCTTCGGTCAGCTCATGGTCGGCTACGCCTTCGCCGAGGGCTGGGCGCACTACACCGAAGAGATGATGGTCGAAGAAGGACTCGCCCGGAACGATCCGGAGCGGCACATCGGTCAGTTGTTGAATGCACTGCTGCGTAACGTGCGCTTCGTCTGCGCGATCGGTCTGCATACGCAGGGGATGAAGGTTGCTGAGTGCGAACGGATGTTTCGCGAAAAGGCGTATCAGGATGCGGGCAATGCCCGCCAGCAGGCTGCGCGCGGCACTTACGATCCGGCATATCTCAACTACACCATGGGCAAGCTGATGATCCGCAAGCTGCGCAGCGACTGGATGCAGGAAAATCCGGGCGGCAAGCTGCGTCAGTTCCACGACGAATTCCTCTCGTTTGGCGGCCCTCCCATTCCGCTGGTCCGGGCACAGATGCTGCGCAGCGGCGGTGGGGAGCTGTTCTGACCGCTATCTGATGGGGCCGTGGCGAACCGACGCGACAGGCCCCTCGCGCTCCATCGCCTCATGGTCCTTCTGGGGGAATGTCTGAGTCCCGGCCGGAAAATACGCCGCAGGTTATGTCTTCTCTCCCGGAAGGGAGAGCTTCCTCACTATTCTCGGGCGCTCAGAGACATACAGTTCCGGAAGCGGTCGCCGTAACAGGCATCAAGGGCAGTGCTTCTGGAGGTGTCGGGTCGTCCGGGCCCGCGCACACGCAATCAAGACAGTGACGAGCAAGCTGATAAATCCGATCGGCCCCGCAGTGCTGCGCATCGCGGGGCATTGGCGCACGCTTGTCGTTCTCGCCGTGCTGGCGCTGGGTTGCGGGATCGCGCTGCTGATGCCGTTCGCCGCCAAGACCCGCGCCGCGTGGTTTGGCGAGCCCATCACGCGTCTGAACGATCTGCGCCAGATCGATGCCGGCAATCGCGTGCGGCTGAGCGGCGTCGTCACCTTCGTCAGTCCCGAACAGGGCTTCTACTATCTGCAGGATGAAATCGGCGGCATGCGCATCTACCCGCAAGGGTCGCTGCCGCTGCCGAACGTGGGCGATCGTCTGGTTCTGCGCGCCACCATCAAAGTGGCCTACGACGCCGCCGCTGGACGCAAGAGCGTTACGCTTGCAGACGATTTGCGCATCGAGGATTCACGGCGCGGCACGCTGCCGGAAGCTGACGCGCAGCCGCTGCCGGATCTGTTCTCCGATCCGGGTACGCGCGAGGCGATTCGCGTCGAAACGAGCGGCATCGTCCGTGCCGCCAAGCGTGACGGCGGCCGCATGCTGATCGAGATCGCCGACAACGGCCTGCGTCTGCCGGTGGCGGTCGAGGAAGGTCAGACGCTCAGTGCGCAGCTCCTGCTCGACACGCGAGTCACGGTGCGCGGTGTCGTGCAGACCGACTACAACCCGTGGGAAGAGGCGGTTGCCAACAACAACGAACTGGGCCCCCTGCTGCAGGTCGCATCGCGCGCAGACATCGTGATCACCGATCGCGCGCCGCAGGACATTCCGTTGGCGCCTTCGGTGCGTGCGCTCATTACCGATCCGAAATGGGTGGCACAGGGTCATCGCGTCCGTATTCACACAGAGGTGATCGGCGCCCAGAGTCCGCGTGTGCTGCTGACCCGCAACGGCGGACTGGTGCTGCCGGTGGAAACTGTCACCGCGCAGGACTATCAACCCGGAGACCTCATCGAAGCTGTGGGCTGGCCCACGCCGCGGCGCTTCACGATTACGCTGCAGCGCGCCGACGTCGTTGCGATTCCGAAAGCGGCGGCGCAGATCGGAGACGCTGACGACAGCGCGCTGCCGGTCATGACCAGCATCGCGGCGATCCGCCGCATGCAGAGCGATGTTGCCAGTCGCGCCTATCCGGTCGATCTGGTGGGTGTGATCACCATCGTCGATCCACGCAGCGATCACTACTTCATCCAGTCGGGAAACGAAGGCATCTATGTCGACGCGTCCGACCAGGCGCTCGCTCACGTGGACGTCGGTTCACGCGTGCGTCTGCGCGGACTGACATGGGCTGGCGGCTTTGCGCCCGTCATCATTCATCCGCAGCTGGAGATGCTCGGACACATGCAATTGCCCGCCGGTGAAAAAGTCGATCCGGAGATTGCGCCGTCCGGCTCCTACGACTCGCGCTGGGTACAGATCGAAGGTGTGGCGCGCCCCATTCAGCGCACCGTCTGGGGCTACTCGTTCAATCTGATGACGGCGATCGGCCCCGTCGCTGTCACCATGGTCAGGAGTGAAGACCCTGATATCAGCCAGAAGCTGACCGATCGACGCGTGCGGGTCCGCGGTGCATTCGCCACATCGTTCACGTCGGAGCGCGTGCTGACCGGTTATCGGATGTTCGTCGATTCGCCCCGCTTCATCGAGATCATCGATTCGCAGTCGGACTCGCACAGCTCGGCGTTGCCGCTGCGTGAGATCAGCAATCTGCTGCGCTTTTCCGGGACGGATCAGAGCACGCGGCGCGCCCGGGTACGCGGCGTGGTCACGATGCGCAGCGTCGATTACATCTACATGCAGGACGACAGCGGCAGCCTGCGCGTCCAATCGCAGGATCGCGCGGTCACCGTCGGCGACGTCATCGATGCCATCGGATATCCCTCGCCCACGGACAACGGCCCGGTGCTGACCGACGCCACGATTCACCGTCTCGATGCCCACAAACCGGTTCAGGCGCAGGTCGTCACTCCCGAGGATGTCCTGAAGGGCACCCTCGACAATCGTCTCGTATCCATCGAGGCGCGACTGCTCAATCAGGTCGGAACGCCGACACAGCAGACGCTGGTTCTGCACGACGGCCATACGACGTTCAACGCCGTGCTCGACGGCCGTCTGAATATCGGCGATCTGCGCGATGGCAGCGTGCTGCGCGTGGTCGGCATCACCGACGTGCAGCGGCAACGCTCCACCATCCGCGTCTATGCGAGCGATCCGGTTTCGTTCCGATTGCTGATGCGTTCGCTCGATGACCTGCAACTGGTGAAGGCGGCGCCTTGGTGGGACATGCGACGCGCCTGGCCGGTGCTGTCCGTCCTGCTGCTGGTCGTCTGCGTCGCGGCGTTGTGGGTGCTCGCGCTGCGGCGGCGCGTGCAGGCACAGACTTCCGAGATCAATGGCCAGCGCGACTTTCTGCGCCAGGTCATCGACATGTGCCCGAACTACATTTTCGTCAAGGATCGCGCCGGCCGCTTTACGCTGGCCAACCGCGCCATGGCAGAGGCCTATGGCCGCACGCCGGAACAGATGATCGGGCGTACCGATACCGACATCGGCATCCCGGAGGATGAGGCGCGCGCGTATTTCATCGATGACCACGAAGTCATGGATTCGCGCCGCGAGAAGATCGTGCCCGAGGAGTCGTGCACGGACGGGCGCGGTCAGAAGCGCTGGATGCATACGGTCAAGCGCCCCATCCTCGATGAGCACGGTGTAGCGACACGCGTGCTTGGTGTGTCCAACGACGTCACTCTGCACAAGGAGGCAGAGGCGACCCTGCTGCGTGCGCGCGAGGCCGCGGAAGCCGCCAATCAGGCGAAGAGCGAATTCCTGGCCAACATGAGCCACGAGATCCGCACGCCGCTCAACGGCATCCTCGGTATGAGTGAGCTGTGTCTGGATACCGAGTTGACCCGTGAACAGCGCGAGTACATCGAGACGATGAAGCTCTCCGCCGACGGACTGCTGAACGTCATCAACGACATTCTCGATTTCTCCAAGATCGAGGCGGGCCGGCTCGAAGTGGATACCATGGAGTTCGACGTCCGCGAGACGCTCGAGGCGGCGCTCAAGGTCGTTGCACTGCGTGCGCATCAGAAGGGTCTCGAACTGGTCAGCGACATCGATGTCGCCGTACCGCCGCTGCTCCTGGGCGACGGGCACCGCCTGCGCCAGGTTGTGCTGAATCTGGTCGGCAATGCGGTGAAGTTCACGATGGAGGGCGAGGTCGTGCTGCGCGCTCGCGTGACTGGCGGCGACGCGAGTCATTGCAACTTGCAGATCTCCGTCATCGATACCGGTATCGGTATTCCGGCTGAGCGCCGCGAACAGATCTTCAAGCCCTTCGTCCAGGCAGATTCCTCCACGACGCGGCAGTTCGGCGGCACGGGCCTCGGCCTGACGATTTCCTCGCGACTGATCGAGCTGATGGGCGGACGTGTGTGGGTCGACAGTGAACCCGGCCGTGGCAGCGAATTTCATTTCACGCTCAGGCTGGGACGCGTACAGACTGCAGCAGCGCAGGACAACGCCGCGGCACCGTTGCGTGGCGTGCGCATCATGGTCGTCGATGACAACGCCTCCAGTCGTCGCGCGCTGGTCGAGACGCTGTCGCGCTGGCAGATGCGCGTCAAGGAAGCGCCCGACGCTGCAACCGCAATGACCACGCTGGAAGCGCAGGCACGTGCAGGCAATCCAGTCACCATTCTGCTGGCTGACATGAACATGCCGGGCACGGACGGCGCGACGCTGGTCACGCAGATCCGCGAACGCGACGGCCTGGGTGTGGCCGGCACGGTCATGCTGATTTCTGCCGGACAACGCGACGAGATTTCCCGCTGCCGCCACCTCGGAGTCAGCGGCTACATTCCCAAACCGGTGCGCACGTCCGAACTGCGCGACACGTTGCTGCGCATGCTGAGTGTGAGTGTGGTGTCGAACGTCGCATCTCTGCGTGCGTCCGCACCTGCGGAAGAGGGTAGCGGACTCAGCATCCTGCTGGCAGAGGACAATGCAGTGAACCAGCTCGTGATGCAGCGCCTGCTGGCCAAACGCGGTCACCGGGTCGTGACTGCGGCGAACGGTCAGGCTGCGCTGGATGCGATGAAGCGCGATGCATTCGATCTGATCTTCATGGACGTGCAGATGCCGCTGATGGACGGTTTCGATGCCACGACGGAGATCCGTCGCCGGGAAGCAGGCTCATCCCATCGTATTCCCATCGTCGCGCTCACGGCGCATGCCATGAGCGGTGACCGCGAGCGCTGCCTGCGCGCCGGCATGGATGCCTACATGACCAAACCGGTCAATCCCGTCGAACTCGACGAGATGCTCAAGCTGTTCGTTCACCGGGAATACGGCGCCGCCTGACAACGCGCAGTCCGGTCGCGTGAGTGCTGCGGCGTCAATGCAGTCCGGTTTCGCGACGGGCGACGCCCTCATAGAAATCCCGCAGCACGTAAAACGCCTTCTTTTTCGTGCCGTTCTCGCCAATCAGTCCCTTGCGGTTCCAGCCATCCTGAATGTTGGCCAGCGGCCGGCGCGGTGAGCGGAAATCCACCAGGATCCACGGCGTGGCTCCGCGCCATTGCGGCATTTTCTGCAGCATGGCCAGCGTCTGACGATAGAGTTCTTCCTGGTATTCCTCGGTGAAGCGCGCCGTGGGGGCGCCGTGCATGCCCTGCAGCGCGCCTGCCCCGAACTCGCTGATCATTACCGGCTTGTCGTAGCCCAGGGTCCAGCGGATCTTCTGCAGCTTTTCCGGCAGGCCGTCGTACCAGCCGATGTACTGATTGAAACTCAGCAGGTCGGTGTATGCGCCGAACGGATCATCGACGATGCGATGGTTGTTGTCGGCCGGATCGACGTGGACCTCCATCGCCGCCGATACCAGCCGCGTTGCATCGAGCGAGCGTGCGGTATCGACCAGCGACTTCAGAAAGCGCGTACGCGACTCGCTGATCGGCGTTTCATTCGCGACCGACCACGCGATAACGCTGGCGCGATTGCGATCGCGC
>DASTRD010000148.1:0-7369 GCA_035761425.1 Povalibacter sp.
GTACTGGCCATGGTCATCCTTCTGCTTGTAGATCTGCGCCAGCGTGCATTCGATGTAGGACGTGGAGGCCCCGAGAAAGGCCATCACCCACATCCAGAAAATTGCGCCGGGCCCACCGGCGGCAATTGCCGTGGCGATGCCCGCGATGTTCCCTACACCGATGCGACCTGACAGCGACATGGCGAGCGCCTGAAACGACGACACACCGGCCGCGGACGTCTTGCCACCGGCGATCAGGCGGATCATTTCGGTAAAGCCACGCACCTGCATGAAGCGTGTGCGGATGGAGAAATACAGCCCCGCGCCCAGACACAGGTAGATGAGTGCTGAACTCCAGATCCACCCATCGACAGATTTCACGAATTCGGTCACAGGGGCTCCTCGGTCGGAAGCTTCGCAGGGTCAGTACGCGCAGCGGACATTAGCATGGCGGCACGCAGGAGAAGGTAGTGCCGCTGATTATCCTGTGGGTCCGACTTCAGTCGGACGTCACTGCCGCAGGCCATCTCATCGATGAGGAAAGTGGTGAAAGCAACATACGATGAACGCCGGCGATGCACGTGGATGGCTCACCTCCATCACCTCCATCACCTGTCTCACGGCTCGCTCAAGGTGAACTGCACCGGCTTGCCGCTGGCCGACGATGCAGCGACCCACACGTCGAACAGTCCGGGCTCGGCAATCCAGGTCGCAGCGGGGCCGACGAACTCCAGGTCCCTGCGACTGATGTCAAACGACACCTCGGTGCTTGCGCCCGGCTCCAGCTTCACTTTGCGAAAGCCTTTGAGCTCACGCACGGGGCGGGTGATGCTGGCGACGCGATCATGGATGTAGAGCTGCACGACTTCCTCGGCACTGCGAGTACCCGTATTGGTCACGCGTGCGGAGACAGTGATGGTGCCGTCCCAGGGCAGCGTTGCTGCACTCACCTGCGGATCCGTATAGGCGATGTTCGAATAGCTCAGGCCGTAACCGAACGGATACAGCGCCTCGTTGAGCGTCTCGCGATACTTCGCCTTGAATGCTTCCGTATCCGTCGACACGACGGGACGACCGGTGCTGCGGTGATTGTAGTAGTACGGCTCCTGGCCGGAGTCGTTGGGGAAGCTGACGGGCAGCCGACCGGACGGGTTGTATTCGCCGGTCAGTACGTCGGCGATGGCGTGCCCCGCTTCCGAGCCCAGAAACCAGTTGAGCACGATGGCATCAGCCTTCTTTACGGCGCCTTGCAGTGCCAGCGCACGGCCGGTGCTCAGCAGGACCACAACAGGCTTGCCCGTCGCGGACACGGCTTCGGCAAGTCGTTGCTGGGCTTCGGGCACCACGATCTGGGTCCGCGATTGCGCCTCGCCGCTCATCTTTTCGCCCTCGCCGATGGCGAGCAGCACCACATCGGATGCTCTTGCAGCGGCAACGGCTGCATCGATCCCGCCGGCAATGGCAGCATTTATTTCCGAGCCGCGCACCACGTTGACAGTCGCGAAGCCTGCGTCCTGCAATCCCTGCTTCACCGTAACGGACTCGCTGCTCTTGCCGAACAGCGTCCACGGACCGAACAGATTGTCCGGGTCATCCCCCAGCGGGCCGATCAATGCGATGCGGGCATTCTTCGACAGCGGCAACACATGCTTGTCGTTCCTGAGCAGCACGATCGAACGGCGTGCCGCTTCGCGCGCGAGCTCGCGATGTTCCGGCGTGCCGATCTCGCTGCGTTCGCGAGCCGCATCGAGCGAGCGGTACGGATTGTCGAACAGGCCGATGGCCTTCTTGACATACAGCACGCGACGGACGGCTTCATCGACCACCGCCATCGGCAGTTTGCCGGCCGCCACGAGTTTGGGAATGCTGCGGATGTAGGCATAGCTCTGCATGCTCATGTCGACACCCGCCGTCAGCGCGATGCGTGCGGCATCGGCTTCATCCACAGCGTATCCATGCGCAATCAGTTCATAGTCGGAGGTGTAATCGGAAACCACGAAGCCCTTGAAGCCCCATTCCTCGCGCAGCACGTGCGTCTGCAACCAGCGATTCCCCGACGCCGGCACGCCGTTGATGTCGTTGAACGAACTCATGGTCGTGAGCGCACCGGCATCGAACGCCGCCTTGAACGGCGGCAGATGCACTTCGCGCAGTGTCTGCTCGGAGATTTCGACCGTGTTGTATTCCATGCCGCCCATTACCGCACCGTAGGCAGCAAAATGTTTCGGCGTGGCGAGCATGGCGTCGGCCGCCGTCAGGTCATCGCCCTGAAATCCGCGTACACGCGCGGCTGCGAAGAGCTTGCCGAGATAGACGTCTTCACCCGCACCCTCGGATACACGACCCCAGCGCTGATCGCGCGCGATGTCGACCATGGGCGCAAACGTCCAGTGCAGTCCTGCAGCAGTCGCCTCGATCGCCGCGACGCGCGCGGTACGCCGGGCCAGCTCAGGTTCGAAGCTCGATGCTTCGGCGAGCGGAATCGGAAACACCGTACGAAAGCCGTGTATCACGTCGGCGCCGTAGAGCAGCGGAATCTTCAGGCGCGACTCTTCCACTGCGATGCGTTGCGTGTCGCGACCGATCTTCACGCCGATGCCGTTGAACAGTGCGCCGACGCGGCCGGCGCGCACGTCTCTGAGCATCGTATCGAGCTTGTTGCGACGGAACGCCGGATTGACCCCTTCGGCAGAATTGCGCGGCTCATCGGCCAGAATGGTGAGTTGCCCCGCCTTCTCCTCGATGGTCATCTTCGCAATGAGTGCTTCGATCTGCGGGTCGCGCATCTGCTGCGCGCTGGCAGACGTTGTCGCGAGCAGCGATCCGATACACATGAGTGCGGCAGCCCTCAGAGTGCGGAAGTGGGTCATTGGCCGGGTCCTTGATCGAGGCGGGAACCGCGCGAACATACGCGAACGGAGCAAGTCCTGTACAGGTTCCGCTGCGGCGCAAGGTCGCGACGCCGTGTCGGGCAAACGGTACAGTATCGAGGCATATCTGCGAGGCGGCGTACACATGAAACACAGCGCACTCTCCTTGCGGCAGATGAAGTCGGTGACGGCCATTCCCATGCTCACCGCCTACACCACGCCGATAGCACGTTGTCTGGAGCATGCGGACATACCCGTGATCCTGGTGGGCGACACCGTCGGCATGGTGGAGATGGGCTTTGCCAGCACGCGCGAGGTCACGATCGACCACATCGTCTATCACATCGGTGCCGTGCGCCGCGGCGCGCCGCAGACACACATCATCGGCGACCTGCCGTACGACAGCGATCGCGATCCGCAGACGGCGCTCGCCAGCGCACGGCGTCTGCTCGAAGCCGGCGCCGACAGCGTAAAGCTCGAAGGACCGAAGCTGGATGTGATCCGACACCTCATCGCACACGGCATCGATGTGGTGGGTCACACCGGATTGACGCCGCAGACATCGCAGGGCTTCCGTCAGGTCGGTCGCGACGAACGCGATGCCGAACGCGTGCTGCAGGAAGCCGTTGCCATTGCGCAGGCCGGCGCGTTCCTGGTGGTGCTCGAACACATCCCGGCGACGCTCGGCGAAAAGATCACGCGCGCGCTCCCGGTACCGACAATCGGCATTGGGGCCGGTCCCGCGTGCGACGGTCAGGTACTGGTGATCAACGACGCCATCGGCATGGGCGACCGGTGGCCGCCGTTCTCACGTCAGTACGCATATGTGGGCGCGACGATCACCGAGGTAGCCAGGAATTTCGGACGCGAAGTCCGCGAGAAGGAATACTGCCTGGAAAAGTAACTCGCGGAGCCAGGTCGCACCCACGAAGAGAACCGGCAACTCCTACTTCGCCGGCAGAATATTGCTCCAGGTTTCAGTCAGCACATCCTCGCCGCTTTGCAGGTAGCCGCGCAGTTCTGTCGGCTTCGACGTGTCGAGCTGCTTGACGCGCAGGGTCATGCGCCACATGCCGGTCGCATCCACCCGGTACGCATTGCTCTCGAGGATCTTGCCGTTCGCCGGCGCGGAGACCATGGCCTTGACCTGCGCATCGGCGGGCAGCGGATCGAGCTTCGGTCCGGTGAAATCCACAACGTACTGCTGCTCGTCGGCGGCGAGTTCGGCGAAACCGCGGCCCGCACGCGTCTGCACGACCCAGCCGCCCGGCGGGCGCTGCTGGTCCTTGCCTTGCCAGTGCAGTCGATAGGAGAAATCGAGCGGCTGCAGCGGAGCAGGCACCCGATCCGGCACCCAGTACGCAACGATGTTGTCGTTGGTCTCATCGGGCGTGCTGAGCTGCACCAGTTCGACTCTGCCCGGGCCCCAGGACCCGGTGGGCTCGACCCAGGCGCTCGGCCGCAGTTCGTAACTTGCTTCGCTGTCTTCGTAGTCGCTGAATTTGCGGTCGCGCTGCATGAGGCCGAAACCGCGCAGCGACTGCATCGAGAATGAGGTCGTCAGCACCTGCTTCGGATTGATCAGCGGACGCCAGATCCATTCGCCGCTGCTCATGGCGACCATGAGGCCATCCGAGTCATGCACTTCCGGCCGGAAATCGCTGCGATGCGGCTGGTTTTCACCGAAAAAGAACATGCTGGTCAGCGGCGCGAGGCCGAGGGTCGCCACCTTCGCTCGCAGGAACACCCGGGCACGCACCTCCATCACCGTTTCAGTGCCGGGATGGACGTCGAACTGATACGCGCCGCTCGAGCGCGGCGAATCGAGCAATGCATAGATCGTCAGCACCTTCGCATCCTCGGCGGGCTTCACGATCCAGAATTCCTTGAAGCGCGGAAATTCCTCGCCGCTGCCGCCGACTGTGTCGATGGCAAGTCCGCGTGCCGACAGGCCGTAGCGCTGTCCGGCGCCGAGCGCACGGAAATAACTGGCGCCGAGGAATACGACCAGCTCGTCCTTGTACTCGCCGTTGTTGAGCGGATAGTGCGCACGAAAGCCGGCGAAGCCGAGATCCCCCCAGCGCTGCGGCGAGAGTTTGTTCTTGCCGTAGTCGAAGTCGCTGCTGCGATAGGGAATGTGCCGCACGCCGTTCGACGTCACCTCGTTGATGCGCACGTTCTCGGTCTGGAACTTGCCGAGATGAAAGAACATCAGCTCGAAGGGCACCTGCTCGGCATGCCAGAGTGCGTGATCCGGACGAAAGCGGATGTCGCGATACTGATCGTACGTGAGTCCCGCCAGTTCAGCGGGTGGCTTGCGACTGCCGGCCACATAAGGATGCCGGGCCTGTTCCTGCGCCTGCGCAGCCACGTCATCGAAACCGAACGCATGCGCCTGACCGTACGTCAGCACCGCGCACGCTGCCGCAGCGCACGCGCCGGCGAGCGCGGTGCGTCCTGAATGGAACCACGAGAAATCCAGAGTCATCGCACAGCTCCAGTACCGCATGTTGCGGCAGGAAGATAGCACGCCGCAGAAACGTGCCGCGCCATGAACAGCCGCACCAGGACTACTTCTGGTTGATGCTGAAGCGACCCGGTCCAAGCAACGCGATCGCGACTGCGGTGAACAGGAACATGCCCTGCAGTTCGAGAGCCCAGCCGCCGGTCTCGCTCAGTGCCGCGAGCTGCGATTTGTGTACCAGCGCAATCGCGAACACCATGTTGACCGCAATGACCGCAGCCCCGATGCGCGAGTACCACCCGAGCAGGACCAGGATTGGGGCGACAACCTCGCCCACATACACGCCGTAGGCTACGAAGCCCGGCAAGCCTGCGGCATGGACGGTGTTGGAAATAAAGCCGATGCCGTGCATCAGTTTGGCGATGCCATGCAGAAGCACCAGGATGCCCAGACTCAGACGCAGAATCAGTTTGCCAGTGCTTTCGTTCATGAATTCACCTGCGATGCGACCATGGTGAGAGACGGTACTTTCCAGATCATACCCGCGGCCACGCAAGCGCCGCATGCGAGATTCGCAGGGAGTCAGCGAAGTTCCGCTGTCGAGCAGAAAGACCGGAGGGCATTTCAGCGACTCGCCAGCCTGACCTTCGGCGGCAGATTGAACAGTGCGATGAAGTCGCTGAAGACCTGCTCGCTGAGATGGCGGGCTGCGGCCACGTGTCCGTGCGTGTCGCGCAGCAGATGCTCGAGCCGGTGATCGGTCCCGGCCGCTTCGACCTCGGCGCGGTATTCCGGAACGTGCAGCCAGCGCTGGATCAGTTCCTGATCGGCTTCGAGGTGAAACTGCAATCCATATGCGCGCTCGCCGTGGCGGAACGCCTGATTGGGACAGGTCGGCGTGCTCGCCAGATGGATGGCACCGTGCGGCAGATCGAAGGTGTAGGCATGCCACTGAAATACATGCTGACTGCCGTCGAGATGGCGGCCCAGTCGATCGGACTGTGCGGCCGCCGTGGGATGCAGGCGATACCAGCCGATCTCGCGGACCGGGTTGGGTCGCACGCTCGCGCCCAACGCCGCCGCCAATAGTTGCGCACCGAGACAGATGCCGAGCACCGGCATGTCCCGACGCAGCGCTTCGCGGATGGCATCGATCTCTACCGACAGGTGCGCAAACCGATCCTGCTGATCGACATTCATCGGCCCACCCAGCACGATGAGGCCGTTATAACGGCTGACGTCGGGCAGCGTGTCAGGATGTCGCGCGAAATTCACATACCGCACACGAAAGCCCGCGGCCCGCAGCATGGGATCGAGAATGCCGAGCGGTTCGCGCGCCGAGTGCTGGAAAACGAGAAGCTTGCGCATACGCGCAAACATAGCAGGGAGACAGGCGCGAGGCATGAGGCGAACATCGAGGTGAGCGGAAGATGTTTCTCTCCCGGTTCACGCCGATGCCCACGCTCACACTTCGTCCCTCGCCGGTCTCTCAGGCGCCGTCAGGAATTTCCGGTTCGACGAGCTGTGCCAGCAGGGTCAGCGATTCCTGCCAGCCCATGTAGCACGCTTCGGCCGGAATGGCGTCCGGGATGCCTTCCTGCGTGACGTTGAGTTCGGTGCCGCACCACACCTCGCGGATCTCGATGGTGGTGACCATCTCGCCCGGCAGCCCGGGGTTGTCGAAACTGTCGGTGTGACGGATGCGCTGGTTGGGCACGAGTTCGAGGAACTTGCCGCCGAACGAATTCGAGCTGCCCGTCGAAAAATTGGTGAATGACATCTTGTAGGTCCCGCCGACCCGGGCATCGAGCTGATGGACCTTGCCGGTGAAGCCGTGCGGCGGCAACCACTTGACCATGGCCTCCGCATCCAGGAAGGCGCGATAGACGCGTTCGGCTTTGGCTCGCAGTACACGATGCAGGCGAATGGTATTGGGCATGGTTCTCTCCTGATTGGGGAAAAGTTGGTTAATTCGCCTTCAAGGACGATGCAGCATGCCGAAGTCCGACAGTCGTTTGAACCTTCTGTCACGGTGGTTGCATACATCGTTGTACTG
>DASTRD010000149.1:0-5382 GCA_035761425.1 Povalibacter sp.
CCATCGAGCGAGGTCGGACCCGTACGCAGTTCGAGCACGCGGGTGGCATTGAGCGTCAGCGTCAGATCGCCGGGACCGGCGGGCAACGAGTACATCGTCTGCAGATCGACGCCGTTGGTGGTCTGACCGGGGCCATTGCCGTAGCGCGTCGACACCGAGGAGAAGCTGCCCACACCGCTCAGACCCACCGCACACGGCACGTTGAACGTGATGCGGTTGAGCAGCGGCTGCTGGCTCGGATCGCAGGTGGTGATGGTGCCGCCGGCACCATTGAAGACCAGACTTGCGATCTGGTTCGGATCGGCCACCTGACCGATCTGATCCTCGGTGCGGATGTCGAAGTAGTCGAGGATGAACTGGAAGCGATGGCCGTCGCCGAAGCCGTCACTCTGCCAGATCGCGCCGAAGTTCCAGGACTTGGCAGTTTCAGGCTTCAGATCGGCATCGGTGATGAACTGCGCGCCGAGCCAGTTGCCGGCTGCGACCGTATAGGTACGTGCGGCGACCGTGACCTGGCCAGGCACGACACCGAGCGGCGGCGTCTGATAGTTCGTGCCATAGGAACCGCGGAACGACAGCGGACCCCAGGCATTCCATTTGCCGGCGATCTTGTACACGGTCGCGCCCAGGCCATCGGAGAATTCTTCCTTGCGCGCTGCGAGCTGGAAATCCAGCGTCGGCAGCACGGGCACCTGCAGTTCGCCGAAGACCGAATACTGGTGGCGACCCACCGAGTCGGGCGGATTCGGTGCGAACAGCACGAACGGTCCGGGGCTGTCGGGCGTGCAGCCACGGAAGTTCGGATCGGTGGTCGGCAGCGGCGACGCGGGCAGATTCGGCGAGCCCACGCCATTGGCGCTGGTGAATTCCGTCGGCCATTCGCAGGCCAGACTGCCGTTGTAGAGCGGATCGGGAATGTCTTCGCGGCTCTTCACGTCGCGGTACTGACCGCCGACGGCCCAGCCGAGATCGCCGCCGGGCAGGGTAAGTCCCAGCGTGCCGTCGAATACCAGATCGACTGTCGTGTTCTCGTTGATGGTGGTCGTGGCTCGCGGATCGAACAGCCAGCGGGTCAGTTCCAGTGAATTTTCATCGCCCGCGACGTAGTTCGGATTCGCGAGGCCGCGCACCGGTTGTTCGGCGAACGACGTGGAGAACGGATTCCACCACATGCAGCCGTTCTGGCCAGCCGCAGCGGGGTTCTGCGTGCCGAAGCGCGACGGATCGAGATCCTGCGCCTGGCAGTTCGGTCCGCCGAAACCGTTGAGCGCCTGCTGCAGGCGATAACCGATCGTGTCCGGATGCGTGTTGTAGAGGTTTGCGTGGTTGTACGTGACGGCGAAGTCGTAACCGACGTCGCGCGCCGCGCCGGCCCAGTCGCCCAGCGTGCCTTTGAAGCCACCGGACACGCGCCAGATTTCGTTGTCGATGCGATCGGGAACGCCGTAGCCGTCGCCGCCATTGCTGAAGGCGTAGTTGCCGCCGTGACCGAGCAGGCGATACGTGACCGGCGAGAAACCCGATGCGTTGGTGATGCCATTGCGCGCAGCAAAGTCTGCGGCGTACGGATTCTCGATCGGCACATAGATCTGGAAGGTCGCACCCGTGGCCAGCGCCGGTCCGCGAACCATGGGCTGCGCGGGCGAGGCATAGACCTGCGGCGTCGTCACGCGCGCGTACGAACCGTCGAAGTGGAAATCCGTGCGGTCGTTGATTTCTGCATTGAGCTGCAGATAGCCGCGATAGATGTCGTTGTCCTCGACCAGGTTGTAGTAGGGAATGTAGTTGTAGGCGCAGGTGTAGGCGTTGTCGTAGCGACCGCCGACCGCGGCGCAGGATTCCGGCGTGAAATCGGAAACGATGCCGGCGACTGGTGCGCCGTATTCATTGGCTACGCTCGGCACTGCGGGCAGCGGACCCAGCGGCAACCAGCCGGCGAGATTGGTCAGCGTCGACCAGGGTGCGGGGTTGTAGCCGGGCTTGGTGGGATCGAGCGTGTCCTTGGTGAAGTCGCGCTCGAGCGAATGCAGGCGTGAGCGGTGCTCATACTCGGCAGACACCATCAGATTGACGCGACCTTCGCCGATGCCGCCGAGAATGCCGGCCGAGTAGTCGCCGTCGGAGCCGTCGACGTACTTGTACTGGCCGCTCAGATCCAGACCGACAAAGCGTTCGCGGGTGATGAAGTTCACCACGCCGCCGGTTGCGTCGGCGCCGTAAATGACGGCCGCGCCGTCCTTGAGAATTTCAGTGCGGTCGAGCGCGAGCGAGGGAATATTGGCGGTATTGATATCCATGCGCCGGCCGTTCAGCAGGGTCAGCGTCTTGTCCGATCCCAGGCCGCGCAGGTTGTAGTTGACCGAACCGATCAGCGTCGGGCCACCGAAGTAGTAGGACTCGCCGGTGGTCGGGCCGGAAATGGTCAGGCTCTTGGCGAATTCCAGCGCGGTGGGCGAACCCTGCGCTTCGAGATCCGCCTGAGTATGAACTTCGACCGGCAGGGCTGCATCGACGGGGGTGCCGCGGATGAAGGATCCGGTCACCACCACGACCTCCGCCACGCTGCCGTCATCGGTCCCGACATTGACCGGCTTCGCCGCCTGCTGCGCCCACGCTGGCAGCGCACCGCTCAAACCCATCAGCATTGCCGCGCCGGCTGCGCCGCGATACGCGAATTTCATGATCCGCCCTCCCCCTGTTGCTGCCTGTCGATCTATATCTCACTCTCACGTGAGTGAATATTGTGAGGCGAGTATTGTTCATCCTCCGCGCTGCCGTCAATCGCTGTTGACGAACCAATGGGCGTGACGGGGCGGGACCGCCTGGCGGGTGAGCGGTTGAACGTGCAGATGCGCCGCTGTGCAGTGCAGCCGACGAACCGGAGTCATGCTCCCGTCGTTTCATCAGTTCGCAACTGCTACTGGCATCTGTGGCAAAGATCGACAAAATGCACACAAGATCAAGAGAATGCGGCGCAGGGCCCGAACGTTCGTGCCTTCCGCTGTGCGAGACGAGGGAGCCGACGAAGTGCCTGCATCTGTAAAGACTCCGCGCAAACGACCTGCCGCCAGGGCGAAGGCAGCGCGCAAGCGCACCACCAAGGCGGAACAGCGCGCCGAAATGATGGAATCGATCCTCGACACGGCCGAGGAGCTGTTTTCCCGGCATGGCCTGTATGGCGTGACCCTCAAGGACGTGGCGCATCGCGTCGGCGTGCATCACACGCTCATGAATTACTACTTCAAGGACAAGAAAAAATTGTTCGACGAGGTCTTCGCGCGCCGCGCGGTAGTGACGAGCAAGCGCCGTATCCAGGCACTGGATGAATACGACGCGGCCACCAGAGGCAAGCCCACGGTCGAAGGTGCCCTGCGCGCATTCCTCGACACCGACCTCGATCTGTACATCGAAGGCGGTGAGCCCTGGAAAAACTACGGCGCACTCGGTGCGCAGGTCGCCAATACCCCGGAGTGGGGCGCGAATCTGATGGACAAGCACTTCGATCCGGTCGTGCTGCGACTGATCAGCCTGCTGAAAAAGGCCTTGCCGCACTGCGCCGAGGAAGACATTTTCTGGGGCTACCACTTCGTCACGGGCGCGCTGCTGCTGACACTGGCGCGTACCGGCCGCATCGACAAACTCTCCGGCGGCCTGTGCAAATCCGACGACTTCGCCGCTGTGAAAAAGCGCATGGCCGCGTTCATGGCGGCAGGCTTTCTGTCCTTGTGCGGGAAGCCAGGCTAGAACACGCGGCCGTTCCGACTCACCGCGGCGTCCACCCCTCAGTCCTACTTCACGCGCTGCTTCTGCAGCTTGCGCGCGAGAGTGCGGCGATGAATGCCGAGCCGCCGCGCGGTTTCGGAAATGTTGAAGTCGGTGTCTACCAGCGTCTGATGAATGCGCTCCCACTCGAGCGTCTTGATCGAGGTGGGTCGACTGGTGAGCGCGACTTCGGTGTCGCCGGCGGTCTTGCCGAAGGCTTCCTCGATGTCGTCGGTGTTCGAAGGTTTGGCCAGATAGTGACAGGCGCCGAGCTTGATGGCCTCCACCGCGGTGGCAATGCTGGCAAAGCCCGTAAGCACAACGATGCGCATGCGCGGATCGTGCGCGTGCAGTGTCTGCACGCAGGCCAGTCCCGATGCGCCATTCAGCTTCAGATCCACCACGGCAAAGCGCGGCGTCTGCGTCTGCAGCAGTCCCACAACGGCGTCGTGGTCAGCGGCATTCAGCACGCGATAGCCGCGCCGCTCGAAGGAGCGCCGCAGCGTGCGCGTCAGCGCCGCATCGTCTTCGACGATCAGCAGCAGCTTGTCATCGCCCGGTGTATCAGCGGTGTTCATGTCCGGCATATTTCAGGGCCGCCAGCGGCAGCTCGATGGTCACGATAGCACCGCCCTCCTCCCGGTTGCGCGCAGCCACGGTGCCGCCGAGTTTGCGAATGACGTTCACCACCAGAAACAGACCAAGCCCCGCGCCCTGTCGCGCTCGGGTCGAGTGATACGGACGGCCGAAATTCTCGAGCATGGCCTGCGAAAACCCCGGACCGGCATCGGTTACGGCAAGCCGCAGGACATCGTCCTGACACTGCGCTTCCAGGCCGATCCAGTGCGGCGAGGCCTCGTACGCATTCTCGAGCAGATTGGTCACGACCTGCCGCAACGCCGGATCCGACACGATGTCGATGTCGTCCGCCGGCGCAGCGCGATAGGCCAGCGTGTTGTCGGCGTGGCGCTCCGACCACTCGTTCACGATGTCACGCAGAAACTGATGCAGCGTGGTCACGGCCGGCGCTTCGCCGCGCGCCTCGCCCGCAGACAGCAGAATGCCGCGCAGGATGGTCTTGCAGCGCCGGATCGCAGCCTGCATTTCCTCCAGATCCTCACGCAGTTCCGGACTGCGCGTGATCTCCGGCATGTGCTGCCAGTCGCCGAGAATCACTGAGACCGAAGCCAGCGGTGTGCCGAGTTCATGCGCCGCACCGGAAGCCAGCAGACCCAGACGGACGATGTGATCTTCTTCGGTGGCCTGTCTCTGCAGCTTCGCCACGCGCGCGTCACGCTCGCGCAGATTGCGATCCATCCGCGTCACGAACACCACCAGCAGTGCTGCATTCAGCGCGAAACACACGAACATGCCGAACAGATGCAGATCGAAACGTCCGTTGTAGTACGCGGGAATGACGAGCGGCTCGTTGAAGAAGGTCAGCAGCACGAACGCCAGACACGTGACTGCCACTATGGTCCAGCTCGCCGGTGCGCTGAGCAGCACCGCCGACAGGGCGATCTGCAGCAGATACAGCGCGATGAACGGATTCATGCCGCCGCCGCTGAGATAGAGCTGTGCGCTGAATGCGATGACGTCCAGCAGCAAGGCCACGAACAG
>DASTRD010000150.1:0-9553 GCA_035761425.1 Povalibacter sp.
ATCGAACAGGTGGAGCTGGTGTTCTTCTCTGCTGACGACGCCACGACATTCACCAGCCACCAGCGCTTCAGCTCAAGGCTGAGTCCGCGGCCGATTCAGTAGGCGTTAATTTGGTCCGTCGGAGAATTTCCGCAGTTGTTATCCTTCATGGATGACAAGCCTCAAGCCTTTGATCTGGTTAGCCTCAGCTTCTCCCCGACGCAGCGCACTACTGCAGCAGATCGGTATCGGACACACGGTGCGTCCGGTGAACCTGGATGAGCGCAGTCTGGCCGGAGAGACCCCTGCGCAATACGTCCTGCGATTGGCGCAGGCCAAGGCGCAGGCGCTGTGGACCGAACTCGCGGAATCTGACCGGCAACCGGTGCTGGGCTCGGACACGACGGTGGCGCTGGGCGATGAAATCCTCGCCAAGCCTGCCGATCGCGACGATGGTCTGCGCATGTTGCGGCGTCTGTCGGGTCAGACGCACCAGGTCTATACCGCTGTGGCTTTGCGGCACGTGGGAGGCTGCGAAGTCCGGCTCAGCGTCAGCGACGTGAGCATGCGGACATTGAGCGATGGCGAGATCGCGTCGTACTGGGACACGGGCGAACCCGCCGACAAGGCGGGCGCGTATGGAATACAGGGCAGGGCGGCAGTGTTCATCGAACGCATCGCGGGAAGTTACTCGGGCATCGTCGGGCTGCCGCTGTTCGAAACCGGAGAGTTGTTGCGCATGATCGGCATTGAACCCGCGGGCACGACGGCGGACCCCACGCTCGATGCACGCATCGAGGTGCGCGCATGACGGCGGAGATTCTGATCAATGTCAGCCCGCGCGAGGTACGCGCCGCGCTGGTCGAGGAAGGTGTGCTGCAGGAAATCTTTCTCGAGCGCGCCAACCGTCGGGGACTGATCAGCAACATTTACAAGGGCCGGGTCTCGCGGGTGCTGCCGGGGATGCAGGCTGCCTTCATCGATATCGGTCTGGAGCGCACTGCATTCCTGCACGCTTCCGACATCGTCCATCCGGCGGTGGGTGAGAACGGTCATCCCGATCAGCCGGTCGCCGCCAGCGCGGGCGAAAGCATCCAGTCGCTGGTGACCGAAGGCGATGAGATTCTGGTGCAGGTGCTCAAGGATCCGCTCGGCACCAAGGGCGCGAGACTGACCACGTTCATTACCCTGCCGTCGCGATTCCTGGTGTACATGCCCAAGGGACGCGGCATCGGCATTTCAGCGCGCATCGAAGACGAGACCGAGCGGCACCGGTTGCGCGAGGCCGCGAGCATGTTCGTGCGACCCGATGAACAGGGCGGTTACATCGTGCGCACGGCGGCGGAAGGTGCGAGTCCCGAAGCGCTGCGAGCCGACATGTTGTTTCTGCAGAAGCTCTGGAACGTGCTGTGCCAGAAGGCGGCGGGCACGCGACCCGGCAATCTGGTGAACGAAGATCTGCCGCTGGCGGTGCGTGTGCTGCGCGACGTCGTTTCGAGCGGCGTGGACAAGGTCAGCGTCGATCATGAGGAAACGTTCCAGCGCATGAAGGAATTTGCGCAGACCTTCATGCCGGACATGACCGATCGCATCGAACTGCATGATGGCGACCGGCCCATTTTCGATCTGTACAGCATCGAGGAAGAGATCCAGAAGTCGCTGGACCGCAAGGTACCGCTCAAGTCGGGCGGCTACCTGATGTTCGATCAGACCGAGGCCATGACCACCATCGACGTGAACACCGGCGCCTATGTCGGCCACCGCACGCTCGAGGAAACGATTTTCCGCACCAATCTCGAAGCGGCCGTGGCCATCGCGCGGCAGCTGCGGCTGCGCAATCTGGGCGGCATCATCATCATCGACTTCATCGACATGGAAGAAGAGGAGCACCGCCGCCAGGTGCTGCAGGCGCTGGAGAAGGCGCTGGTCGGGGACCACGCCAGGAATCACATTTCGTCCGTATCGCCGCTCGGTCTGGTTGAAATGACCCGCAAGCGCACGCGCGAAAGTCTGGAACACATGCTGTGCAGCTCGTGTCCTACCTGCGAGGGCCGCGGCTTCGTGAAGACGACCGAAACAGTTTGTTACGAAATCTTCCGCGAGATTCTGCGACAGTCACGTCAGTTCCAGTTTCAGGAACTCATGGTGCTCGCGCATCAGGACGTGATCGAAAGGCTGCTCGACGAGGAGTCGGCGGCGCTCGCCGAACTCGAGGTGCACACCGGCAAACCCATTCGCCTGCAGACCGAGGCGCTTTATCAGCAGGATCAGTACGACGTGGTGTTGATGTGAGAAGAGGCGAACCGGCTCATTGCGGAGCTGGCCGGGCGGGCAGGCGCGAATTGGCCGGATGCCACGTTCTGTCGGCGGGTCGGTCGGTCCGTTAGCAGTTGGCAGCCACGATGTCCGTCATGCGCTCCCGTCCGCTCAAATACGGCCTCATCACCCTCGCGGTGCTGGTGGTGCTTTGCGGCTTGCTGCTGGGTGCATTTCAGCTGGCAGTGACGCGAGTACCGGAGTACCGCAGCGAGCTGCAGGCCTGGCTCGGCGAAAAGACCGGACTGGTCATCGAGTTCAATGGCATCAGCGCACGGCTGCGCCTGTACGGACCCGAACTCGTGTTTCGCGATGCCGTGGTGCGCACACCGGATCGCACGCGCGTGCTGGCGACGGCGCGGCGCGGCAGCGTGGCATTCGATCTGTGGACATCGGTGCGGCAGCGACATCTCACCGCCGGACGCTTCACACTCAATTCGCCCGCCATCGGTCTGATCCGCACCCGACGGGGAGGCATTCAGATCGCCGGTCAGAGCGCCCTGCCGGAACACGAAGCACGGCCGATCCCGGTCGACTCGCTGCCGGTCGGCGAATTCCGCGTGCGCAACGCGGTGGTGAGCTTTCGCGACGAAGTCACCGGGCGCGGTCCATGGTCGCTCTCCGGTGTGAACTTCGTCCTGGGGCGTCAGAGCGAATTGCTCGAACTGCATGGCGATGCCTCGTTGCCGCGTGCGCTTGGCCAGTCGCTCGAGTTTTCGGCGCGCGTCGCGGGCGCACTGGATCATGTCGATGCACTGCGATCCGAATTCCATGTCGAAGGCCGCGGCCTCGATCTGGCCGGCTGGGCCGACGTGATGCCGAACCAGTGGGTCGCCCCCGAAACCGGACACGGCTCGGTCAGACTCTCTGTCTCGTTCACCGGCACTCAGCCCGACACGCTGAGCGCAGACATCGATCTCGCGAAGGTTTCTGCGGCTGCACCCGAGTGGGTGACGCCATTGCCGGGACCGGCGCCCCTCGTGCCCAAGCAGGAGGAGGACGAGGGCGAAGCACCTCCAGGGCCCCCGGCGACGACGGCTGGCGAACCGGCGTCCGTCGCAGAACCTCAGCGCGTGGCGGCTGCACTTGTGGCGTTCGAACGATTTGCGCTGCATCTCGATGCGCGGCGTCAGGACGCTCAATGGCATGGCGCTGTCACGAAGCTGGATCTGTCCCAGAAGGAATCGCCCTGGCAGGCGGACAAGATCGCTTTCAGCTGGACTCATGCCAACGACGGTTCGCTGCGCTTCGCGGCGGATGCCGATCGGATCGTGCTGCAGAATCTGTGGCCGCTGCTGGCGTACCTGCCGGAGAGCGAAGCGCTGGCTCGCGTTCGTGCTCTGGATGCGCACGGCGCCATCGACGCGCTGTCACTGACTCTGGCGCGGACAAGCGGACAGCCGGCGTCATTCACGGTAAAGGCGGATGTGCGCGATGCCGGGATCAAGCCGGTGCTCAATGCTCCGGGGATCTCCGGTATTTCCGCGCATATCGAAGGGACCAACGAACGCGGCTCCATACGCGTGCAGTCCGGCGGGGTCGGCTTCGAATTGCCCCGCATGTTCCGGGCGCCACTGGGTGCCGAATCGATTGAGGGAACGCTTGGCTGGGAGCATCTGCCGGAAGCGTGGCGCATTGACGCGCAGAATCTGCACGTGACGACGCCGGATGGTTCGGCGCAACTCACCGGGACGCTGACATTCCCGTCCGACAAGTCTTCGCCGCTGCTCGATTTCACCGGCATTGCCAGCGATCTCAATGCGGCCTCGACGCCCAAGTATCTGCCGGCGAACAAGCTCACGCCTGGAACGCTGGCGTGGCTCGATGCTGCCTTTCCCGAAGGCCGCGTCGATGACGCTGAACTGCGCCTGCATGGGCCGCTGCATTCGTTTCCATTTCGCAGCGGCGAAGGCGAGTTCGTCGTGCGCGGTCACGCGCACGATCTGACGTTCAACTATCAGCACGGCTGGGCGCCCGCCGAGGCAGTCGACGCCATGGTCGAGTTCCGCAATGAAGGCATGAAGGTCGATCGCGCGACTGCGGTGGTCGGCGGACTGCACGTCACGCAGGCGAGTTGCGATTTCGGCGACTTCCACAAAGGCGATCTGCGCATTCGCGCACAGGCCGCGGGCGATCTGGGTGATGCGCTGGAGTTTCTGCAGACCAGTCCTCTGCGTGTCGCGCTCGGCGAACAGTTCCAGCTGCTCGAAGGCCGCGGCAGCACGACCGCGGGTGTGGATCTGCGGCTGCCGCTCAAACATCTGGATCGGCGGCGCATAGAGGTCACGACCCGACTGAACGATGCCACCGTGATGGCCGACGGGCTGGATGCACCGGTGACGGCATTGTCCGGCTCATTGATCGTGGTCAATACGCTGCCGGAGCGCGCGAGCTTCAAGGGGGAATGGCTGGGTGGTCCTTTGCAGGTGACTATCGAGCCTGAGACCGCGACGACAACACCCACGTCACGACTGGTGGCCGATGGAAACGCATCGGCCACGAATCTGATGTCGGTGCTGCATCTGCCTTCCAGCGTGAAGCTCAGCGGGGCGACACCCTGGCGGCTCACCACACAGCTCGAGACGGCGACCGAAGAGATGCAGACGCCCCATCAGCCGCGCAAGTTCGTCATCGAATCCGATCTCGCCGGACTGAACATCGATCTGCCATATCCGGCGGGCAAGGCTGCATCCGAGCAGCGCCCTTCGCGTTTCGAGATCGAATATGACGGCGACAGCACGGTGCTCGGCCGTGCTGCATTCGGCAAGATCCGGGCGCTGATGCGTGCGCGTCAGCTCAATGAGGGCTGGAGCTTCGATCGCGGCAGCGTGCGTGCGGATGGCGTCGCCGCGGCCCTGCCGGCACACCCCGGTATCGGCATCGAGGGAGAACTGGATCATTTCAATCTCGACGACTGGCTTGCACTCAGGGGCGACGGGTCGGGCAACGTGCAGGTGTCTGACTTTCTGAAGGCCGTCAACGTGCACGTCGGCGCGTTCGAAGTATTCGGCTATCGGTTCGCTGACGTGCGCGGTGTGCTGCGTGCGGCACCGTCTGCATGGAAAGTCAGCGTCGCCGGGCCGGATGCGGCGGGAGAGCTGACCATTCCTGCCTCGTTCACGGGCAGCGATCCGCTGGTGATGAAAATGGATCGGCTGGTGATCGTTCCCCCGCAGCCGCAGGAGGGCGAGGCCGCCAGTCACAGCGACCCACGCAATTTCCCCAACATGCAGATCGACATCCAGGATCTGCGCTATGACGGACATCCGGTCGGAGTGACGTCGCTGCAGGCGAGCCGTGTTCCGTTCGGTCTGCGCATCGATTCGCTCACGGTGCTTCAGGATGCCATGCATGGCGAAGCACACGGCGAGTGGGTTGTCACGCCGGATGGTGAACGTTCCAGCTTCAGCGTTCTGCTGACCAGCACAGACGTCGCTGCGTCGCTGCGCGCGCTGAACTACCCGGCGTTCATGGAAGCCAAACGCGGTGAGATCACTGCGGATCTGTCCTGGCCCGGCGGCATCGATGGCGATTTTCCAGCGCGCGCCTCCGGCAAGCTCGCGGTGGTTGTCGAAAACGGCCAGTTGGTAACGTTGCAACCGGGCGCCGGCCGCGTCCTCGGATTGTTCAGCGTGGCCGCATTGCCGCGCCGCCTGGCGCTCGACTTCAGCGACCTCACGGACAAAGGCCTGAGCTTCGATAGCATTCATGGTGACTTCGAATTGCGCGATGGCAATGCGTACACCAACAACGTGCTGTTGCGCGGACCGGCCGCAGAAATCGGCATTGCCGGTCGTGTGGGTATTGGCGCACACGATTACGATCAGACGGCGGTTGTCACCGGCAATCTCGGCGCGTCATTGCCCGTCGCAGGCGCGTTGGCAGCGGGGCCTGCCGTGGGCGCTGCGCTGCTGCTTTTCTCGCAGGTGTTCAAGGAACCGCTCAAGGGCATCACGCGCGGGTACTATCGGATCACCGGTCCATGGGACAATCCGGTCGTGGAGCGCATCGACGCTGCCCAGGCCAGGGATGCAGCCGCTGGCGCAAAAGAAGGCGCCTGATTCCGGTTTCTCACAGTTTTTCCGATCCTTCATGCCACTTGCCGCCGTCATTCAGCTCACTTCCACGCCCGACGTAGCTGCGAATCTCGCGACGGTGCGCAGTCTGCTCGAACAGGCACGTGCGCAAGGTGCCGTGCTGGCGGCTTTGCCCGAGAACTTCGCCATCATGGGCATGAAGGAAACGGACAAGATTGCGGCGGCGGAGGATTTTGGCGAAGGACCGCTGCAGGCCTTTCTCAGCCGCAGCGCGAGTGAACTGGGCCTGTGGATCATCGCGGGTACGCTGCCGATTCGTTCGACGCAGCAACCGGGCAAAGTGGCCGCTGCCTCACTGGTATTCGACGATCAGGGACGTGTGGCCGCACGCTACGACAAGATCCATCTGTTCGATGTCGATATTCCCGATCGCAACGAGCGCTATCGGGAATCTGCTACGGTGGCCGCCGGTCATTCGCCGACGATAGTGAGCACGCCGATTGGTCACCTGGGCATGGCCGTATGCTATGACGTGCGCTTTCCCGAACTCTTCAGATTGTTGCAGGCGCAAGGCGCTGAAGTGCTGAGTCTGCCTTCAGCGTTCACGGCGCCGACGGGACGCGCGCACTGGGAAGTGCTGCTGCGCGCCCGAGCTGTGGAAAATCTGTGTTATCTGCTCGCTCCCGCGCAGGGCGGTACGCACGCCAACGGGCGTGAAACCTGGGGCGATTCGATGATCGTGGATCCCTGGGGCAAGGTGCTGGCGCGCGTGGCCGAACCGGGTCCCGGGCTTGCAGTCGCCGAAATAGACCACACTCTGCAACAGGAGCTGCGCAGCCGTTTTCCGGTGCTGCACCATCGCCGTTTCGCCGTTGCCAATTGATCGCACCGGTTTACCTGGGATTCTTCTGACCATGTCCAACGTCACGTCTGCCAACCTTCATCTGGAACTGCCACCTCCGAGTGCAGTGCAGCCTCTGGATCTCGCGCGCGAGGCGATTCTGGCGCCATCAGGGTTGGACGACAGCCGGCTTGCCAGCGTGCTCGGCAGCGTCATGGGCTACAGCGTCGACTACGCGGATCTGTACTTTCAGCTCAGTCGCGACGAATCCTGGTCGCTGGAAGATGGCATCGTGAAAGACGGTGCACACAGCATCGAGCAGGGCGTCGGCGTGCGCGCGCTGGCTGGCGAGAAAACGGGCTTTGCGTATTCGGACGAGATTCTGCTGCCGGCGCTGACCGAGGCGTCGCATGCCGCGCGTGCCATCGCGCGCAGCGGAGGAACGAATACTCTTCAGGCGTGGCGCGCATCTGCGGGCCATCAGTTGTATGTGCCCGAAGATCCGATCGAGGGACTCAGCGATCCGGAGAAGGTCAAGCTGCTGGAGCGCATCGACATCGAAGCGCGACGCATCGATCCACGCGTCAAGCAGGTGATGGCAAGTCTGTCGGGCTCGCATGAAGTAGTGCTGGTGATGGCCAGCGACGGCACGGTTGCCGCAGACGTGCGTCCGCTGGTGCGCATGAACGTGTCGGTCATCGTCGAACAGAACGGCCGGCGCGAGCAGGGCTATGCCGGTACCGGCGGACGCTACGGCTTCAGGCGCTTTCTCGAAAACGAGCGGTGGAAGGAACTGGTGCGCGAGGCCGTGCGCAGTGCCGTTGTCAATCTCGATTCGTCAGCAGCGCCCGCAGGCGCCATGACGGTGGTACTCGGGCCGGGCTGGCCTGGCATCCTGCTGCACGAAGCTATCGGGCACGGACTCGAGGGTGACTTCAACCGCAAGGGGACTTCAGCATTCTCGGGACGCATCGGTGAACAGGTTGCCTCGGAGCAGTGCACGGTCGTCGACGACGGCACACTGGGCTCGCGGCGCGGCTCGCTGAATATCGACGACGAGGGCACGCCGACTCAGTGCACCACGTTGATCGAGAATGGCGTGCTGCGCGGCTATCTGCAGGACAAACTCAATGCACGGCTCATGGGTGTGCGGCCCACGGGCAACGGTCGCCGCGAATCGTTTGCGCACATGACGCTGCCGCGCATGACCAACACCTACATGCTGGCCGGCAAGCACGATCCGCAGGAAATCATCGGCTCGGTGAAGAAGGGGCTGTTCTGCCAGAACTTCGGTGGCGGTCAGGTCGACATCACTTCGGGCAAGTTTGTGTTTTCAGCGAGCGAGGCCTACCTGATCGAGGACGGCAAACTGACCCGGCCCGTCAAGGGCGCCACGCTGATCGGCAACGGTCCCGATGTCCTGCGCCGCGTCTCGATGGTCGGCAACGACCTGAAACTGGATGAGGGCGTGGGCACGTGCGGCAAGGAAGGGCAGGATGTACCGGTCGGGGTGGGGCAGCCCACACTGCGTATCGATGAGCTGACCGTCGGCGGCACCGCCACCGGGTAGTCGAGTCCCGACACACGGCCCGCACCGGGTTATGTATTGAGCGCCGCCGCGGTTCTTCGAACTTGCGGCCGGACGCCGGACTTTGAGGACAACCTGCTAGGATGTGGGCGCCGATCTTCACGCGTGTTCGAGACCTATGTGGATTGCCCGGCCGCTCTATGAACTGATTCCGTATCTCTACATGATCGTGGGGCTGCTGTTGCTGGGTGCAGCCTGGGTGATCACGATAGAGGTTCTGCCGGGAATCTTTCTGGTCGTCGGCTCGCTGAGCCTGATGGCGGGCATTGTGCTGTGGTTGCGCCGCAAGGACTACCGCACCAGTCAGGCCGAATACAACAGCAAATCCCTCGACGACTGACTCCGGGGCAGGCGCACCGGATCAGTGTTCGCTCGATCCGAGTGGCTCCGCATCGTCCTCAGGTTCATCGCCGCGGGCGCCGCCGACGCCGCGCACCATCGGCACCGCGTCATCCTCGCCTTCCGAGTTCAGAGCACGGGTCCGGGCGACGCGTTCGTCGAAATACATGATTTCGTGCTGACCGATCTGGACCACGTCGCCGTCGTTGAGAATGCGACGTCGCACGCGTTTGGCACGCACATGGATGCCGTTGGTGCTGTTCAAGTCCTCGAGCACGCAGGTCTGCGGCGTAGTGATGATCTGGGCGTGATGACGGCTGATGAACTTGCTGTCGATCTGCAGATCGTTGTCCGTCGTACGACCGATGATGAAACGTCCCACCGTCAGATCGCGCTCGGCGATCGTGGCTCCGTTGAATCCCACCATGATGCGACCGAGCACCACGCGCCGTT
>DASTRD010000151.1:0-10218 GCA_035761425.1 Povalibacter sp.
GAGCGTTTGCGCTGTACCCAGCCCGCATGTTCCATGCGATCGATCAGCGACACCACGCTCGCCTTGTCGATACCGAGCTGATTGGCGATATCGATCTGCGCAATGCCCGGATTGGCGTTCGCCAGCAGCAGGGCGCTGAAAATTCCCGGGCGGACATCCCCTTCGGCGACGTTGCGATTGAAGTCGCGCCACAGGGCGATCTGGGCCCGACGGATATTGAAACCCAGCAGCGTGGGCAGACAGTCCAGATCCAGTCCGACGGCGGATTCCGGAAGCGATGTGCGACTGCGTGGGGAGGACTTCTTCGGCGCCATGGACGTTGACATGCAAACAGTACCGCGGATCGCGGTCCGGCAAACCTACTGAACGGACTCGTGCCGGTCAATCGCAGTGCAGTGTCGCGATGGTACAGGAGCGGTCCGGCAAGAAGGTTTGGTGGATCGATAGTTGATAGTGCCAACCATATTGACACCAAGCCGTCACCCGGAGCACTCTGCCGTCCGCGGCCGTCGAGGTGAGGTCGTTGATACAACAACCGGGCGCTGCCGTTGCACATCGGGTGCGGTTGCGGCAGTCCACAAGTCTGTGGAGGGGGAAATGAGGTACGCGGAAACACTTCAGGGGCGGCACTGCATGCGGCAGGCGGTCCGTGGGATTCTTCTGGTCGCCGCCGCGGGAGCGCAGGCGGGCATTGCCTACGGCCAGGAGGCGGCGTCTGCGCCGTCGACCCAGCTGGCGGAAGTCATCGTTACCGGCAGTCGCATTCGCGGTGCCGAGCCGGTGGGCTCCCCGGTCGTTTCGGTGACAAGGCAGGACATCGATCTTTCGTCGGCAGTCTCGACCGCAGCCCTGGTCCAGCAGGTTCCGCAGGTTTTCAATCTCGGCGTGTCCGAGAACTCGCGCGGACAGTCCGGCGGCTCCGGCAACATCACCTATGGAACATCGATCAATCTGCGTGGCCTCGGCCCGTATTCCACTCTGACGCTGATTGACGGCCACCGTGCCGTGCCGCAGGGCACCACGGGTTTTGCCGTGGATCCATCCGTTATTCCGACGCTGGCGCTGGAACGCGTCGAAGTCGTCGCCGACGGTTCATCGGCCCTGTACGGTTCGGACGCCGTGGCAGGTGTGGTCAATCTGATTCTGCGGCGCGATTTCGAAGGCGTGGAAGCAAGCCTGCGCGGCGGCATCGGCGATGACTACAACGAACGCCAGGCCGGCATCATCGGCGGCTTCAACTGGGGCAGCGGCCACATGATGATGGCCTTCGAGAATTCCTATCACAGCAACCTGAACGGCACCGACCGCGATTTCTTCCGCGGCGACCTGACCAGCCGCGGCGGCAAGGATTACCGTGTCGTGCAGTGCAACCCCGGCAACATCGTGGTCGGCGGTGTCAGTCACGCGATTCCTGCCGGCGGCGTGACTGCCGCAACGGCGGATCAGCTCGTGCCCGGCACGACGAATCGCTGCGACAACGCACAGTACCAGGATCTGCTGCCGGAGCAGGAGCGCAACTCGGTTGCACTGACTGTCGATCAGCGCATCAACGATCGCGTCAGGCTGTACGGCAATGGTTTCTGGAGCCGTCGTTCCTTCACCAACCAGGTCGGCGATCAGGCAGCGGCACTGACCGTGCGTGACGTGAACCCGTTCTTCGTTGCACCGCCCGGCAGCGGCGCCACGTCGGAGACCGTCAACTATTCGTTCGGCAAACAGCTCCCTTCCAACGACACCGAAGGATTCTCGCTCGCCTACCAGGGAACGCTCGGCGCCAGCATCGACATCTTCGGCGACTGGAAGCTCGATGCTTCCTATACCTACGGTCATGACACGGAGCGCAGCACCTCGCAGTACGGCATCAACAACGCGGCGCTCAATGCGGCGCTCGCGCGTACCGATCCGGCCACCGCGCTCAATCCGTTCAGCACCGCGCCGAACAATCCGGCGGCACTGGAGGGACTGGCGAATCAGTTGTTCATCGCGCCGGGCCACACGCACTTCCAGGGCTGGGAGCTCAAGATGGACGGCAGTCTCGTCAGTCTCCCGGGTGGCGATCTGCGCGCTGCGGTGGGCTATGAAGGACAGGACCTGTGGAACCAGTCCGGGCTCATCACCGGCACGTGGTCAAATCAGGTGGTGGCCATCACCCCGGCGGTGCAGCGCAAGGTGAACTCCATCTACGCCGAAGTGTTCCTGCCGCTGTTCGGTTCCGGCAATGCGATTGCCGGCCTGCGCAAACTGGATTTCGATCTGGCAGTGCGTTACGACGACTACAGCGATCTGGACGAAGGCACGACGACCAATCCGAAATTCGGACTGAACTGGTCGCCGGTGGACGGTCTGTCGTTCCGCGGCACCTACGGCGAATCGTTCCGCGCACCGACGTTCTCGCAGATCTACGGCAATTCCTCGGCACTGTATGTGCAGAACTATTCCGATCCGACCAAGGGCGGCGCCATCACGCAGGGCATCACCCTGTCCGGTGGCAACAAGGCTCTCGAGCCGGAGACCGCGAAGACCTATACGTTCGGCATCGACTACGAGCCCATCGACAATGCTCGTTTCAACCTGACGTATTTCCACATCGACTACGAGAAGCAGATCACCTCGTACCTGTCGGACCTGACGATTCTCAATCGTGAAGATCAGTTCGCCGGCACGGGCATCATCGTGCGCAATCCGGATCCGGCATTCGTGGCCGAAATGGTCGCCACGCATCCGATCCGCGGCGTGCTGCCGAATCCGGTGACCCTGTACGTGGATGGACGCACCAACAACCTGGGCACGACCATCGCTTCCGGATTCGATTTCCAGGCGAGCTACACCGTCGACGCCGGCGCTGCGGGTGTCTTCGGCTTCGGCCTGAACTCGACGTACTTCGACAAGTACGACGTGGCGATCACGCCGGCGGCCGACGAGGTGCCTCAGCTCAACACGATCTACAACCCGCTCAAGTTCAAGGCGCGAGCCAACACGACCTGGGCGCGCGGTGGATTCCTGGGCGCGGTGTTCGTGAATTTCCTGGGCTCTTACGAGAACAACCTGACCTCGCCGGTGCAGGATGTGGACTCGCAGGTGACCGTGGATCTCAACGCGTCCTACACGTTCGAGAGCGACGGCTTCTGGGACGGCTTCAAGGTCGGCCTCGATGTCACCAACCTGTTCGACGAAGATCCTCCCTTCGTCAACATCGCGCAGAGTCCGAACGGCGGCGGCGGGTTCGACCCGACGCTCAACAACCCGGTCGGACGCATCATCGGACTGACCATCGCCAAGAAGTGGTGATCCGGATCGGGTGAGCAGAAGCAGAAAGGCGGCGCCTCGAGCGCCGCCTTTCTTATATATGGAGACGGAATTGCCTGTGCGCCTCGTTCATTCCTCGGCGCGCTTCAGGAAGCTCAGTGCAAACACCGCAATCCCTGCGATGGCTGCCACCGGAACCAGGTAGGCCACTACACCCGCAGCACTGGTGCCGCCGGCCAGCAGCACGCCAGCGAGCAGGGGGCCGATGATGGAGCCGATGCGGCCGGTGGCGACGCTCGCGCCTGAGCCGGTGCCGCGAACGGCTGCCGGGTAGTACGCCGGTGCCACACCGTAAAGCGCGTAGTTCGCGCCCAGCAGAAAGAATCCGGCGGCGCCACTGAGCAGCACGATCGAGCCACTGACAGTGGATTGACTGAGCGCGACCAGCGACACGATGAGTCCGGCATAGGCGATCGTCAGCGGCCAGCGCGCCGAGTGTCGGTCGACCAGCCAGCCGAACAGCAATGCGCCTGCGATGCTGCCGAAGTTGAAGAGCGTCGAGGCCTGCGGTGCGACCGTGGGCGCCATGCCCTTGGCCACGACCAGTGTCGGCAGCCAGTTGAGGATCAGATACAGAATGATCAACGTGGGCAGAAAGGTGACCCACAGCAGCAGAGTTGCCGGCGTACGGCCTTCACCGAACAACGCTCGCCGTACGTTGACGCGCGGCGCGCGACCGCCCGAACGATCCAGGGTTTCCGGCATCAGCAGATACAGCGCCGGTGCCAGCAACAACGGAAATACCCCGCCGATCACGAACAGCATGCGCCAGTCGGTATCCGGTGGCAGCAACTGCGTCAGCAATGCTGACGATCCGCCGCCCAGCGGCATGCCACAGAACATGAAGGCCGTGGTGAGCGCACGCTTGTCCGGCGTTGTGATCTCTGCTGCGACCGCCATCATGTTGGGCAGGGCCGCGCCGAAACCCAGACCGGCGCACAGCCGTACGGCGAACAGCGATTCGAAAGTTGCGGTCTGTGTCGTGAGCAGCGTGAACAGGCCGAAGATCAGCACCGCTGCAATGAAGACCGGTTTGCGCCCGACGCGATCGGCGAGCCAGCCGCCGATGCTGGCGCCGATGACCAGCCCGATATTGCTGATCGCGAAGATCCAGCCCAGTTCTCCCGGCGCCAGGCCGAACTGCGGCGCCAGGCGGGGTGCCGCCACGCCGATGGCCTGAATGTCATAGCCTTCGACGATGGCCACCATGAAGCACAACGCGATGGTGATCGCGCGTCCGGTTGACGGTTTCTGAGTGATTGCTGCGTCCACTGATATCCCCCCTCATTGATGATGCTGCGGCCGTGCAGCCGTTGATGTTGTCGAGTGGGACCGATGGTACATACGGGCGCGCAGACGCGCGCCGTATGCTGCCGCACAGCAGCGTGCTAGAGCGGCAGGCCCACGTAATTTTCGGCCAGCACCGCCTGCGCGGCAGGCGATGCCATGACGTATTCGAGTTCGCGCTGACGGATGCGGCGGCTGAACGGATCGTCGTCCGGGAAGCGATGCAGCAGCGACGTCATCCACCAGGAGAAGCGCACGGACTGCCAGACGCGGTGCAGGGCACGATCGGAATAGCGATCGAGTTCGGTCGCGGTGCCCTGACTGTAGTGGGCGTGGAGCGCTTCGTAGAGGTAGAACACGTCGCTTGCCGCGAGATTCAGGCCCTTGGCACCGGTGGGCGGGACGATGTGCGCCGCATCGCCGGCCAGAAAGAGCTGGCCGTAACGCATCGGCTCGGCGACGAAGCTGCGCAGCGGCGCGATGCTCTTTTCCAGCGAGGGCACAGCCTGCATCTGCGCGGCCACGTCGAGGCCGATGCGTGCGGCGAATTCTTCCCAGAAGCGCTGATCGCTCCATTGCTCGACCCGATCCTCGATCGGACACTGCACGTAGCACCGCACGCGCGTCGGTGAACGCATGCTGGCCAGCGCGAAGCCACGCTCCGAGCTGGCATAGATCAACTCGTCCCAGGCCGGTGGCACGTCTGCCAGCACGCCGAGCCAGCCGAACGGATAGCTGCGCTCGAACTGCTGCAGCACGTTCGATGGGATGCTGGCGCGGCTGACGCCGTGATAACCGTCGCAGCCGGCAATGAAGTCGCATTCGAGTTCGAACGCACTGCCGTGGTGTGTCCAGGAAACACGCGGCCGGCGCTCCGTGATGCCGTGCAGAGCCACCGATTCTGCTTCGTAGATCGTGGTTGCACCGCACGCCTGGCGTGCGTCCATGAGATCGCGCGTGATCTCGGTCTGACCGTAGACCGTCATGGTGCGCCCGACCAGCGTTCTGAAGTCGATGCGCTGATGTCGACCATCGCAGGACAGATCGACACCCTGGTGCGTCAGCGATTCCTGTTCCAGCCGCTCGGTTACGCCGGCGAGCTTGAGAATCTCGACCGTACCCTGTTCCAGTACGCCGGCGCGGATACGCCCCAGCACGTACTGCGGCGTGCGCCGTTCGAGAATCACATTGTCGATGCCTGCACGTTGCAGCAGCTGTCCCAGCAGCAGGCCGGCCGGGCCGGCACCGATGATTGCCACCTGAGTTCGCACTTATGGTCCCCCTGCTCAAAGAGCGCCACGATGCGGTGTGCAGCGGTGCTTTGGCGATGGAGAAACAACAAGGGAATCTGGACATTTCCCAACCTGTACCGGGCAGGCTACGATGCCGTGCAATCGGTAACGGGATCGCAACGTGGCGCCGCGCGCTGTTCCGCAATACTCCCTGTACGGGGAAGCCATTCAGGATGTCGACGAACGTTTTCTGCACGTGGAATCGATTGCGGAGCGCAGCCGGCTGCACGACTGGAAGATCCGGCCGCATGCGCATCGCGATCTGCATCATGTGCTGCTGGTGCAGCGTGGCGGCGGTGTCTTCCGTGCCGAAGCCCAGGAACATCAGCTCACGCCTGCGATGCTGATCGAGGTTCCGCCCTCGTGCGTCCACAGCTTCGAATTCCGACCCGGCACGGATGGCTGGATCGTGACGGCATCGGGCACTCTGATGACACGCATCATGCGCGAGCATCGCGTACTGGCATCGGTGCTCGACGAACCCGGCACGGTCGCAGTGAGCAGTGAAGCGGGCAGGGCGCTCGGCGCGTCGTTCGAGTCGCTGGTCGGTGAGTTTCGCGGTCATCTGCCGGCGCGACGCACTGCAGCCGAATGCCTGCTCACCACGATCCTGGTGCAGACGTTGCGTTGCAAACTCGACGCCGCTCCGGATGCCGCGCGGCCGCAAGGCGCGGACGCCGACCTCGCGGCACGCTATCGGGCACTGGTGGAACAGAACTTCGCCAGGGCAATGCGCGTCGCCGACTATGCGGCGCGTCTGTGTGTCAGTCACGAAAGACTGCGTCAGGCCTGCGTGCGCACCACCGCCAGTTCGCCGCTGGAACTGCTCAATGCACGGCGCCTGCTGGAGGCGAAGCGCTGCCTGCTTTACACCAGCATGAGCGTCGCTGTCGTCGCGGAGTACTGCGGCTTCCAGGACCCGGCCTACTTCTCCAGATTCTTCACGCGTGCGACCGGCGCTCCGCCGCTGCGTTACCGCAAGCGCCAGCAGAGGCCATCGCGCACTATCTGAGCGCCGGGACGTCGTTCCGGCAGAAGACGCAGACGGCTGCAGGCGCTCGCGCATCGATGGCGGTTATGCGCTCGCTGCTGCCAGCGACAAGTCCAGGTCGTGCAGCGTGCGATAGCACGGCAGTACCTGGGAGACACTTGCATTGGGCTCGCGTCCCTCGCGGATGGCCGCGAAGAATTCGCGATCCTGCAGTTCGATGCCGTTCATGGAGACGTCGACAGCCGACACATCGATCGGCTGATCGCGGCCGGTGACCAGATCGTCGTAACGGGCGATGTAAGTGCCGTTGTCGCAGATGTAGCGGAAGAACGTGCCGAGCGGCCCATCGTTGTTGAACGAGAGCGACAGGGTGCAGATGCTGCCCGAGCGCGACTTGAGCTGGATCGACATGTCCATGGCAATCCCGAGCTGCGGATGCTTCGGACCCTGCAGGGCATTGGCCGCCACGATGTCCTCGCCGGTCTGGTAGCGGAACAGATCGACCGTGTGCGCGGCGTGATGCCACAGCAGATGATCGGTCCACGAGCGCGGCTGTCCCAGGGCATTGGTGTTGGTGCGCCGGAAGAAGAAGGTCTGCACATCCATCTGCTGGATGCGCAGCTCGCCGGCCACGATGCGCCGGTGAATCCATTGATGCGACGGATTGAAGCGGCGCGTATGGCCGACCATGCAGACGAGTCCGGTCTGTTTCTGCATGCGCTCGACCGCGCAGGCATCTTCCCAGCTGTCGGCCAGCGGAATTTCGACCTGCACGTGTTTGCCGGCACGCATGCTGGCGAGCGCCTGGTTCGCGTGCATCTGTGTGGGCGTGCAGAGAACGACTGCGTCGACGTCCGAACGGGCCAGCGATTCTTCGAGCTCGGTCGTCACATGCCCGATACCGAACTTGTCGGCCACCTCACGGGTCTTGCCGGCTTCGCGGCCGATCAGCGATACCACCCGGACGCCATCGATCTTCTGCATGGCCTCGAGATGCTTGACGCCGAAGGCACCGGCGCCTGCCAGTGCGACACGAATCGAACTCATTGCGGATTCTCCAGAATCAGATGACCGACTGCCGTATTGCTGGCAGGCACGTGATAGAAGCGATGCACGACGCGCGCCGGGGCATCGGCCATGGCGCCGCGCGCGATCAGCCACATGACCAGTTCGATGCCCTCTGAGCCCGCTTCGCGCACGTAATCGATGTGCGGCATGTCAGCGAGTTTTTCCGGCTCAGCAATCAGGCGATCGAGGAAGGCGTTGTCCCAGTCGCGATTGATGAGGCCGGCGCGCGGTCCCTGCAACTGGTGGCTCATGCCGCCGGTGCCCCAGATCTGCACCTTGAGCGGAGCATCGAAGCTCTCGACGGCTTTGCGAATGGCGCGACCCAGATTGAAACAACGACGCCCCGACGGCACGGGGTATTGCACGACATTCACCGCGAACGGAATGACAGGGCAGGGCCACGCCTGCGGTTGCCCGCACATGAGCGACAGCGGCACGGTCAGGCCGTGATCGACATCCATGCGGTTGATGATGGTCAGGTCGAAGTCGTCCTGGATCACCGATTGGGCAATGTGCGCTGCCAGTTCCGGATGACCCTGCACGACCGGTACCGGCCGCGGGCCCCAGCCTTCATCGGCAGGGCGGAACGATTCCGCACAGCCGATGGCGAAAGTCGGAATGCAATCGAGACTGAACGCCGTCGCGTGATCGTTGAAGACCAGAAAGATGACGTCCGGAGTGTTCTGCGCGAACCAGGCTTTCGAGGGTTCGTAGCCGGCAAACACCGGCTGCCAGTACGGCTCGCCGCTCTTGCCGAGATCGAGCGCCGCGCCGATGGCCGGCACGTGTGAGGTGTAGACGCTTGCGGTGATGGTTGCCATCAGGATTTCTCGCCGGTGAATCGATTGCCATGAGGAGAGCGCCCGCCGTCGAGCATCATCTTCGCGTACTCCTCCTGCGTCATGCCGGTCATGCTCGCCGCCATGAACTGGAAACTGCGTCCGTCCGTTGCGCCGATCTTGGCCAGGAAGTAGATGTTGCCGCCGAGCGCGATGCAGCGATTGAGATCGCGCGCCATCACGGCCTGTTTCTGTTCCTCGCTCATCGGCCACTCATCGAGATAGGCGCGTTCATCTGCCTTGAAGCGGGCGCGGTTCTCGGCCTTCATCAGCGACATGCAGAACTGGTTGAGGTGGTAGCCCTTGCGCGCCTGGTCGGCGTCGAAGATGGTCGTACCGGGAATGTCTTTGTACGGTTTGTCGAGTGCCATGGTGTCAGGCCCTGTCAGATGAGAAGCGCGCGGCGTGCTGTGCGTGGATCAATCATTCCAGTACAGCCGCAGCGGATTGTCGACCAGCAGCTGTTGCTGCAATTGCGGCGTCGGCGCGATCTGCGGAATGAAATCCACCAGCTTGCCGTCGTCCGGCATGTGGGACTTCATGTTCGGGTGCGGCCAGTCGGTGCCCCACAACACGCGATCCGGGAACGTCTCGACGATGCGGCGCGCGAAGGGCACGACGTCCTGGTACAGCGGCGGACCGCTGTGCGAGAGGCGTTCAGGACAGGAAACCTTGGACCAGAAATTGCTGTGCTCGCGCATCAGCTTCACGAACAGCTCGAACTGCGGGCCGTCCACCGGCTGAGTGACGTCCGGACGGCCCATGTGATCGACCACGACGGTCGTCGGCAGCGACGTGAAGAAGTCGTACAGCTCCGGCAGCTCCTGCGCTTCGAAGTAGATGACGATGTGCCATCCGAGCGCCTGTATGCGTTGCGCGATCTGCAGGAGCACTTCGCGCGGCGCACTGTCGACCAGTCGTTTCACGAAGTTGAAGCGCACGCCACGCACGCCAGCTTCGTGCAGCATGCGCAATTCCGCATCGCTCACGTCCCGATCGACCGTGGCTACACCACGGGCACGTCCGCCGGAATGCAGCAGAGCGTCGACCAGTGCGCGATTGTCGCTGCCGTGACAGGTTGCCTGCACGATCACGTTGCGCTCGAAGCCGAGGAAATCGCGCAGCTCCCACAGCTTTTCCTTCGGCGCGTCGCAGGGCGTGTATTTGCGCTGCGGTGCGTAGGGAAACACATCGCCGGGTCCGAAGACGTGACAATGCGCGTCGACTGCTCCGGGCGGCGGACGGAAGGTGGGGCGCGATGGGGACGGGTCGAACACCCGCCAGTCGGCATCCATCGTAAAGCGGCTCATGGTCGTTCCTTACAGTCCGCGCGCGGTCAACTGGGCATCCAGCCGCGGATAGATACGGCGCGCATTGAGCTCGAAGATGCGGTGCTTGTCCGCTTGCGGAATGTCGAGTGCATCGATGTAGCGCT
>DASTRD010000152.1:0-3012 GCA_035761425.1 Povalibacter sp.
GTTGGCCAGCCAACCGCATCGCGTCTCAATCGTCTGCAATCTGCTGTCCCGGAAACAGCTCCTCGTTGAACCCGAACCGGGTCATGTCACGGATGCGCATGGGATAGAGGATGCCGTTCAGATGATCCACTTCATGCTGCACCACGCGCGCATGAAAATCGCTGACGGTACGATCGATGGGCTGACCTTGCGGATCGACGCCGCGATAGTGCAAGCGCTTGTAGCGAGGGACCAGACCGCGCATGCCGGGCACGGACAGACAGCCTTCCCATCCATCCTCCATGACGTCGTCCACGGCTTCCAGCACGGGATTGATCAGGACGGTGTACGGCACTTCCTCGGCCTGCGGGTAACGTGGATTTTTCCCGACGCCGAAGATCACCACCTGCAGCGACACGCCGATCTGCGGCGCCGCCAGCCCGGCACCGTTCAGCGCCGCCATGGTGTCGTGCATGTCGGCGATCAGTTCGTGCAGCTCGGGCGTATCGAATTGCTGCACGGGTCGGGCGATCTGCAGCAATACCGGATCGCCCATTCTCAGGACGGGTCGGACGGCCATGGTCAGCGGTCGGCGTGGTGAATGGGGAGGACGAGAGTAGCAGCCGCGCGCTTTGGGTCCTACTCGCGATTGCCAATGGCGCGAACGCCCGAGCTAGACTCCGTGTCACCGTCACCCGTCACCCTCAGGGCAATGTCCAATCTGCACGTTCTGGTACTGGCGGCCGGCGCTTCGACACGGCTGGGTCAGCCGAAGCAGCTCGCTCGGGTCGGCGGTCGCCCGGCGCTGCATGTCGTCGTGTCCACTGCAACGGCGCTCGCGGGCCACGCAGTGACGGTCGTGCTGGGCGCACAGGCGGCCGACATGACGCGATTGCTCGCACATTCGCCCGCATCGGTAATCGTGAATCGTCATTGGGAAGAGGGAATGGCTTCCTCCATTCGCTGCGGTCTCGGCGCGCTGCCAGCCGCCACGGATGCGGTACTGATTCTGCTGGGTGACCAGGTCGCGGTCACCGCCGAAGATCTGAAGCGGCTGGCGAGCGCCTGGAAAGAACAGGATGGCATCATTGCGGCGGCAACCTATGAGCAGCACGTGGGCGTGCCAGCCATTTTTCCCCGGGTCTGTTTCAGCGAACTGGCCGAGTTGCGCGGCGATCAGGGCGCGCGCCGGCTGCTCGAACGCAACGCCTGGCGTGTGATGCGAGTCGCGATGCCCAACGCAGCCGTCGACCTCGACACACCGGAAGATCTCGCGGCAATCAACGAGCGTTTCAGGCAACAGGAGTCGACATGAAGTTCGTCATCGCCGCCGCACTGATCGGATTCATTGTCGGCATCATCTGGACACGCGCCAGGCGCAGCAGATGATCTCTGCGGCTCGCTTGCGCCAGCCGTATCGACTGCAAGGCAGCAATGGCCCGAGCCGGTGATGTTCGACTAGAGTTCACGGCTCGCAAGCGTTCGCATCAGGAGATTTCAATGGCCAGAACATGGTTCATCACGGGCGCCAGCCGCGGGCTCGGCGTTGAATTTTCGAAGGCCGCGCTGCGCGCCGGTGACAACGTCGTTGCCACGGGCAGAAACGTGGGCGATGTACGCGCGAATATCGGTCCGGACAGCGCGCAGTTGCTCACGCTGCAGCAGGATGTGACCGACATTCCTCAGACGCAGCGCGCCGTAGCCACCGCTGTCGAACGCTTCGGCGCCATCGATGCGCTGATCAACAACGCGGGCTATGGTCACCTGGGTTTCTTCGAGGAAGCCGCGCCCGAAGATATCCAGGCGCAGTACGCCACGAACGTCTTCGGTCTGTTCAACGTAACGCGCGCCGTTTTGCCGGCCATGCGCAGCCGACGCAGCGGGCGGATCTTCAACCTCTCGTCGCTGGCCGGTGTCCGCGGCACGGAATTCGCTTCACTGTATTGCTCCAGCAAATTCGCAATCGAGGGATTCTCCGAGTCGCTGGCACGCGAAGTCGCGCCTTTCGGCATCTTCGTGACCATCGTCGAGCCGGGTCCGTTTCGCACCGATTTCCTGTCACGTCAGTCGCTGCGTTTCGGCGCCACGCACATCGCCGATTACGACGCGCGCCGGGACAAGGCCCGCGCTGCGTTCGAAGATCGATCCGGCAAGCAACCGGGCGATCCGGTGAAGCTCGCCGAAGCCGTCATCAGGCTCGCGAGCGAACCCAATCCGCCGCTGCGTTTTCTCGGCGGTGCTTTCGCCTTCGAAACCGCCAGTGCCAAGATCGCGCAGATGAAATCGGACTTCGACAACTGGAGGGAAGTCACCCTGAGTCTCGACTACGCTCGCTGAGAATCGTCGGGCCAACCGCAGCTCGGTCGTATCCATTCACCAAAAGGCTGACGCAGCATCATGCAAGCGACCGCGCGCGGACGAATCGTGTGCTGGCCGGGCGGCAGCCTGTGGATCGGCGAGGCGTCCGGCAGCGCAGGATTTCATGATCATCATGCGATCCAGATCAGCCTGGCGTTTCGCGGCAGCATCCGTTTCAGGACTCGCGAACGCGACTGGCACGCGTACCAGGCCGCACTCGTGCCGCCGCACCTGTCGCATGCGTTCGAGGGTGCGTCGCAATCGACCGCCCAGATATTCATCGAGCCCGAAACGGCGGAAGGCCGGGCTTTGCTGGGCCGGTTCGGTGCCGATTCGATTAGCGAGTTGCCGACCAACGACGTCGACCACCATGCGCAGGCGCTGCACACGATCGATGTCGGTTCCGCCAGCGCCGATGAGCTGCGACGGGTCACCGATCGTTTCATTGCCGCGCTCGCCTCAACGCAGCGGCCCAGGCGGGTCGATGCCCGCATCGAACGCGTCATTCAAACCCTGCGGCGCAACGATCGGCCGATGACGCTGGCTGATGCAGCAGGAAAGGCAGCATTGTCTCCAGGTCGATTCCGGCACCTGTTCGTCGAACAGACCGGCCAGAGCTTTCGCAGCTACCAGTTGTGGGGACGGCTGCAGAGGGCCATCGACGTCATCAGCAGA
>DASTRD010000153.1:0-5955 GCA_035761425.1 Povalibacter sp.
CGTGTTGCCGGTACCCGTGTCGTTGATGTAGTAGCGACGATTCTCCGGAATCAGGCGGTAATACGAGAAGTTGTCGATTCCCCTGAAACACAGCGTGGGTCCGCGCTCGTTGCCTTCGGCCGTGTGGTTGTAGACCACATCCAGGATCACTTCGAGTCCGGCGTCGTGAAAGCGCGCCACCATTTCCTTGAATTCCTGCACGCCGCGGTGCGGATCGGCGAAGTAGCGCGGATCGGCAGCGAAAAAGCCGATGGAGTTGTAGCCCCAGTAGTTGGTGAGTCCACGCTCGAGCAGATGACTGTCGTTCACGAAATGATGAATGGGCAGCAATTCCACCGCCGTGACGCCCAGCGAGCGCATGTACTCCACGACCTCGGGCTGTCCCAGACCTGCAAAGGTGCCGCGCAGCCGCTCGGGAACGCGCGGATGCAGTTTCGTGTAACCGCGCACGTGTGTTTCGTAGAGGATCGTGCGATCCCACGGCACCTGTGGCTTCTGACTTTGTTGCCAGTCGAAACCGGGATCGACGACGACACTCTTGGGCACGAACGGCGCACTGTCGCGTTCGTCGAAACTCAGGTCTTCGTCCTTCGCACCGATCGTGTAACCGAAACAGGCATGATCCCATTTCACGCGCCCCATGAATTCGCGCGCATACGGATCGAGCAGCAGCTTGTTGGGATTGAAACGGTGACCGTTCTGCGGATCGTAGGGTCCGTGTACACGGTAGCCGTACACCGTTCCGGGACCCAGCCCCTCGAGATAGCCGTGCCAGATCTCATCCGTGCATTCCGGCAGTTCGATGCGCTGCTCTTCCGTGCCGCCCTGCACATCGAACAGACACACCTCTACTTTCGTGGCATGGGCCGAGAACAGGGAAAAATTCACACCCTTGCCGTCCCATACTGCGCCGCGCGGATTGGGCGAGCCTTCACGGATGCGGATCGATTTGTCGCTCACTGTATTCACTCCGGCGGGATGTAAGGAAACGAAGCACCCGCGCTAACGTTCCCTCATCGATTGCACAAATACAGCGAGCGGCATACAGGCCAACGCTTCGGACACCGGCAGCAGGCATCGCTCGTCGGACTGTGCCGGTGCGATGCGACGATCGCTCAGCACCTCATGCAGCGGTGCATTGCGCAGATCCGGCAACTCGACTACGGCATCGCTCCTCCAGACTTCTCCCACCGGCTGACGCAATTCTGCGTTCAGCAACCTGCAGGTCCAGCGTGCAACGACCACGATCAGTCGCCACTCATCGTCCTGTCGGGCGAAGGCAATCAGGTGCTCGCGCTGCTCACCGGCCACCGCAAGCGGCTCATACTGACCGCTCGCGAACAGCGCCGGGTGGCGCTGGCGCACCTGCAACAGAGTTGTCGTCACATACAACTTGGCGTTGCCGCGCCATCCCTGCGCCAGCAGATCGCTCGCCCGCTCGTATGCTGGCCGCCGATCGCAGTGGAGCGCGGCGAGTTGCTGCTGGGCAGCGGTGAAATCCACGGGCCGCCGATTGTCGGGATCGACCAGCGACAACGAAATGGCCTCGCATCCCTGGTATACGTCTGGAACGCCCGGGGAACACAGTTTCAACGCGAGCATCGACAGCGAATTGAAGAATCCGAAATGGCTGGCGATCTCGGCGAGCCGCGTGAAATCGTGCAGGAAGGCGCTGCGCTCGCGTGGCCGCATCACCGTCGCCACAAACGTGCGCAGGCCTTCCTCATAGACCTCGTCTACATTGAGCCACGATGTGTTGCGCTTGGCTTCCCGCGCCGCCTTCACCATGTACTCCTGGACTCTCGCGATCTGCGCGTCCGGCTCTGCCTGCGGATCCCACACGCCCAGCAGCGTCTGATAGAGCAGGAATTCGTCGTGCCGGTCCGGCGCGAATACTTCGTTGACGATACGGCGGTGGCTGCGATTGATCCGGGCCCAGCGCGCCAGATGGCGACGCCACAGCTCCGGCACTTCGCTCAGCACTGCAATGCGTGCGCGCACATCTTCACTGCGCTTGGTGTCGTGCGTCGTCGTCGCCAGCATGGCCAGCGGCCACTTGCGACCGCGCTCGAGATTTTCCTGGTGCACGGCCTGACCCGAAACGCCGAAGCGGCGCGGATCGCTGCCAACTTCATTGAGGCACACCAGACGATTGAACCGATACAGCGCAGTATCTTCGACACCCTTGGCAGTGACCGGCGCGGTGACCTGCTGAAACTTCATGGCGAACTCCAGCATTGCCGGGCGATGTACCGCGACCGCCGGACGCTGCGGTTCGACCAGCAGCATCTGTTTCAGGAAGTCGAAGACACTCACATCGGCCATCATGCTGCGCTTGCGTGCCACGGAGATGGCCCACTCGATGACGCGCCTGTCCTCGTCATGGACGGCTCGCTGCGAGATATACGTGCGGTACACCGGGAATGAAGCAATCGCCTCGATGATGGCTTCACGCAATGCCGGGCGGGTGAAGTCCTCGGTATAGCGATCGAGCTGCGCCAGCCGATCGAGCTGCGTCGCCAGTGCTTCGACTTCCGGCGCCAGCATGATGCGCATGACCAGCTTGCGGGTCTGATACGCCGTTTCCTCGAAGCTGGGCGCGCTCTCGACAAAGTTGCGCCAGATTTTCGTGATCGCGGCATCGCCCGCGGAATCCACCAGCCACGCGCCTGCGAGCGCTCCGAACTCGTAGCCCGTCGTGCCCTGAATGTCCCAGACCTCAGGCAGGCGCTCGTGGATCGCAAGGATCTTTTCGGTCACCACGTACAGCGGCGCCGCGTCGCTGGTCCTGACCTGATCGCGCAGCATTGCAAAATACGCCTCCGGATCGAACAGGCCGTCGGAGTGATCGATCCGCAGACCGTCGATACGTCCCTCGCCGACCAGTCGCTGGATCAGCGCGTGGGTCGCTGCGAACACCGTCGGATCGTTCATGCGCAGGGCAGCCAGCGAATTGACATCGAAGAATCGCCGGTAGTTGATCTCTTCGGAAGCCACTCGCCAGTACGCAAGGCGATATGCCTGCACCTCATGCAGCTCATCGAGCGCGTCGAAACTGCTGGCCTCGCCCACCCGCCCATTGACGCTCGCCAGGACATCATTGATGTACGCAAGGACGTCGGGATGCCGCTCGATGAGCCGGGTCAGCCGTCGTTTGTGCGCTTCCTTGTCGCGGTAACGCTCCGCACCGCGTTCTTCGGAGAGCTGGTGGCGCGCCGGCAAGGCCGCGAATGAATTCATCAGACTGAGGAAATCCGCAGCGGCTTCGTCATGGCTGTCCGGAAATGGATGCCCCGCAAAGATGCGCGGGTACTCGCGGGGATCGATGGGGAAACGGTGTTCGAAATAGCGCAGACAGAACTCGCCGCAGCGAGGATCGAATTCCACACGGATCTCGCCCTGCTCCAGTGCTGCGCCGTAGGGCTGGCCCAGCACCGGTATCAGCAGCCGGTCATGCAGCGACGTGCGATTGGGACGCCAATCGATATCGAAGTTCCGGGCGAACTCCGATGCCGGGCCGTTCTCGAGCACGTCCAGCCACCACTGGTTGTCGTCGCCCAGCACACCCAGATGATTCGGCACGATGTCGACGATCAACCCCATGTCGTGACGATGCAGGACATCGACGAGCGCACCGAAATCCTCTTCCGTGCCGAGTTCGGGATTCAGCTGCGAATGATCGGTAACGTCATAGCCATGCATGCTGCCCGGACGCGCCTTGAGAATGGGCGAGACATACAGATGACTGATGCCAAGACTGGCCAGATAGGGAATGACGCGTGCCGCGTCCGTGAACGTGAACTCCTTGTTCAACTGGACGCGATACGTGGCACGTGGCGAATGGCGTGCCACGCGATTCACCGCAGGCGATCAGCCGGGCGCGGCCGAGGAAGATTCGCTGTGCCTCACATAGAGAGCATGTTGAGCGGCCAGGTCGACGAACGGCGTGCGACGCCGCCGCACCCGGGAGACATGCTCCGGCGGCAGACGCTTGAGTGTCTCCGCGACCCGCCCCGGCGTACCCAGATCGCTCCATCCGCATTCCGGCACCGGCAGCACATGCAGCTTGTCCTCGTTGCCTTCGAGCAGGTCTCTGGAGAAGTCCAGCACCGGCAGACGCTCATAGAGATCCACCAGCGACGCCCAGGCACCGCCGACGGATCCGGAATTCAGCGCATGGCTCACGAGCACCTGCATTTCCAGTGCAATGGGCGCGTAGCGCACCATGAACAGACTGAGCAATGCCTCGGCTGAGGCTGCGAGAATGAATGTATTCCACAATCCGCCTTCGGCAATCAGGACCGCAGCCTGGCTCGCGTCGGGCTTTTCGATAAAGCGAGTGACTGTCTGCACGCCGGAAGAATCGAGCTTGCCGGGCAGGATGTAGCCCAGCTCCGGATCGATGCGCTCGGGCTCGAGGCCGATCAGCACTGGACGATCCGGCTGACGCTCGACACGTTTCAGAGCCGCTCGCAGCCCCTGACGCAATGTAGGTTCATCGCGCACATGATGATCAGCAGGCACCACGACAATGCGCGCCTGCGGGTCGCGTGCCGCAATGTGGAGCACCGAATAGAGGATCCCGATACCGGTACCACGACCGCGAGGCTGCACGATGATGTTTCGGCTCGAGTGCTCGGCGAGCAGCGTCGGCCACCAGTGACGATGTTGATGCGCGACGATCGAACAGATTCTTTCGCGTGGCACCACCCCTTCGGCTCGCGCGATGGCTTCTTCGAGCAGCGTCTGACCGCCGACGAGCGAGCAATATTGCTTGGGAACCGCCATTCCGGCGTGCGTAGTCGTCAGTTGCCGCAACCTCGTTCCCTCACCGCCTGCCAGCACCAGCGCCCAGGTATGCGAATCGCTTCCATGTGAACCGGGTGAGGAAAGGCTGATGAGGCTCATGAGAACTCCCTGCTGAGAGAATCGGCGACTGTGAGACGAAGGCTGCCGCTAAATACACGAGTATCAATCGCGGTTCCCGCACATGAATCAAATGCATGTGAGATGCCAATTGCTTTACGCAGCGACAGCGATTTCATGACAGCGCGGTCACCACGCTGTCACCGCTTCATGACTGCGTCTTGAGCCAGGCTCGCAGCACCTCGGCCACGCTCCATGCCTGCGCCATACAGCCGCCGGCAACATGCGGCAGATCGGCGTCGAATATCTCGCTGATGCTGCCGATGCCAGCGTCTCTCAAGTGATCGGGAAAGGCCATCAGTAGTCTGCGCGCCGTGACACGATCGTCATGCAGTCGCAGCCACACATCCACGTAATGACCGATCAGCCACGGCCAGACGGTTCCCTGGTGATAGGCGGAGTCCCGGGCCAGCAGATCGCCGCGATAGCGGCTCCTGTAGTCGGGGTGATCTGCACTGAGCGTGCGCAGGCCGAACGGCGTGAGCAACTTCTGCGTGACCGTTTCCATCACGGCCGGCCATCGCTCGCGTTCCAGAACAGGATGCGTGAGAGACATGGCGAAGATCTGATTGGGACGAACTGCGGCGTCGTCACCTTCGGGTCCGTCAATCACGTCGAACAGGCAGCGCGTGGCATCGTTCCAGTAGCGGGCATTGAAGGCCGTCCTCGCCCGGTGAGCATTACGTGCGTATTCGTCCGCGCGCTTGCCCAGCAGTTGCGCCCAGTCATCCATGAGACACAGTGCGTTGTGCCACAAGGCCTGGATTTCGACCGGCTTGCCGCGACGCGGCGTCACCACCCAGCCATCGACCTTGGCGTCCATCCATGTGAGCTGATATCCCTCTGCCCCCGCACGCACCAGTCCGTCTGCGGCATCCACACCAATGCCGTAGTGAGTTCCCGCGACATGACATTCAATGATGGTCCGAAGAATCGGGAACAGCTCACGCACGATGCCGCGATCGCCACTGGCCGCGACGTAGCGATCGATGGCGTGGAAGTACCAGAGGGTTGCGTCCACGGTGTGAT
>DASTRD010000154.1:0-4342 GCA_035761425.1 Povalibacter sp.
CTTCTGCGTCAGTTGCTGTCGACACCCGCGCGCGCACTCATCGCAGGCGAGATTTCCAAGGATCTGCTGCATCACGACGACAAGGCCATTCTCAAAAGCATTCCGCAGGACACGTTCTTCCACTGACCCGCCCAGAAGATCGCGTTGCATTCTGTAAGCAACCGGCGCTGACAGTGTTCTGAGAATCCGGTCACATCTGCGCGCACGCCTGCCGGTGCGCGCCCGCCTCGCGGCGAACAAGCGCGCATTCCATGAATTGGCGCGCATCACATCCGTCCGCCGACCGCCGACAATGACCGGATGGACGCATCTGCCGTCCGGACATCAATGTGAAGACCGGTACCGACGCTGAAAACTGGCGCAGCAAGTATTTCGACGGCCTGAGCGCTCTGGAACAGGAGCGCGAACAGGCGCGCGCCATGCAGAACGTCCTCAAACGGCTGGCCGGACGACTGTGTACTGCGACGCTCGGAATGTCGCCGGCGCTCGATCATGAAGTGCGCAAACTGCAGGCAGCATTGCGACGCGATGCCACGTGCGATGAATTCGAGAAGATCACACCCGCGCTGACCAGCGCCATCCAGGGGCTCGATCAACTCGCCACGCAACCTGTGGCCGCCTGGTCACCGGCCATGATGCCCGGTCCGTCTGCAACCGCCGTGTCGCCGACGGTCATGGCGCCAGCGCCCGCGGTGGACGAACGCATCAGGGCGATCCTGTCGGCACTGCTCACGCAGTTGCGCCGCGATGCCTCGCTGGTCGCACAGGCGGATGCGCTGGACGCCACGCTCACCGACAGCATGACGCAGGATCAACTGCAGCAGGCCATGGTGTCGCTGGCGGACATGGTGGACAAACGGATTCACACGCTCGAAACAGCCAGACAGGAAGTCGAAGCGCTGCTGAGTCACATGGTCGGCAAGCTCGATGAGATCGGCAGGTTTGCCGCCGACCAGCACCATACGCAGAGTCGCTCCCAGGCGAGCAGCGAGACGCTCAATGTGCAACTTGCCGACGAAATGAAGGCCATCGGCGAAAGCGTGGAAAGCGCCGACGATCTGCAGCAACTGCGCAATCAGGTCCGCAGCCGCATCGACTCCATCGATCGGCATCTGCAGGCATTCCGCGAGCGCGAGGCCAGGCTGACCGAGGAGATGCGGACCCGCAGCGAGCAGATGAATTCGCGCATCGCCGCGCTCGAGACACAGGCTCGCCGTCTGCACACACAGCTTCAGGCTGAGCAGAAACTGTCCACGATCGATGTGCTCACCGGGATCCCGAACCGGCTGGCCTACGACAAGCGCGTGGCAGAGGAGCTCGAGCGCTTCAAACGTTTCAACCAGCCCACGTGCATTGCGGTGTGGGACGTCGACCATTTCAAGCGCGTCAACGATACCTATGGCCATCGGGCAGGCGACCGGGTGCTGCGCGCCGTGGCGGATTGTTTTGCAGCCCGCATCCGCAGTACGGACTTCGTCGCCCGCTACGGCGGAGAGGAATTCATCACTTTGTTTCCCGGCACACGACTCGAAGACTCGGTACAGCTCGTCGACGAACTGCGCGGCTCCATCGAGCAGATCGGCTTTCATTTTCGCGGTTCACCTGTGCCGATCACCGTGTCTGGCGGCATCACGGCTTTCCGTTCCGGCGATTCGCCCACGGCCGCTTTCGACCGGGCCGACAAGGCGCTGTACAAGGCCAAGGCGGAAGGGCGCAATCGTTGCGTCAGTGCCTGATTGCCCGCGCCTCTCTTCATCACGGCACTCTTTCGTTCGCCGCGAAAGCCGGGGACAATCGCGCCGTCAGAATCTTTCGATTTCCATGATGAACAGACGACGCAGAAGCAAGACGCTGGAAAGGGCCGCCCGCGCGGTGCGCGATACCGATGAATTCGTTGAGCACATCTTCAATATTGCCCGCGGCTTCGCCGCGCACCACGAGCTCGATGTCGGGGCCGGTGCGCGTGGCGTGCGGCAGGCGCTGCGAACATTCGACAAACACGCCAGTGCGCTCGCGCTGTGGTTGAAGCAGTCGAGTCGCGCAGGCTCAGCCGAGCATCAGGCACTGGCTGCTCTTGGCAGCCCCGATACCGCCGCACTCATCGAGTGGCTGCAGCGGCACGCGCGTGCCGCAAGCAGCGCCGAAGGCAAGCTGGCAGGCACGAAGCTGCGCCAGGCACCACGCTTCGCCGCGCGTGCACTGCGCGCCACTTTCGAACATCACAGGCTCAAGGTGTCCCACCAGGCCACGGCGAAAAAGCAGAGCGATGCGGTGCAATTGCTGTGCGCCATCGCGAAAGATGGCGGCGATCCGACCATGACACCTGCGCAGGCGCGCGACTGGCTGATCGAATCGACCCGGGAGTGATTGTTGCGAGCTGACTCAACGCAGACGCAACGTCGCCGCGCCTGCAATTGCGCCCTGCCCTGAACGTTGCAGCAAGACTGCCACCGAGGTGGCATCTCGAGGCACCGTGCGCCGGGCCACGCTCATCCGCTGCGGCGATCCATTCCATTTGCCGAGCCGTTCGATCGAACGCACGATGTTGAATTCCTTCAAGGTGCGATGCGCATTCTCGCCGCGCCCGACAGGCGTGGTTGCCTCATCGAGAAAGGACACGACGTAGACATCGAGCGCACCGTGCCAGCGCTCGGGAAATTCTATCTGCACCGCTGTGTCGGTCTGCGACAGGCGGATGGCGATGGCATCGCGTTTCTCCGCAAGGGCGCGCTCCATGGCCGCCCGGTCCGAACCGATCAGGCTGGTGTCGCCGCTGACGACGGCCTGCGGCGTGAAAGCTCCCGCTCGCGACATGCGCTGCACATAGTTGCGCTGGCGTCGGGTTGCTGCGGCGATGGAGAACGGGTCCTTCCAGCCCAGTCGATCCCAGTAGTCGACATGCCATGCGAGTGCGACGACCTGCGGTCTGCGTGCGATCTCGCCCAGAAGTGCATCCGCGGGTGGACATGAGCTGCAGCCTTGCGAGGTGAACAATTCGACAACAACCGGCGTGGCATGCGTGCTGGTTGCTGCAAATGCCATGGTGAACAGTGCCGTCATTGTCAGAATCGATTGCATCGGTGTGCCTCCGATAACAGGACCGGCTTGACCTGCCAGTTCTTACAGGCCGCGCCCGTTGTATTCAATCGCGTATTTCGCGCGATGGCTCCGCGCATCTTGCGAAACAGTGGCTGAGCGCAGTAGAACGCGGGAACCTCTCTTCGTCAGGACTGCCCATGAACAATTTCGCCCGCATCGGCTTCACGGTCGCCACCGTTGTGCTGTGCCTCGCAGGCTGTCATCGCAACGAATCCACCGGCACGCAGTCGGCAGCACACGCGAGCATGGACCGTACTGCCTTCAACAAGCGGGCAGTCGAGTTGTTCCTGCCGCTGTTCTGGTCAGAGGATGCCAACCAGAACCGGGCCCTGGATCCTGATGAGCTCGCCGTGCTGAACGGTTATCCGCGCGATCAGCGCTCGGTGTGGATCGACAGCTCGGGTCAGTTCACAGCCGAGTTTCGATCTGCCTACGAACGCATGCAGCAGCCGACGCCGATGCCGGACGATCCAGCCGAACAGACTCGCCGCAAGCTGGTACTCGAAGAACTCGCGCAGGGACGCCCTACGCTGGTAGCAACCGACGAGCATGATGCACCGGCCGCGGAAAAGAATTTCGTTTCACACATGCTCAAGGTCGGCGAACTGACCGAGCGACTCTATGCTCGCCAGAAAGGCGTGTTCGACATGGAGGCTCGCATTCCCGATGACGATCCCGCGAGCCACGCGCTGTTCCATCGCAATCAGTCGCCGTTCTGTCAGGCGCCGCGCACGGAAGGCAATCCGGCCTGCACTGCCGTGGTACCGAAACCCGCGCGCGCGGTCGGACTGTATCCGGCAGAGCTGCAGAATTCCGCGGACTTCTGTTCGGTGCTGGAGAAGCAACCCAATGCATCTGAGCTGATGGATCACTTCAGCATCGTGGTTGCCGGGGACAAGGCCGGAACCTATCGCGCCGTACCGTATTCGCAGGCGTACAGCGATGACATGCAGGCCGTCGCAGCCGAACTCGAGGCTGCCGCAGGCGCGCTCGGCGAAGACGAAGCGGCATTGAAGCACTATCTGCTCACTGCCGCCGAATCGTTTCGCACCAATGACTGGGAGCCTGCGAATGTTGCCTGGGTAGCCATGAATGCGCAGAACAGCAAATGGTTCGTGCGCATAGCTCCGGACGAGGTTTATTACGATCCATGCGCATGGAAGGCCGGTTTCGCATTGGAACTTGCGCACATCAATCCGCAGTCCGTCGAGTGGCAGCGCAAACTCGATCCGCTCAAAGGCGA
>DASTRD010000155.1:0-2718 GCA_035761425.1 Povalibacter sp.
CCAGTACCTGTTTCTCACGGTGGGCGAGCGCCAGCGCTTCACGCCTGCGCAGGATCCCAATCAGACGCTCGGAAAAATTCTGCGCCTGACCCTGGATGGCAAACCGGCACCCGGCAATCCCAATGCCGGCAAGACAGGTGCGGCAACGGTTCCGCTGATCGATCCGCCGCGTGACACGGAGGCAGCGAAGACGGCAAAACCCGTCAGCACCTATACATTCGAGGGTCCGAACCTCGCGCCTTCTGAAATCTGGGCCACTGGCGTTCGCACGCCCTATGGCCTCGCCTTCTCACCGACGGGTGAGCTCTGGGAAGTGGAGCACGGTCCCCGCGGTGGTGACGAGCTGAATCTGATCGAGAAGGGCAGGAATTACGGCTGGCCGCTCGTGTCGTATGGCAAGAATTACAACGGCACCCCGATTCCGAGCCACGATTCGACGGACAAGTTCACAAAGCCGGTGCTCTACTGGGTGCCCGTCATCGCGCCGGGGAATCTGATGTTCTATACGAGCGACAAGACCTTCCCGCAGTGGAAGGGTAGTGGCTTCATTTCCGGATTGAGCACGGCCTCGCTCAGCCGCATCGTGTTCGATGGCAAGGGCGGGGCGAAGCTGGCCGAGCGCTGGACCATCGGCAAACGCATTCGCGATGTCGAACAGGCGCCGGACGGTTCGCTGTGGATGCTCGAGGATGCAGATCCCGGCGCTCTCATTCACGCGACACCGCTTGGCGCCGCGTCGAAATGATCCTCACCGGACGAAGTGCGGGGTAAGGAAAAACTTGCACACCTTTCCTGAGGGGATTTCACCTCTTCTTCACGCGTCAAGGGATGCCTGCTGCGTCGCACCTGCAGGCATCAGTCGAAGGTGATGCAGCGCGCGCGACATGAGTCGCGCGCGGCGTAGTCTCGTCTGAAGCAGCGGTCTGACCCGTCAATCACGATCCGGTCGATGGCGCGCCATGCTGTGCGTGCCGGTCTTTGCGGATGGTTCAGCAAAGAACAAGGAGCGATAGTGCTTGCACCATTCGGGCAAGCCATCCGGCAGGTCGATCGTAAGCCGGTTCTCTGTGCCATCCCGCGGAGAATCGCCACATCCCACGATACGGACATCACGAACGGAGGATCGCACCCGGCGCGCAAGCGTCCGAGTGGCGCGTCATCCGCGGCACGACGCACCGCATTGCTGGAGAGCGACGATGAGCCCTTTACTGGAGTTGGCCCGCTTCGGCCAGAGCTACTGGCTCGACGATCTTTCACGCCCGATGATCGACAGCGGCGAGCTGCAGCGGCGGGTGACACAGGAGGGACTGACCGGCGTTACCGCGAATCCCGCCATCTTCAGCGCAGCCATTCACGCCAGCGATGCCTACGATGCGCACATCAAAGAGCTGGCAGGCCATCCGCTGAACGAGATTTACGAAACGCTGATTGTCGCGGACGTGCGCGACGCCTGCGACATCCTGCGCCCGGTGTACGACCGCACTGAAGAGCGCGACGGTTTTGTCAGCCTGGAAGTCTCACCTTACCTCGCACGGGATACGCGGGGTTCGATCGCGGAGGCGCAACGCCTGTGGAACGCGGTGGCCCGGCCGAATCTGTTCATCAAGATCCCGGGAACGTTCGAAGGGATCGCCGCCGTTGAAGCGCTGCTTTTCGATGGCATCAATGTGAACATCACGCTGCTGTTCTCGGTCGAGCGTTACGAGGAAATCGCGCTCGCGTACATGAGCGCGCTCGAACGGCGCAAGTTGGCGGGCAAGCCGCTGACGGACGTTGCCTCCGTGGCGAGCTTCTTCCTGAGTCGCATCGACACGCGGGTGGACGAGCAGTTGCGCGCGAAGCTGGCCGGTGGCATGGCGGAGGCAGAACGCCTGCAGGGCAAGTGTGCGATCGCGAATGCCAGGATTGCCTATCGGCGCTTCAAGGACCTGACGTCATCCGGACGTTGGCGCAGCCTGGAGAAGGCCGGGGCGCGCCCGCAGCGGCTGCTCTGGGCCAGTACCAGTACGAAGAATCCGGCCTATGACGATCTGATGTACGTCGAGCCGCTGATCGGTCCGCAAACGATCAATACGCTGCCACGAAAGACCATCGCCGCGTTTGCGAAGCACGGCAAGGTGAGCGCCTCGCTGGAGCAGGGCTACGATGAGGCGGTACAGGTCATGCGCGATCTGCAGCGCGCCGGAATCGACGTTGCGCGGGTGACGCGGGAACTTCTCGATGACGGCATCGCGAAATTCACCGACGCCTTCAATGACATTCTGCAGACGATCGGAACGAAAGCGATCACAGGCTCTTACGGAGCCGGTCGATCGAATGCAGACGTCCGTCGCTCATCATGAGCGCGCGGGTTGGCATCAACGACCTGGCCGATATCGACATCTTGCCTGTCCGCTGGTCAGGATCGTGAGCTGACGACAACGCATGGGGTCATGCGAATCAGATGGTGCGCGAGGCCCTGTCGATGACGGCCAGTTCAGCGCTGCGTCGCTGACATGCATATGGGCAGTGCCCGCCGCTGAGTTGCGGATCAGGGCACGCAGTGGCAGCACGCTGCATCCGATCACCGCCATCCGAAACATCAGCTATGCAGCGACCGACGGGCAGGCAGGACGGCGCCTCTGCACTGACAGGGCGTTACGGTTCCGACCCGACGCATGTCATGAGCCCCACAGGCATTCGCCGCCGTACACTGCATTCGAGCGGGCTGGGGTGTAT
>DASTRD010000156.1:0-13135 GCA_035761425.1 Povalibacter sp.
GGGTCGCCGACCCCACCCGCTACGTCAACGGCGCTCGGATCGGTTAGAATGCGCGCCCCGGCGCAAGGCCGGGCGCATCCTGTGGGCCGTTAGCTCAGTCGGTAGAGCATCGGACTTTTAATCCGCTGGTCGAGGGTTCGATTCCCTCCCAACCCACCAAATACTCCACCAGATCGCGCTCGCATGTAGTGAGTTTGCGCTCAGTCGCCACGCTGCGACGTTCCGGCGCTTGTGCTCATCACGCACTTGCGATTATTGTCACCTGCAAGCGATTCAGCGCTGCTTCTGCCTGGGAAGTAGCTCTTTCCAATCAAGAATTTAGGCGAAGTATCTCAAGGATGTGAGCATATTCCTTGGGCTTGGTCGTCGCTGCTTCACTGCGTCTGTGCTGTCAGGAGTGTTTCGGGTTGTTGAATGAGTGACATCGAGTCTTCATCCGCGACACAGCCAGCGGTCGCATCCTCGGTCGTGCCGTTCGGGCTCGCGCAGGCGCCGTTCGGCGACTGCATCGACGATTCCTTCTTTTTTCCCAGCGAGCAGCATCTGCGTGCGCTCGAGTTCATGGGCCACGTCACGTGGGGCCGCAGCCGTCTCGGCGTTATCACGGCCGCACATGGCTGCGGCAAGAGCCTGCTGATCGGGCGCTTCCTGCGCGAGCTGGACGACCACATCGTCGCTGCGGCGGTGAGCCGCGAAAATCTCGGCCCCCGCGAATTCCTGCTCGAAGTGCTGCGACAGTACGGTTTCGCGCTCGATGACAGCGACAGAACCGATCGGCGACGCATGCTCGAGAGGTTCCTCACGCACCAGGGCACGATGGGACGCATGTGTGTGCTCGTGGTCGAAAACGCCCAGCAGATGCATCCGTCCGTGCTGGAAGAGCTGCGCTATTTCGCGGCACTCGAAGTCGAAGGAGCCCGCGTTCTGAAGGTGCTGTTGCTCGGCCAGCCCACTCTGAATCTGGTCCTCGATTCCCCCCGCATGAGCGAACTGCTCACCCGGGGCGTTGTGCGCATGTCGCTCGATGCGCTGTCAGAGCGCCAGACGGCGGCGTACGTGGCGCACAGGCTGCGTGCCGCCGGTGCGCAGAATCCCGATGAGCTCATGCCATACACCCTGATGCCCGCCATCTTCACCGCCACCGGGGGTGTCCCGCTGCGGATCAATCAGCTGTGCGAACGTGCGCTCATCTGCGCCGTCGCGGACGGCGAGAATCGTGTGACGGCAGAGGCGCTGGAGAGGGCGCGCAGCGAACTGGCATGGCCGGCGGTTCCGGTAAGAATCGCTGCCGCGGCGACGCCGGAGCTCCAGTCCGAAGCACCAGCCCCGGCACGACTCATCGTCACCATGCAGGGGCTGCCGGATCGTGAAACCGTGCTCGATCGCGACCGCAGTCTCATCGGGCGTGGCGAAGAAGCGGACGTGCGGATCGATTCGGTATTCGTCAGCCGTTACCACGCACTGGTAGTGCGTTACGACGGTCAGGACCTGCTGATCGATCTGGGCAGCACCAACGGCCTGTTGATCAATTCACGCCGCATCGTGCGCCGCGTGCTCAGGGACCAGGATGTCATCCAGATCGGACCCGCCAAGGTGACGTATCGGAATGCTCAGGTTGCGCCCGCGCAGCATCCGGATCCAGCCGAGACCATCTGCTTTGCACGCCCGGGTTTCCCCATGGCCGCCGGCGAGGAAGAGGGCAGCGGTACCGTCATCGCGTTCGGGCAACTGGATCCCACCCGGCCTGGAAATCGCTGATTGCGACATCCGGCATTCTCCGCCAGCCGGGCTGCTTGCCGCCCGGTGGGGGTGTCAGTAGAGTGTCGCCCTCCCAACGCCCGCGCATTCCCGGAAAACGAACGAGTTCTCTGGCGCCCGTGTAGATCGTCATACGGGCTGGGTGTGTGCGCGGCGATGCTTTGCCGTTCGATGCGGTAAGCGCGGGGCCTGGCGATAACAGCAAGAGACTGACAAGCAGTGGATCGGTGGCGAGTTCATAAATTCGGCGGATCGAGCGTCGCCGATGCGGTGTGCATGGAACGGGTGGCGCGGATCCTGGAAGCGGATCCCAGTTCCCGTCTCGGAGTGGTTCTCTCGGCCTGTCGCGGGATTACGGATGCACTTCTCAATGTGGTCGCCGCGGCCGAACGTCGCGATGAGGACGTAGCACGGCGTATCGAGGAGATCCGTCAGCGTCACCAGGTCATCGCCGACACGCTGCTCACCGGCGAACCGCGAGCCCGGTTTCTCGCCTCGCTGGAACAGGACTGCCGCGACATCGCCGGCATTCTCCACACGGTCGAGCTCATCCGCGCCGCCTCGCAGATGGTGCGCGACATCATCGCCGGCTACGGCGAGATCTGGTCCACACGACTTTTCAGTGCTTACCTGCGTGCACGCGGCAAGCGCCCCGGCAGCGTCGAATGGATCGATGCCCGCGAGGTCGTTTCCGTCGAATGGGGGCCGCTCGGGCCCGCCGTCAACTGGGCACGCTCGCAGGAGAACATGACGCGCATCGCGCCGCGCACGGGCGATGCCACGCTGATCATCACCGGTTTCATCGCACGCGATCAGAAGGGCGTGCAGACCACGCTGGGCCGCAACGGCAGTGACTTCTCCGGGTCCATCTTCGGCGCACTGCTCGATGCTGTCGAGATCGTGATCTGGACCGATGTGGACGGCGTACTCAGTGCCGATCCGCGCCTGGTTCCCGATGCCAAGGTGATCGACTCGCTTTCGTACAGCGAGGCGATGGAGCTCGCCTATTTCGGCGCGAAGGTCATCCATCCGCAAACCATGGCGCCCGCCGTGCTCAAGGGCATCCCGATCTGGATCCGCAACACATTTGCACCGGACAAGCCGGGCACATTGATCTGCGCGCATCCGACCTCGGCACTTGCAGTCAAGGGCATTACTTCGATCGATCGCTGCGCGCTGGTCAATCTCGAAGGTGCCGGCATGATCGGCGTGCCCGGTACGGCGCATCGCCTGTTCGGTGCGCTGCGCGATCACGGCATTTCCGTCATCCTGATTTCTCAGGGCAGTTCCGAACACTCGATCTGCTTTGCCATCCCCGAAAACGAAGCCACCCGCGCCGAAGCCGTGGTCCGCGACGCGTTCGATGGCGAGCTGCGTCAGGGACAGATCCAGAGCGTCGAAGTCACGACCGGCTGCAGCATTCTCGCGGTGGTCGGCGATGGCATGGCCGGCTCGCATGGCGTGGCGGCAAAGGTCTTCAGTGCGCTCGGCAATGCGTCCGTCAGCGTACGCGCGATTGCGCAGGGTGCCTCGGAGCGCAACATCTCCGTCGTCATCGACGGCAAGCACTCTTCGCGGGCGCTGCGCTCCGTGCACTCAGGTTTCTATCTCTCGCCGCACACCGTGTCGATCGGTCTGATCGGGCCCGGTGTCGTGGGCGGCGCATTGCTGGACCAGATGGCCTCGCAGATCGATCGCCTGTCGCGCGAACTGAAGGTCGACCTGCGTGTCCGCGGCATCATGACGTCGCGACGTATGCATCTGGCAGGCGTTGAAGTGCCGCTGTCGCGCTGGCGCGATGCTTTCAGTGCCAGCAACGAAGAGACGGACATCGCACGCTTTGCCGATCATGTGCACGCGGACCATCTGCCTCATGCCGTCATCATCGATTGTTCCGCGAGCGCGGATATCGCCTCACGGTACCCACAGTGGCTGGCGAAAGGCATTCACATCGTCACGCCCAACAAGAAGGCGAACAGCGGCACGCTGGATCTGTACGCAGCCATCCAGGAAGCAAAGAAGCAGGGCGGCTCTCACTATCTTTATGAGGCAACCGTCGGTGCCGGCCTGCCGGTGATCCAGACTCTGCGCGACCTGCGCGATACGGGCGACGAGCTTCAGCGCATCGAAGGCATCCTGTCGGGCACGCTCGCCTATCTGTTCAATGTGTGGGATGGCTCGGAGCCGTTCTCGTCCATCGTGCGTACGGCAAAGAACAAGGGGTACACCGAGCCCGATCCTCGCGACGATCTCTCCGGGATCGACTTCGCCCGCAAACTCATCATTCTCGGTCGCGAGATGGGCCTGAAGCTGGAACTCAATGACGTGCAACTCGAAGGTCTGGTCCCGCCGGCGCTGCGCGATTGCGGTCCAGAGGAATTCCTGGACCGGTTGCCGGAATTCGATGCACCGATGGCCGAGCGGCTCAAGGCGGCTCGCAGCCACAATCGCGTGCTTCGCTACGTCGGTACGCTGGATGCGGCGAGCGGCAAGGCATCGGTCGGACTGGTGGAACTGGAGCGCTCCCACACGTTCGCCAATATCAATCTCACCGACAATGTCGTGCGCTTCATGACACGTCGCTACAACGAAAATCCGCTGGTCGTGCAGGGCCCGGGCGCCGGTCCCGAAGTGACTGCGGGCGGTATCTTTGCCGACCTGCTGCGCGTGTGTGCTTACCTGGGCGCGAAATTGTGATGAAGACTTCAGCGACTGCGTTTGCACCCGCCAGCATCGGCAACGTAGCCGTCGGCTTCGACGTGCTCGGCCACAGCTTTCAGACCATCGGCGATCGCGTCACCGCGCGTCGCATCGATGAACCGACGGTACGCATCACTTCGATCGGCGGGCTGGTGTCGAATCTGCCGCGCGAACCCGAAAAGAACACCGCGGGCATGGCGGTACTCAGCATGGTGCGCGATCTCAAACTCGATTTCGGCATCGAGCTGTCCATCGAAAAGGGGATTCCGCTCGGCTCCGGCCTGGGTGGTTCGGCTGCCTCCGCCGTTGCCGGGGTGGTAGCTGCCAACGCCCTGCTGCCGCAGGCACTCGACAAGCTCGAACTGCTCAAGTTCGCAATGAAGGGCGAAGCAGTTGCAAGCGGTGCAGTACACGTGGACAACATTGCGCCCTCGCTGTTCGGCGGCCTGGTGCTGACCGTGGGCATCGATAATCCGAACGTGAAGCAGATCCCCGTACCTGCGTCGGTGCGCTGTGTGCTGGTGCATCCGCACATGGAGCTGTCGACGCGTGCTGCGCGCGAGATTCTCAATCGCTCCATCGACCTGTCGAATGTCATCTGGCAGTCGGCCAATCTCGCCGGCTTCCTCACCGGCTGTTTCACCGGCGATATACGGTTGATCCGCGAGTCCCTGGAAGACGTGATCATCGAACCGCAGCGCAAGGTGCTCATTCCGGGTTTCGAACAGGTAAAGCAGGCCGCCATGAGCGGCGGTGCACTCGGCTGTTCCATCTCCGGCGCCGGCCCGACCGTCTTCGCGTGGTGCGAGGAGGCCGACGCGCCCGCCATCCGCGATGGCATGGTTGCCGCGTTCGCGGCTCACCAGATGGGCACCGATGCCTGGATCTCCACACTCGATCCGAACGGCGCCCGCATCGTCGACTGACGCAACAGATGTACTACATCAGCACCCGCAACCCGCAGCACCGCGTGCTGCTCGGTGAAGCCATCGCCCAGGGCATAGCGCCCGATGGCGGTCTGTTCATTCCGGAATCCTTTCCGCATTTCGTGCCGCACGATTTCGCGGGAGAGCGTGAGCTCCCTGCAATCGCCGAGCGGCTGATAGCGCCGTTCGCGGCTGGCGATGACCTGCTGTCGCGGGAACTCGGCGACATCTGTCGCACCGCGTTCGATTTCCCCGTGCCGCTGACGGAAGTTACCCAGGCACCTGCACCGTTGTGGGTTCTGGAGCTGTTTCACGGTCCGACGGCGGCATTCAAGGATTTTGGTGCGCGCTTTCTGGCCGAGTGTCTGGAACGCATCCGCCGCAGCGCGCAGAAGAAGCTGACGATTCTGGTTGCCACCTCCGGAGATACAGGCGGCGCAGTTGCGGCAGCATTCCATCGGCGCCCGTGGGTCGATGTCGTCGTGCTGTATCCCAAGGGTCTGGTGTCGCAGCGACAGGCGCAGCAACTCGCCTGCTGGGGCGAGAACGTGCGTACGTTCGCAGTGCACGGTACGTTCGATGACTGCCAGCGCATGGTGAAGGAAGCATTCCTCGACGAGCAACTCGCCCAGACGCATCAACTCTCTTCGGCCAACAGCATCAACGTCGGCCGTCTGCTGCCGCAAATGGCGTATTACGCCTATGCCGGGCTCGAACTGTGGCGGCGCAACGGCCGCCGCGCGAACTTCATCATTCCCGCAGGCAACCTCGGCAATTCACTTGCCTGCATCTGGGCGCGGCACATCGGTCTGCCCATCGGCGAAATCGTGCTGGCGACCAATGCCAACCAGACAATCGCCGATTTTCTGCACACAGGCGAATGGAAACCTCGGGCCAGTGTCGCGACGCTCGCATCCGCCATGGACGTGGGCAATCCGAGCAACATGGAGCGGCTGCGTGCCCTGCATCCGGATTTCGAAGAACTGCAGAGCCAGATCGGCGCGTCGAGTGTCGATGACATAGAGATCCGCGCCACGATCCGTCGTGACTCGCACGAACTGAACCAGGTCTGGTGCCCGCACACCGCGACGGCCGCCAAGGTCTTCCGCCGGTTGCTGGCACGAGGTGCCCGGGGTGACTGGGTCGTTGTCTCGACGGCGCATCCGGCCAAGTTCAACGACATCGTCGAACCGCAGATTGCGCACCCCGTGGAAGTACCCCCGAGCCTGGCGCGGTTGTTGTCGCTGCCGCGTCAGGAGAAGGAACTGGAACCCACGCTTCAGGCGTTACGGGCGGAACTTCAGACCCCATAAATCATGCCGCTGCCGACGCAAATACCGTTCTGGGCCTGGCCGCTCGCCGGTGCCGTCCTGGCGATTGCATTGATCGTGTGGATCGTGCTCCAGATCCGCGCCTTTCGTGCCCGCCGCGCGATCGAGACGGCGATCGCCAGCGTCGGCTACGAGATGTTGCGCAACGTGCTGCTGCCCAACGGCAATGGCGGCCAGATCCACGTCAACTATCTGCTGCTGACCCAGCGCGGCGTGCTCGTGGCCGACCTGCTCGATCTGCCCGGCGCCGTGTTCGGCGGCGAACAGATGCTGGAATGGACTGCCATTGGGAAGAAGCGGCGCTACACCTTCGCCAACCCGCAGCATGCGCTGTACGACCGCATGGCGGCCGTGAAACTGCTCACCGGCGATGTACCTGTCGAAGGACGCGTGATCTTCACTGCCCGCAGCAGCTTCCCCAAGGGCAAGCCGCGCAACGTGCTGCGTATCGACGACCTCGCCGATGATTTCCCCGCTGTCGACAAGGTGCGAGGCAATGTGACCGCGGCGTTCGGCGGCGTCTGGGACAACGTGAAGAAACACGCCGAGCCGAATCCGCTGGCGGCGTGAACGGCATGTAGTGAGGGGTGACGGGCAAGAAGGCTTGCAGCGCCCACCGACATCCGCATCATCCTGCTAGTCACTCACGTCACCGCCATCACCGGCTTCTCGCTCCATGCTCCGCCACCACCTGCGATACGCAGGCGGTTACGCGCTTGCCTGTCTCGATGTCGAGAAACTCGTTCGGTCCGTGTGCATTGGAATGCGGGCCGAGCACGCCCGTCACCAGAAACTGGGTGCGCGGGAATTTCTCTGCGAGCATGCCCATGAAAGGGATGCTGCCGCCGGTGCCCATGTACATGGCGTCGCGACCGAAGAAGTTCTTCGACGCGGCCTGAACGGCATCGGCAAGCCAGCGTTCGGAAGAGGGAGCATTCCAGCCGCCCATGCTCGATTCGATCTCGAACGTTACGCGCGCCCCATAGGGCGGATCGCGTTCGAGCGTCTGCTTGACGACGGATGCTGCGCGTTCGGGATCGACGCCGGGCGGCAGCCGGAATGAAAGCACCAGAGCTGTCATGGGCCGCAGCACGTTGCCGGCGCTGGAGGCGGGTGGAATGCCATCGACGCCGGTGACCGAGAGTGTCGGTCGCCAGGTGCTGTTCAACAACAGCTCAGTGGGATCCTCCGACATTGCGCTCATGCCGGGGAGAAAGGGCAACTTGCCGGCGATTTCATCGCCGAGCGTGGCTGCCGCGGCGCGTGCCTGTTGTTCGCGATCGGCAGGTACCGTCCCCTGCAGTGCGTCGATGCGAATACGACCCGTGGCCGCATCTTCCACGCGATCGAGCAACAGCCGTGCAATGCGAAAACTCGAGGCGGCGATACCGCTGGCCATGCCCGAGTGCACGCCTTCGCGCAGCACTTCAACGCGCAGCGTACCGATCAGATTGCCTCGCAGCGACGTCGTACACCAGAACTGTTCGTAGTTGCTGCATTCGGCATCCAGGCACACCACCAGAGAAGGTTCGCCGATGCGCTGGGCGAGCGCGTCGATGTAGGCGGGCAGATCCGGGCTGCCGCTTTCTTCGCCGGCCTCGATCAGAATCAGCGTGCGCGCAAAAGGGATGTTCTGCTCGGCCAGCGCATGCAAGGCGAGGAGCGACCCGAATATGGCGTAGCCGTCATCCGCACCACCGCGCCCGTAGAGCCGTCCATCGCGCAAAACCGGTTTCCACGGTTCCAGACCTTCCATCCAGCCGGTGAACTCGGGCTGCTTGTCCATGTGCCCGTACATCAGAATAGTGTCGTCGATCGATCCCGGCACTTCGACGCACAGCAGCGGTGAACAGTTCGGCAGCCGCATCAGGTCGATTTTCATTCCCGGCAGTGCATGGGCTGCACACCAGCTTCGCAACAGTTCTGCCGCACGATCCATGTGGCCATGTTCGGCCCACTGCGGATCGAAGTTCTGCGACTTGTTGGGAATTCGGATGTAGTCGCACAGCGTCGGAACGACAGTGTCGTCCCAGGCTGCATCGATGTATTGCTTCAGACGTGCAGGATTCATGGCAGACCTCCGGGGTCAGTCAGCCCAGCGGAACAGTCGACGGGCGTTGGCAGTGGTCATCGCAGCAAGCTGCGCGGGGTCGTCACCGCGCGCCTGTGCGACAGCCTCGAGGACGTGAGGCAGATACTTCGGCTCGTTGCGGCGGCTGGCTGGCATGGGCCTGAGATCCCGAGGCAGCAGATAGGGTGCATCCGTTTCGATCAGCAGCCGGTCGGCGGGAATCTGGCGCACGACGTCACGCAAATGCAGACCGCGACGTTCATCGCAGATCCAGCCGGTGATGCCGATGCAGAGGCCCAGATCGAGATAAGCCATGGCTTCCTCGGCCGATCCGGTGAAGCAATGCGCGACACCGTCCGACAGTTGCGGACGATATTCACGCAGGACGGCCAGAAAGTCTGCATGAGCGTCGCGCTGGTGCAGGAACACGGGTTTGCCGATACGGACTGCGAGTTCAAGTTGCTGTGCGAAGGCTGTGCGCTGAACGTCTCGCGGCGAGAGATCGCGGAAATAGTCCAGTCCGCATTCGCCTGCAGCGACGACTTCGACTGCCTGTGCGAGTTCGGTGAGTTCGGCGAGTGCTGCACTATCGAGATCGCTTGCATGATGCGGATGAATACCGGCAGTACAGCGAAAATGCCCGGGATCTGCGCGCACGAGCGCAATGGCTGCACGTGTACTGGCGATGGAGCTGCCTGTGATCACCATGCGGGTGACGCCAGCGGCGACGGCTTGCTGGACGACGCTCTGACGGTCCTGATCAAAGCTGTCGTGGGCCAGATTGAGTCCGATATCGATCAGGTCAGGCGGCTTGGCGGTGCTCATTCGCGCTCGATCGCACAGGTCGTGTGCTATGTTTCGGCAACGTTGAATTGTAGTGGAAGCGTTCAGGGGAGTGCGCGCATGGGGCGGCGATTGAGCCGGCATTTGCGGATCGGATTCATCACGCTGTGGTGCATGTGTCTGCCGCTGTACGCAGCGCATGCCGACGACAGCGAGATTGATGACGCTGCGGCCAGAATGCAGTACGCGTTCTACACACGCGACACCCGCAGCCTGCAGGAGATTCTGCGTCGGCTCGGCGCCATGGAAACCGCCCACACGCCGGGGATGAAGGAATACTACGAGGCATACGGCAACTGGAAGCTATCGCAGCTGTATGCAGAGGCTCAGGCCATGGGCAAGGGCGAGAGTCGTGGCTCGTCCGACAAGGCAGCACAGGAGTGTGCGCGCAAGGCCAGGGCGGCCGTATCGGCGGATCCGAGGATGGCGGAAGCCCACGCCATCGAAGCCATCTGTTCGTCGGCTGCCGCATTTCTGATCGGCGGTAATTGTTCGCGCAGCAAGTCGATGCGCAATGCACTCGAGATGGAGCCGCAGAATCCGCGCATCAGACTCATCGAGTACCTGTGCGCAGAAAAGGACAGCACCATCGCCGGCCTGCAGCGTTTGCGCACCGTGGTGTCGACATTCGATACGGCAGCACCTGCGCGGCCGGGCAAGCCGGATTGGGGCCAGGCCGAGGCGCTGGTACTGCTCGGCCAGGCGTTTCTGACACAAGGCGACGCGGTGGCTGCGCGCGATGCTCTGGAGAAGGCGCTGGTGCTGGCGCCCGACTATCGCAAGGCGCAGGAGCTGCTGCAGAGCGCGGCTGTGCGCCCGAAATAGTTCCACTCACGGGGTGGGGCGATGGACACACTCGCCGTATAATGCCTGCGTCATGAGACGCAACGCCTCTTCATCGGCCCAGTTGCAGCTGTTCGAAGCACAGGAAGTGACGCCACGCTGGAATGTGCGCGTCAGTCGCCGGGCCCGGCGTCTTTCCGTTCGCGTATATCCCGGTGGTCGTGTCGAAGTCGTCGTGCCCCCCGGTGCGTCCGCAGTGACCGTCGAGCGATTCGTCGGCACCCATCGTCGCTGGATCCATGAGCGGGTCGCCGATTTGTCGACCGTGACGCCGCTGGCAGCCGAAAGCCGCCCGAGCGTGCTGCGCCTCACCGCGATCGGATGTGAGTATCAGATCGACTATCGGCGCACCGGCAGCAGCGCTGTTCGTATCGAGATCGTCGGAGATCGCCTGCTGGTCAGCGGTGCGACAGACGACGAGCGCCGGGTTGTCGGAGCCCTGCGCGACTGGCTCATGACGCTCGCCGAGTCCGAGTTTCACAAGCGACTGATTCAGATCGCGGCACCGAACGAACTGCAGTTTCAGCGCGTCCAGATCCGTTGTCAGCGCACCCGGTGGGGGAGCTGTTCGGCCCGCGGCACGATCAGTCTCAATGTCTGCGCGGTATTTCAGGATCCGGCCGTGCTGCGATATCTGCTGATTCACGAATTGAGCCATACGCGTCACATGAATCACTCGCGCCGCTTCTGGTCGCTGGTGGAATCGCTGGAACCCGACTACCGCCGCCTCGATCGCGAACTGGTACAGGGATGGCAGCGGGTGCCCGGATGGATGTTCGCGGCGTAGCCGCACCGAACAGGTAGCAATTGTCGATGACGGAAATCCCCAAACGTCCGGTGGATCTTTCCGACGAGCAGGTCTACTGGGATCTGGGCGAGTCGAAAAGTTATGGCCAGTATCTGCAGCTCGACAAGATTCTGAGCGCGCAGCAGCCGAACTCCTACGAACACGATGAGATGCTGTTCGTCATCATCCACCAGGCATCCGAACTGTGGATGAAGCTGTGTCTGCACGAGCTGTCTGCCGCACTCGATCACATCCGTCGTGACGATCTGGGACCATCGTTCAAGATGCTGTCGCGGGTCTCGCGCATCCAGGCGCAGCTCACGCAATCGTGGGACGTGCTGGCCACCATGACGCCGGCGGACTATTCGGCGTTTCGCAATCAGCTCGGCCGCGCGTCGGGATTCCAGTCCTTTCAGTACCGCATGCTGGAGTTCGTTATCGGCAATCGCAACGCGGACATGATCGAAGTGCACCGGCGCGATCCGGCGGCCTACGAAGCGTTGCAGCGCGTGCTGCACAGTCCGAGTCTCTACGACGAATCCCTGCGTCTGCTCAGTCGCCGCGGCTTCGAGATCCCGGAAGATTATCTCGATCGGGACTGGTCGAAGCCGTATCAGGCAAACAAGCAGGTCGCCGCAGCATGGCTCGCGGTGTATCACAGCACCGACGATCACTGGGATCTGTACGAACTCGCCGAGAAGCTGGTCGATCTCGACATGAAATTCCAGCTCTGGCGTTTCAGTCACATGAAGACGGTCGAGCGCATCATCGGCTACAAACGAGGTACCGGCGGTACCGGTGGCGTCTCCTACCTGGCAAAGGCGCTGGAACTGCGCTTTTTCCCCGAGCTGTGGACGGTGCGTACTTCGATGTGAGTCAGGGAATCATCTCGGCGTATTGCGGCAGACCGTCCCTGATCTCAAACCAGTTGACCTTGCTGCTGACGTAGATATGACCCTGAGGCGCAACGCCCGGATCCGTGTCCAGCGATCCGGCGGGAACGATCACGATGCCGCGTTCGGCGGACACATGCGGAATGCCGCCTCCGCAGGTGGCGCAGAACGCCAGGGTGAAGAATCTCGCGTCCGGAGCCTTGTATGAAGTGACGTTCTGCGCACCGCGCAGGAATCGAAAGTCATCCGGCCGATAGATGACGTTGGTGGCGTGCGCGCTGCTGCGACCGCGACGGCAGCGGCTGCAATGGCAATGAAGCATGCGCAATGGCTGGCCCTGTGCGTGGTAGGCGACCTGTCCGCACAGACAACTGCCCAGCACACCTTGCTCAGGTGGATCGATGACGGGGCGTGTGACACCTGTCGTGCCGAATTCGTCGGGATACTCCTGGTATTGCGGCAAATCGTCCTGAATGACGTCCCACGGCGCTTTCGAAGCGGCAAACCAGTGCGCTTGCGGCCGCACCTTCAGATCGCCGGACAGATTGGCCGCGGGCAGCACCACTGCATCCATGTCTTCGATGATTGCGGGTGCGACGGAACCGCAGATGCGGCAGAACGAGCGCTGACCCTTTGCGGAAGATCGGTAGCGCACGAGTTGCTCCTCTCCGCTGCGCCAGCGAAATCCCACCAACGGTGCAGCAACGAACGTGGCAAAGGAGCCGCCGTGATGTTTGCGGCACATGGAGCAGTGGCAGTGCACCATCATGTTCAGCGGACCGTCGACCTCGTAACTGACGGCACCGCAGAGGCAGGCTCCCTGAACGGCATCCTTCGCATGCATGATGTCAATCTCGTCGTCCACGATCTTCACCATAGCAACAGATCAATGGGTGCTCCAGCTCGATCCACGATGTGAGTCAGGCCGCAATTTGCTGGTTTGGTGGATTCAATCCAGCGCAGCTTCCGTGATAAAACAGCCA
>DASTRD010000157.1:0-23622 GCA_035761425.1 Povalibacter sp.
CTCTCCCCTCACCGCATCCAACCGCCGTCACAGATTCCGGAATCCCCAGGGCCGCAGCCTCAGTAGTTTCCCTCATCGCGAGCTGTTTCACGCCATAGGCGCGAGGTTCGGATCTATTCTGCGCACCATCCTTGCTACTCATGACCGTGCACCTGGCGCGGTCATCGCCCCGATGCAACAGATCTGTGAGTTACGTTCTGCTGTTGAATTGACAACCGGGCATCGGCCGCGCGATCTGACGCAATCTGCTGCAGCCCGGGCCCGGTTGCGGACGTGCGCATGACGACCCTTGAAGAACAGCAACGCGTCGTTGCGGAGTGGCTGCAGCTGCCCGAGACGCGCCGGCGCGATGCCACCGACGTGGTGGCCTTTGCCTATCGCCTTTTGCGGGAACGTCCGGACCTGTTCGAGGATGCCCGGCAGGTGACCCTCGACACCATCGTGGGCTGGATCACGCCCCTGCTGCACCACACCTGATCGTCCGCCCGCCTGCGGTCATGCCCCCTGCAGTCCCTGGGCAATGCCGGTGATTGAAGACAGCAGTGCGCTCAACATGTCGCGATCGCGACTCCCGTCTGCGCGCCAGCGACGCAGCAGATCGACCTGCAGCAGATGCATGGGATCGATGTAGGGACTACGCAGCCGGATCGAGCGCTGCAATGTGGCCTCGCGCTCCAGCAGGTTCTGCGTACCCTTGAGTTCGAGCACGAGCTGCCGTGTCAGTGCGAACTCATCGCGGATCATGGGGATGAACCGCGCGTATCGCTCGTTCACGAGCTGATCGTAAAACGCAGCGATGCCCAGATCCGCGCGAGCCAGCGTGAGTTCCACATCATCGATGAGGTTCTGGAAAAAGAACCAGCGCTCGTACATCTCACGCAGCAATGGCTCGCCCACCTGCTGCCGCACCAGCGCCAGCGCGGTACCGATACCGAACCAGCCCGGCAACATGTAACGGCACTGCGACCACGCATACACCCAGGGGATGGAACGCAGCGCCGCGACGCCCTGGCGCTCAGTGCGGGTCGGCGGACGCGAGCCGATCTGAATGCGTTCGATGACATCGACGGGCGTCAGCTGCCGGAAAAACTCGTAGAAATCCGCATCGTCGAACACCATGGCCCGATAGCAGCGGGCGCTTTCCGCGGCGAGCAGATCCATTGCACTGCGCCAGCTCGAATCGACTTCCTCGGCCGGAGTTACTCCGCTGCTGCCCAGCGAGAGCGCGTTGAACGCCTGTTCGCAGACCCGCAATGCAATCGGACGCAGTCCGTACTTTTCATTGATGAGTTCGCCTGCCTCGGTGATACGCAACCGGCCGCGTCGGGCGCCATCCGGCGCACTGCGCACCAGGATTTCGGTGCGGCCGCCGCCGCGGGTGAAGCTGCCGCCCTGGCCGTGAAAAATCGTCAGATCGATACCGGCGTCGGCTGCAGCCGCAATCGCAGCTTCCTGCGCCTTGCGCACCAGCCAGCGCGACATGCCGATACCCATGTCCTTGTTGCTGGCCGAGTAACCGATCATGACGTACTGATGATTGCCGCGTCCGAGCAGATGCCGGCGATACACCGGCTCATTCAGCATCTGGCGAACGACCTCACCGCAACGCGTCAGTGCCTCGGCGGATTCGAACAACGGCGCCACGTCGACAGGCACATCGCCCGAGCGCCGATCGGCAGTATCGGCCCAGCGCGCCAGCAACAGCACGGACAGCACGTCGTCGACGCCGCGCGTGCTGCTGACGACGTAGGGTCCGATTGCATCCGGCCCGTAGCGGTGGCGCGCGTGCGCCAGTGCTTCGAACACCCACAGACTGCGTTTGCCGGTCGCATCCAGCACCGCGGTGGGACTCTGATCGCGATGCAACGACTCGCGCAACCGCGCGACACGTTCATCGCCGCTGCGTTTGTCCCAATCCGGATCGCCGAGCCCCTGCCCGATCACGGAACGATGCACGCTGGAACTCTGACGGATATCCAGAGTGGCCAGATGGAATCCGAAGGTGCGTACCCGCCGGATCAGGCGACGAACCTGGAACGCACCGGCGTGTTCGCCCTTGTTCGCCACCAGGCTGTCGAGAATCAGATTCAGATCGGTCAGAAACTGCTGGACCGATTCGTACTGGCCCTGCCGGGACTCGTAAGTGGCGCGCAGGCGTTCCATCACCTGACCGAGGAACACCCGGTACGGCATGCGATCGTGGCGCGGCGGCGAAAGCGTATGAGCGGCCGACAGCAAGGTCTGGTACTGCTCGATACGCGACTGCAGCGCGCTCGAGACGCCGATGCGCGTCGCACTCTGCGACAGCGATTCGGCCAGGCCCTGACACTCCAGGAAATAGCGATTGACGATCAGCTGCTGCTGACGGGTCATGGTTTCGCGGATGGTCTTGGCATGAATATCTGCGTTGCCATCCATGTCGCCACCGACCCACGAACCGAAGCGCAGGATCTCCGGCAGTTCCAGCGCATGGGATTCGGGCCCGTAGACTTTCTCCAGTGCTGCGGCAATTTCTTCGTAGAACACCGGCACGATGTGAAACAGGATCTCGACGATGAAGAACAGCACGTGCTCGCGTTCTTCGGCGACGCTCAGGCGCTCGCGGGAGTTGTCGGCCGTCTGCCAGCCGGAGGTGATCTCGGTGCGTATGCGCTGTTCGATGACGCGCGATTCGGCGGCGGTCCGCGGCAGACCGATCCGGCTCAGCAGCAACTGCGCGACCTTCTGCTGCTTGCGCAATATGGTGCGGCGTGTGGATTCGGTGGGATGAGCGGTGAACACCGGCTCGATCCACATCTGCAGCATGAGGTGCCGGATGTCGGCGAGGGTGAGGCCCTTCTCGCGCAACTCGCGGATGGCCTCTTCGATGCCGCCGGGCTGCGTCGCGCCGTCGTTCATGTACTGGCGGCGACGGCGAATGCGATGCACCTTCTCCGCCATATTGACCATCTCGAACCAGGTCGAGAATGCGCGAACCAGATCGCGTGCTCGTGCCGGTGGAACGTCGCGGGAATTTATGACGAGCTGCAGCGTTCCCTGTGCATCACCCTCGCGTCTGGCGATGGCCGCCTGCCGGGCATTCTCGACTGCTTCGAACAGTTCATCGCCGCCCTGTTCGCGGATGACATCACCCACCAGCGTTCCGAGCATGTGCACGTCTTCGCGCAGCTCGGCATCCTTGAGGGGGAAAACAAGATCTTGACGGGGCATTGAAAGCGGCTGACCGGACAACTGGCTTGCTGGCCAACTGGCCAGAGCGAAGTCTAGCAGAGAGCTTGCAGCGTTCGGCCTGCGCCGGGCCGCATCTTCAGTCCGGTCGATCCGCAGACCGACTGGCCGATGCGACTATCCCGCCATCGCAGGAAATGTCTTCAGCAGCGACTGTTTGCAGCTGCCGCACACGGCGGGTCTCAGAGCAGGCAGCGCATCGGATGCTTCCAGACGCAGGGTGAGCTGCGCATCTTCGATTTCTTCCCACCCTCCGAGACGCACCTGGATCCGGTTGCACCAGTAGCACAACGGCAGCATGTCGTCATTGCGCGGGAAATGCGGATCGAGCAAGGCGACTGCCGGCCGCGTTTCGCTCCAGACACACTCGAACACCTGCCGCAGCGCGCGCTCCGGCAGCGGATGCAATTCCACATCCAGCACGCGACGCACCGACGGCAGGTCGGCGCGCATGGGTACGAACACCGGTGCGCCCACGGCGCGCACTCTGTCGAACAGAATCTCCCATAACTGGCGCACCGGTCCGCCCTGCACGAACTCCCACAGCGAACGGCCGATCACGGCATCGCGCGTCATTTCGACCGACAGCAGACCGCTCATGAACTCGAGCCATGCATGATTGACCGCCACGATACGGTTCCCCGCATCGACGGTATGCACTGGACGGGTGTCGGCAAATGAGGTCATCGGCATGCTGTCACAACGTATTTCGCGAATTGCGCGGGATGATCCCGAGCGGCCTCAATCGCAACCATGAGGTCCGCCCTGAATGGCCGGGCATCCGCCTACGCATTGGGCTTGTTACGATGCCTGTGCACGGTGCGCGACCCGCGTGTGCCGGAAGTAACGCGACCGAGGTCTCAGTTCATGTCACTTCTGTCTACCGCAGCAGTGTTTCTCGCCGCCACCGTATTGGCGGTTCCCCTGTTCCGCAAACTGGGGCTTGGCTCGGTGCTGGGCTACCTGGCCGCCGGCATTGCGCTCGGTCCATGGGGACTGCGCATCGTCAGTGACGCCGAAGGCGTGCTGCACACCGCGGAGTTCGGTGTGGTGATGCTGCTGTTCGTGATCGGACTCGAACTGCAACCGTCGCGTCTGCGCGCGATGCGCAAGGCAGTCTTCGGTCTGGGCCTGGCGGAAGTTGCGGTGACTGCGGTGGTGATCGGCGCCATCTGCTACGTGCTCGGACTCAGGTTCGCCGCCTGCCTGGTGGTGGGCTTCGCCCTGTCGCTGTCTTCCACGCCGCTGGTGCTGCAGTTGCTGGCGGAACGTCATGAACTCAACACGCAGCATGGACGCTCTGCCTTCGCCATCCTGCTGTTCCAGGACATCGCCGTGATGCCGATGCTGGCGCTGCTGCCGTTGCTGGGCAAACACGATCAGCCCATGGATCTCAGCGACACGCTGGAGAACGGCGGCAAGGCCATCGCGGTGCTGGTGCTCTTCATTTTCGGCGGTCGTTACGTCCTGCGACCGGTGCTGCGCGTCGTGGCCCAGACGCGCGTGACCGAAGCATTCACCGCGGCAGCATTGCTCGTTGTGATCGGCACGGCACTGCTCTTCGGCACGGCAGGCATGTCGATGGCGCTCGGCGCATTCGTCGCCGGCCTGTTGCTTGCCGACAGTGAATATCGCCACGAACTTGAAGCGGATATCGAACCGTTCAAGGGCCTGCTGCTCGGCTTGTTCTTCATGTCAGTAGGTATGAGCGCCAATCTGGGCGTGCTGTTCGAACGACCCGTCGGGATTCTCGGCATCGTCATCGGATTGCTGGCGGTCAAGTTCGCGGTGCTGTGGATCATCGGTCGGCTCAGCGGACACTCAGCGGAGAGCGCGCGCGGCATGGCCTTTGCGCTGCCACAGGCTGGCGAGTTCGGCTTCGTCCTGTTCTCGCTCGCCGTCACGCACCGGGTGCTGGAAAAGTCGCTCGCGGACACGCTCGTGATCGTGGTGACCATTTCCATGATCGCAAGCCCATTGCTCATGATGCTGCGCAACTGGATCGAACCGAAACTGCAATCGGGGTCGGCGAGCGGACGGGACTTCGACGAGATCCGCAGCGAAGACAGCCGCGTCATCATTGCCGGATTCGGGCGCTTCGGTCAGATCGTCGCGCGTGTGCTGCGCATGCGCCGCATTCAGTTCACCGCGCTGGAATCCGACGTCACGCAGGTCGACTTCGTGCGCCGCTTCGGCAACAAGGTCTACTACGGCGATGCCTCGCGACGCGAGATGCTGGAGGCGGCCGGTGCAGCAAAGGCCGAGGTGTTCGTGCTGGCGCTGGATGACATCGAATTGTCCGTGCGCACTGCCGCAATGGTGCGACGCAATTTCCCGCACCTGAAAGTTCTGGCGCGAGCCCGCAATCGTCAGCATGCGATTCGCCTGCTCGATCTGGACGTGCGTTACGTGATCCGCGAAACCTATCTGTCGAGCCTCGACATGGCGCGGCACACGCTGGAAACGCTGGGGATGACGCGCGCCGAGGCGACTGAAAGCATCCGCCGGTTCGATCTGCACGATCAGCGCACGCTGGAAGCGCAACGCGAAGCGCGCGACGACGAACAGAAACTGATTCAGTCGGCGCAGGCCGCGCTGAAGGAACTGGAGCAGTTGTTCGAGGCTGACAAGCCAGAAGAACAAGCCGTCGAGGAAGACATCACAGCGAACTGAACGAAGCGCAGAAGCAGGTGGCGGACCGTTCCACGCAATCCGCATTGACGCGAAGAAGCGCGATTCTTCCCTCTCGAGGCGTGACCCTCGCTGTTCTTGTGTCTCTGTTCTTCGTGGAAACCCGGCTTGCGTCTGAACGGCTGTCCGCCGCTCGTCAGCCGACGGACTGGATGGTGCGCGTGTAAGCGGACTGCACGAGCGCTTCGATAGTCTTCTCGCTGCGTGGCGCCAGCAGCAGGCGCAGCATCACGTCATCGCTCGAGCGGGCGGGATCGTCGATCAGGATCTGTTCGATGAACCGCGTCAGCCGGTGCTGGATTTCATTGATGAAGCGCAGCTTGTTGGCATCGATGTCCTGACTGCCGGCCGGGCTGTAGAAGTTGCGCGCCTCGAGCGTCAGTTCGTACATGAAGCGCGCCAGAAATCGCGCCTTGTCGATGGATGACAGCTCGACGAAGTTCCTTATTTCCGAGTCGATATTCATGGCAGGCGTTCTCCCTGCGACAGATGATCGAGGGTCTGCACCGTCGGATGCAAGGCCGCGCGGCAGACGGCTGCCCGGCAGCGACGGGCGGTCGGACGCCGCATTATGGGAAGAACAAGGGGTACCGGGCAGCCGGGATACGAGAAACCAGGACGGGTATGGACCGGGCATGGCCCGTCCTGGTCGATGTCCTGCGGGCGTCAGGCCGGGAAGAAGTCGATCGGCTTGGTGGTGGTGATCGCTTCGACGTCCCGGGCTTCGAAACGGAACGACTTCACTCGCGCCACCAGCTTGCGCTCCAGATCCTCGTCGTTCAGTTCGCTCGAAACCACGCGGCAGTTGGTGATCTCACCGCTCGGTGCAATGGTGATTTCCAGCACCACCTTGCCCTTGAGATCGGGCCTGTCGCGCAGGGCGCGGCTGTAGAGCGCATAGATGGCGCCCTTGTTGCGATCGAAGACCAGTTCGATCTCCTCGCGGCTGCGTGCTGCCTTGGTAGCGCCCGCACCGCGCCTCACGCCGTCATTGGCCTGGGCGGCGAGCGTCGCGGAAGTCACCTGTGTCGTCGTATGACCATTCAGTGATCCGGCACCGCTGCCATAACCGCGACTCAATGCAGCGGTGTTGATGCCGCCACTGCTCGCGCCGACTTTCGATGTGATCAGCGAACGTTCCGAACTCGTCGTCTCACCGACCTTGCCCGAGAGGTTCTTCGTCATGGCTGCCTTGTCGAGCACCGAGTTGTCGCGCAGGTCGGCGAGCTGGTCCTGCAGCTTGAGCAGTCCCGAGTTCTGCGCCTTCTGCCGGGCGTCGGGCTTGGGCGGCTCCGGCTTCGGCGCCACCTTTTCGACCGGCTTCGGCATTTCCTTCGGTTCCACCTTGGGCGGCGGCGGCGGAGGTGGCGGCTTTTTCTGCTCGAGCACCAGCTTGACGATGCGATCGGGAATTTCCGGCGCCTTTACCAGCTTGCGATCGGGCGCCGGCAGCAGCGTGATCAGCAATGCCAGCAGCGCAAAGATGATGAACGCATTGCGGACGATATTGCGGAAGCGCTTCTCGACCGCTTCGGTCGGCGACCAGGGCAGTTCGTACAGACGGTAATACGGGGCGATCAGCGTGCTCATCTCGTGCGCCACGTCAGCTGTGATCCGCGCTCAGCGTCGCGGTGCGATTCGGATTCAGTTCGCGCTCAACCACGGCAAGCGACACCTTGCCGTAGTCGGCATCGGTGCAGGTCGCCATGACCTTGCGCAGCACCGCATAGGGTGTATGGCGATCGCCCAGGATGGTCACGGTGCGATCTGCAATGTCCTGTCGGGCAGCATCGGCCAGAACGGTATCGGCAACCGACTGCAACGCCTGCTTGAGCGGCGCGATCACGGCGTCCGGCGATGCGACCACCTCGGAGATGCTCGCGATGGAACGACCATCCACCAGCAGATCGTCGCGCGTGATCATGACCACCACGCTCGGCTCCGGCTTCTTGTCGGAGATGGATTCGGGAATGGAAATGTTCTTGGAGTTCGGCAGCACGTCGACGTCCGAGGTGTGCACGAGCAGGAACACCACCAGGATCATCAGCATGTCGATGAACGGCACCAGGGTCATGTGACCGCCGGCTTCGGCGCCGCTGTGGCCACGTTTGCGGTGGCGCTTGATGCGATACGGCGTCATGTCGGTGCGTCTCCCACGGACACATCAGGGAACAGTTCGGCCAGATCCCACTGCGAGCCCGGCACCTGAAACACGCGCACGGTATCCATCACCTGCACCAGCGTGTCGTACTCGATGTCCTGTTCGAGCAGGATGGTGGCGTTCTGCGTATCGGGGTACCTGGACTTCACCAGCTGCAGATAGTCCGACAGCGCCTTGAGGTCGTACTTGTCCTGCGCCAGCGGCACGCTGCGCAGAATGCCGGTACCGCGATCGGCAACTTCGATGACCTGCTTGCGCACGATGACTTCCAGATTCAGGCCCTTGGGCAGATCCGGCACCGCACTGTCCGCACCGGGCAGATTCAGCTCCAGCACGTTGGTCTTGGTGAAGACCGCGGTGAAGATCAGGAAGAACACCAGAATGATCATCATGTCGATCATCGGCACGACATTGATTTCATGTCGTCCGCGATAACGCGCGTGATTGCGCCGCACGCGTCCCGCGACTTTCGACTGCGCCATGGCCGTTCTCCGTTACGTCGGCTCTGGCTCAACCGTGCGCCGAAGCACGGCCACGGGGTACCGGCGCGTCATCGGTGTCGTCCTGGCGACGTTCCACGACGGCGTTCAGGAACTTGACGTTGGCGATTTCCAGGCTGTCGATCAGCTTGGTCGTCTTGGCTTCAAGGAACATGTGCGCGAGCAGCAGCGTGATGGCTACGAACAGACCCGACGCCGTGTTGTTCATGGCGACCGAAATGCTCGCCGCGAGCAGGCTGGCCTTCTCCGCAGGATTGGCTGTCGCAATCGAAGCGAACGCCGCGATCAGACCGACCACCGTACCGAGCAGACCGGTCAGCATGCCGATGTTGGCCAGCGCCGAAAGATAGTGCGTGCGCTTTTCGAGCTTCGGGATGATCTCGAGCAGGCTTTCGTCCATCGCCTTTTCGATGTCATCGCGGCGACGAGCCGTGGCCAGACGCGAAATGCCGTAGTTGAGTGCGGTGGCAATCGCAGCGCTCGAGCGCTGCGTGGTCGCAATGACCTGGCGGAAGTTGCCCTGATTGATGAGCGGCACGACCTGCGCCCAGATGCGGCGGTTCACGGTCGTCTCCTTGGTCAGATAGATGAAGCGCTCGATCGCGATCGCCACACCGACCACGAAGATCGCAGCCAGCATGTACAGGAAGGGTCCGCCTTCCTTGAAGAAGGCCACCACATGTTCCAGGAAAGTCATCGCTTGATACTCCTCTGCCGTCCCGTGCCGCGCCGGGCAAGCGCGTGTGAATTGGAAATCTGCCAGTCGTTTGCGTCGGTATGCCGACGTCCGCGCGAACAGCCAGCGTGCTCACGCAGTTTGTAAACCATTGAACCCGAGCGTCCTGTGGTGATTTATCGCCTTAGGTAAAACTGCGTGCTGCGATCTACTTCTCAGGACTCGTAGCCGGCGTTGACGGCGCGGAATTCGTCCTGTCCGCTCCTGACGACACTTCACCGTAGTACGTCACTTCCCGACGAAAAACGTCACGGTCGACGGGTGTCAGTGCTTCATCGATGAGCGTGTTGAAAGGCTGCGCCGGCAGATCGCCGATGTCCGCCTTCTTCCACGGCACGATGTACATGACCTTCGGCAGTTCACGATTGCCGGTCACCACCGTGGTGTCGAGTTCCAGCCGGTCATTGGTGCGCTTGCCCGAGGGTTGGCGGCTGGCGGTTGAAGGTTGAGTGGCGTCGGCAGCGGGCTTGGCAGATTCCGAGGCACTGTTTGCAGTCTGCTGTGCGTCCGCCTTTTGCGCATCGGGAACCGGGTCGGCCGCCAGCGCAGGCGCACAGATCACCAGCAACAGCAGCGGTTGTACGATCTTCATTGCTCGCTCCTCGCACTGCGTTCCTGACTGCCGAGCCGCGTCTTCAGCTCCGTGATCCATGCATTCACCCGCGCATCCGGTGACGCGGCAAGCGCCAGATAGCGTTCGTAGGCTTCCAGAGCGCGTTGTGGTTGCTGCAAATACAGGTCACACAGTACGCCCAGATTGAGCCAGGCCAATGCGTAGTTCGTGTCGACGCGCAGTGCCTGCTGATACGCCTCGTCTGCTTCCTTGAAGCGACCCAGCCGGCGATACACGATGCCGAGCTGATTGAACGCCGCGGCGTTGTTGCCGTTGCGTGCGATTGCTTCATCGAGTGTCTTCTGCGCTTCCTCGAGCCGCCCGGCATTGGCCTGCAGGATGGCAACGTTCAGCAACGGACCGGCATACGTCGGATAGGCGGCTGCGAGGGATTTGAACGCCTGTTCGGCCGCACCGGGATTGCCGGCATTCATGGTTCCCAGCGCATTGTCGAACTGCTGTTGCGCCTGTGGCGGTATGGGCGCCTCGAGCGACGCACCAGCTTCGGTTTGCGCATCCGCAACCGCGGTTTTTGACTTCACCGGCGCCTTCGTCTGCGCCTTGGGCGTTTCAGTCGAAGTCACCTCAGGAAGCGACGCTGGCGCAGTCTGCACGGTCGTCGCAGGCGCGCTGGCCGCAGGCACGCTCACCGGCGCGGACGGCTCCGGGGTCGTGGGCTGCGAACCGCACGCCGCAAGGAAAAGCATCGCAACCGAGGCCAGCCCGGCGAGCGGCAGTTCGCGGCTGGCCATGCGGGAATCAGCGAATGCTCTGCACATACTGTTCACCGATTTCGGTCTTGGCATAGCGCGCAGGCTTGAGTTTCGCGAGTACCTCGAAGCTGCGCTGCACCCACTCGTCATACACGCCGTCGCCCGTGCGGCTGGCATTGGTTTCGTGCAGTGCGATCGCCTTCTCCTCGAATGGGAATGCCTGCTCTTCGAGCAACACGTCGTATTGTTCGCGCGAATCTGCATCGAGTCCCTTCGGGCGCTCCGATGCCATGAGGTCCGCACCCAGCTGGCGATACAGCTCGGCCATTCCATAGGTGGCCGCCGTCGTGACTTCGGCAACGCCGTAGTCGAGCGCCTGACCGTAGGTGCCGAGTACCTTCTCCATTGCCGCACGTTTTGCCTTGAGCGACTTGTCGAGCGGCACGACCAGCTTGATGGAACTGAACATCGCGACCTGGGGACCCGCGGTTTCAAGCGTGGCCTTCGCAGCCAGGTACTTGCTGCGATCGGTCCGCGCGCTGCCCGCCGTCTTGTCGGCAGTGATGATTTCGTTGATCCAGGCGCTGCGGCCTCGCACGTCGTTCTGCGCCTGCGCCATATCCGCCAGCTTCTGCCGCGCGTTCTGTGCGGGATCGAGCGGTGACGGGAACTGTTTGACGTAGTCGGCATAGACGCGCGCTGCACTGGATTGCGAACCTGCCTTCTCGTACAGGGTGGCTGCCTGCCACAACGCTTCGCGACGGACATCGGCAGTTTCCTGTGGACGCGCAGCAATGCGCTCGAACTCGGCAGCGGATTCTCCTGCGCGGCCGGTTTCCAGATAGGCAACGGCCAGCGAACGAGTGACTTCCGGCTGCAACTGATTGCCCGGATATTTGCGACGGAATCCTTCCAGTACCGTGGCAGCGCGGTCCCACTGCTTGCCCTGGATCAGGATGCTGGCAGCGTCGTATTCGGCGTTGGCCGTAATCCCCGCACGCGGCGCAAGCACAGCGACACGCAGGAAGTCCTCCACGGCGCCGTTCGCATCGCCCGCCTTCTGCTTCGCCTCACCCTGCTTGTACACCGATGCGGCAATGCGCTCCTCGATGGCAGGCCGATCCGGATCGTTGGGTGGCAGGTAACCCTGAACGCGAACGTAGGCCGTCTCCGCTTCGCCAAAGCGGCCGCGATCGAACAACGAGTGCGCAAGCAATGTCGATGCGGTGCGCTGATATTTCGCCTCGACGGGCGGCTTGCGCTCGAGGATCTGCTGCGACACTTCGATGACGCGATCCGATTCGTTCAGCGCAAACAGTTCCTCGTCGGCCTTGGTCAGCACTCGCGCAGACTCGGCGTGCTCCGGAAAGCTGGTCGCGAACATGATTTCGCTTTCGATGGCCTGACGATGCCACAGCGCTTTCGATTCACCGCTGATCGTGTCTTCGTGCTTCTGATAGGCGACCAGTGCGGCATAGCCCGCTGCCGCGGACTTCGCATGCGGCGGATAGTCGTAGGCCGTGCGCTCGTACTCGCGCGCAGCGTCGGCGAAGCGTCCCGACTCGAACAGCACCTCGCCCAGCAGATAACGCGTGGCCGGCGCCTCGGCATCCTTCGGGAAGGAATCGAGCATCGCGCGATACCAGCGCGCGGCGATCAGGTAGTCCTCAGGCTTCTTCGTCTTCTGTGCGGCGGCGTGGTAGTACTGCGCCAGATCCTTCTGGTTCGATTTCAGCTGTGCAGCAACCTCAGGCGCATCCTCGACCGTACGCGTCGCCCAGAACGGCGAACCGAACGCGTAGCGCTCGACGAACGCCTGCTTGCCTTCCAGCACCAGCGAAGCGAAACCACCTTTCTGATACGCCTCGATGGTACGCATCTGCAGCGACGGCGCGAAACGATCGTCCGGACGACGCTTCGCAAAAGCCTCGAAGGCGAGCGCGGCATCCTGATAGCGCTCCTTTTCGATGTAGAGATCGCCGAGCGATTCGTAGAGCAGGTGCGCATAAACGGGATCGCCGCGCTGTCTGAGAAATCCATCCAGCGATTGCGGACCGTCGAGATCGTAGAAGGTGATGGCGATGGCGTGGAACGTATCGTCCGTCAGCTCGCGCTCGGGGCGCTCGAGCGAATTGCGGTCACGCAGTTTGCCGTCGCGTACCAGCACGCGGTCGATGACCTTGAGGAACGAATCCACGCTGTCCTCGCCGCGCCCCTGCTTGAACAGGGACCAGCCGTGCTTGTAGAGGCCCTGGTCGTAGTAGCCGCTGGCGGGACCGGCTGCGATCACTGCTGCGTAGGCGTGCTCGGCATCGCGATAGCGACTGGCGCTGAACAGCAATTCGCCGCGGCGGAACTGCGCTTCGGTCACCCACTTGCTGTCCGGATACTGCGTGACCATGCGGTCCAGCACGGCGAGCGATTTCTCGGGCTGTGCTTCGGCCTCATACGCACGCGAGAGCTGATACATCACCGCGTCGTTGCGCGCGAAGTCGGGATATTTCGCGAGCAGCGACTCGTAGAGTTTGATGGCCTGCCGGTTCTGCAGTCCCTCGAAACTTTCGGCGCCGGCAGCGCGCGCGGCTTCATCGACCTCGACCTGCAGATCGCCGAGACGTCGCATGGCCTCGGCGCGCATCTTGTCGTTGCCGGAGGGCAACTCGAGAAAGTGCTGATACTGATCGATGGCCTGCTGCGGCTGGACGTTCGTGGGCGGATCGCGCTCGACCTTGATCTCACGATTCTCGAGATCCCTGATGGTGCCGGTGGGCTTCGGCTTCTTCTCCGCCATGACGGGCGGTGCCACCGCGAGCGCAGAGACCAGCAACAGCGTGCCGGTCAGCGTGCGCAACCAATGACGCGGGAGCGCGCGGGTCACTGGGCACCTCCCTGATCGTTCGATGGCGCAGGAGGTGCAGTACCCGAAGCGGCCCGATCGTAAATGGATGCCAGCGCGAAGCGCGCCTGCAGCGAGTACGCTGCGATGCGCTCTTTCTGCGATTCCAGCTCGCGCACCGCAATCGTGGCGAGATACTGATTCTGCTGATTCGCCACGGCTGCCAGCCGCGTGACCAATCCGTCGATGCGCGGGCTCAGTTCCGCAACCCGCGCCTGAAACTCTTCGGTACGTTCCGGGTAGTCCTCGCGAGCGCGATCGATCAGAACCCAGCGGCGCCGTGCCTCCTTGTAGGCGACGTCGAGCTCGCGCAGTTCCTTGTGCGCTTTCCACAGACGCGCCTTGTAGCTTGCCGAGAAGTCCCACAACAGCCGGCCCTTGATGAGGCGCAGCTTCTCGCTCATCTCCTGCACCATGGGATCGCTGGAATCGGCCTGGCTCAGCATCTTTTCGATCTGCTGGACCTTCTGCCATTGCTCGGCTTCACGCACCGTGGCGAGTGCCGCCATGTCGCCATCGCGTTCGATGGCAGCGACGCGCGCTTCGAGTTCGGTGCGATGCGCATCCATACCGTCCAGGTCGACCGTATCGAGCGTGTGCTGCAGCTTCGGCAACTGCAGCGCATAAGCCTGGCGACGATTGTCGACCATGTCCTGAAATGCGGAGACGCTCAATTGCCAGTTCGCAAGATTGCGCTGCATGAGTTTCAGGTCGCGATAGTTCTTCAGGCCTTCCTGAAATTCGTTGGAGGCCAGCAGGTGGTACAGGTAGCGGGTCTCGGGTGCATCCGGCAGTTCCTTGAGTTGCCAGAACCAGCCGGCCTTCTCTGCCTGATCATTGTCCGTGATGGCATCGAGCAGCCGACCGCTGCGGATGGCTTCGATGGATTGATCGATGCGCGCGGATTCCTGGCTGAACGCGTTGACGGCAAGGGTGTATTGCTCGACAGCCTGACGATTCGCGTCGAGCTGCGCATAGGCATAGGGGATGGCGAGGTAGGACTCCTGCACAGCCGCATCGAGCATGTTGCGGTCGCGCAGTTCGAGCCATGGCACCAGCGCCTTGGTGAACTGCTTCTGCGCCGAGTCCGCCCAGCCCACGGCGAGCAGCGCCTTGTTCGATTGCGGACCTTCCAGGCGGATACGTTGCAATACCGCCCTCGCATCCGCCGGCCGCTCGGCTTTCAGCCAGGCGAAGCCGAGCGCGAGGTTCGCCTTGTCGCGCAGCGCTGCCATTTCCTCGGTGGGTGCTGCCATCTGGCCGACCTGGTCGAGCAGCTTTGCGGCGTCATCGAGCCGGTCCTTGCGCACCAGTGCAACGCCGATGTTGAAGCGCGCGTACGCCGACCAGACGTCATTGCCGTCGCCGACCGGCTGCCAGCGTTCGAGCGCTGCAATGGCCTCGTCGTACCGGCCGAGATACATCAGTACCTGCGCTTGCAGCAGATGTCGCTCGGGCTCCAGCTCTCCGGGCAGCGCGCCATGAATCGAGTCGAGTGCCGTTGCTGCCTCATCCAGATAGTTGCGCTGGTACCAGACCTTCGCGAGATAGAACCAGGCGCGATTGCGCACATCGAGCGGCACGTTGTCGTTGAGCAGCGCCTTGAAGATGCGGCCCGCCTCTTCGTGCTGACCGAGCGACAGATACAGACCGCCCTTGAGCAGTTCCGCCTCGACGGCGTGATTGCCGATCCGATTGAAATCCTGGGCGGCGCCGAGGCGGGTCAGCGCTTCGATGTAGTCGCCCTGATAGAAATAGAACAGCACATCGCCCCAGTGCAGATCCTTCACGACCTGCGGTGTGCCGATCAGCGGCTTCGCTTCGGGCTTTCTGGCGGCGTGCGCCGGCAGCCACGCCGTCAGCGCGACGACGAGACCGGCCGCGGCCAGACGGCTCCGGCCCGCAATTCGCAGCCCGCAGCCCGCCCTTCGCATCATTCCCATTCCTTGACGATGAACTCGGGCTGCGCACGCGAGGCGCGGTCGCTGATTTTCAGTTCCACATACCGGGCACCGACGCCTTTGGTGAGCTTGAGGGTCGCACCGCGACGATAGTCGCGCTCATGCGGACCCTGGCCGGTGAACAGTGCAACCAGTTCGTGATCGCCTGTCTTGAGATTGCCGATGTAAACGCGATGCACGCCGCCCTTGAGCAGTGCCTGCGCTTCGCGTTCGGTGTACAGGTAGTTGGCGACTTCCTTGTTGTCGATCTTGAGCGTCACGGAATCGAGCGCAAAGAACTCGCCCACATCCATGGACACGAACACTGCAACCTGAGTGTTGGCCGGAAAGAGCAGGTCTTCTTCGAGCACGAACAGTTCGCGATTGAGATCGAGCACGTCCTTCTTCAGCGACTGCACTTCCTGATCGAGACTCTTGAAGTCGCCGGTGGTCGCATCCGTTGCGGCGGCGGAGGTTTCGGGGGCAGCAGCAGGTGCAGCGTCCCCGGCGAGCGGTGTGTCCGCAGCGGCCGCGGTTTCCTGCGCATGCAGCGGTGCAGCCATGGCAAACGCCAGCATCAACCACAGACCCGCCTGACTGAACATGGTGCTCACCCGATTCATGACGACAACAGCTCCCGTACTCGCAGCGCTATTCATGCATCCCGCCCGTTATTGATTGAGAAGCTCGCGCAGCTGCTCGGCATAGCGCTTCTGCTGGCCCGGCTTGAAGCCTTCGTACACCTGACGCACCACGCCTTCACGATCGATCATCACGGTGAGCGGCATGGCGCTCACATCGAAGGCGCGAGCAACTTCCTTGCGATCGTCGAACAGCACCGGATAGGACACCTTCAGCCCCTGCGCCATTTCGGCGGCGCGTGCTGAAGCGTTGCTGTCATCGATGTTCACGCCCAGCAACGTCAGACCGGCGAGCTTGTACTTGGCGTACAGCTCATCCAGCGCCGGCATTTCCTGGCGACAAGGGCCGCACCAGGTAGCCCAGAAATTGATGACGACGACTTCGCCGAGATGTTCGGAGAGGCGAATGTTCTCGCCACTCAATGAGCGCAGTGCGAAATCGGGCGCCGGCTGTCCGATGAGTGACGTGGCGCAATGACTCTGCCCGGCCAGCAGCAGTGCGAGGCACACGCCGCCGAAGAGCGCAGCCATGCGCGCACGATGAGATCTGGGACAGGTCGGAGTGTGGTGCAGCATCGAACGAAATAAGCGCCGATCACTTTGTGAGAATTTGCAGCCCATGATGCGCAGGCCGCTGGATCGGGGCTGCTGGAACGCCGGGGGAGACAGCCACCCGGTGCGCCGCCATAGGGGTGACCGGAGCGCTGGCAACCCCGCTGTCCTAGGAACTCCCCGTAGACCGGTGGCTTTGCGTCCTCACCTTTCGATGAGTTTGCCTTTGCGCAGGCAGCAGCTCTTCGCGTCACTGCCCTTCGAAAACGCGAGAGTTAGGGTGCCAAACGGCCTGCAAATATGTCAACGAACGAAATGTGATGTCAGCGACGCAAATTCGCGACTCGTGTGTGACTCCGTGCACACTTCAGCTTCTTGTCTGCACGCGCCGACAGCGTTGCGCAGTCACCGGTCAGGTGATCTGCGCAACTGCTGTTGATTGCCGTACCGATCAGATCGGCACTTTGGGAGCGATGTAGCCGTAGGAAGTCGAGCTCTCTTTCCAGTCCGCGATCATGGCCGGCGTGACCTGATCCGCTGTGACGTCGGCGTGAGTCGGCTGCACGGCAGGCGCCTGACGGCTCTGCCCATACAGCAGCGAACCGGCTACTGCCGAACCGAGTGTCAGCAGCAGTGCCGCGCCGATAACAACATGGGTCTTCATGATTGATCTCCGGGTCTGAATTCTGATCAGGCAGCCTGAATCTGCGGACGCTTCACGATCACCGCATCAGCCAGCTGAGCCTGCGGACGCTTCACGATGACGGCATCAGCCAGCTGAGCCTGCGGACGCTTCACGATGACGGCATCAGCCAGCTGGGCCTGCGGACGCTTCACGATCACCGCATCAGCCAGCTGAGCCTGCGGACGCTTCACGATGACTGCGTCCGCTCCGGCACCTGAGGCGGCAAAGAAGGTCGCGAGTGCGAAAGAAAGAGCAATGGATCTACGCATGTCGAAGGTCTCCCGTGATAAATGCATTCAAGGCGTACCGACAGCATGTCGGTTTCACGGACATAAGCGACGGCTCAGTGTGAGGCCCGTCACATGTGCAATTGGCCCTTCGATAAAAGGGTGAACAATCAGCACTTGCCTTAGTACGCCTATCGGGAATGCCCCGATAACGGGTAGTGATCAGGGAGGACCGCAGGATGATTACGGGCGCTGACTCGGACTGGACGGCACGGCAGCCATGCAAAAATGGCCATCCGGGCGGGGTTACATTAGGGTATTCCGCACCGGGGGCTGGGGGGCATATCGGCCTTTGGATTCAGGCGCGTACGCGCGTCTGCGCGGATGGGCGACGGGACCGTCAGAAAACGAAGATTGGCATGTGGAGCGGATTCCTCTGAGCAACACCATTGCAGCGGCGATTCCCCCTGCGGACCGGCAGGCGGTCACCCGGTTGCTGTCTGCCTGGCAGTCCGGGGACTCGCGTGCGCTCGAGCGCCTGACCCCACTCATATATGAGGATCTGCGCGAGCGTGCCCGTCGCTACATGAAGCGTGAGCGCCCGGGACACACCCTCCAGGCCACCGCCGTCGTCCACGAAGCCTTCGTGAAGCTGGTCGCCATGGATGTCCCGTGGCAGGACCGGGCCCATTTCTTCGCGGTGGCTGCACGGCAGATGCGCCGCATCCTGGTCGACCACGCCAAGGCGCGCTACAGAAACAAGCGCGGCGGCGGTGTTACAGCGTCGACCGACCTGATCGATCAACTGCACACTGAAGGTGCAGGCCCGATTACTTCCGGGGAGATCGACGTCCTGGAGATCGATGACGCCCTCCAGCGACTGACCACCCAGAGCCCGCGCCTGGCGGAAATCGTCGAACTGCACTACTTCGGGGGACTGACCTACCAGGAGCTGGCCGAGACGCTGAAGGTCTCCGAAGCGACGATCGATCGCGACCTGCGTCTGGCCAAGGCGTGGATTCTCCGGCAGATTCGCCCGCAGGCGCAGCAACAGTCCGAGGCCGTATGAGCACGGACAAGGACCCGTCCGGTACGTCAGGAGGCGGCACCGCCGCGATCTCCTGGGACCGGATTGAGGCACTGTTCAACGAGGCCGCGCTGCTGCCCAAGGATCAGCAGCAGGCATTCGTGATCGAGCGTGCCGGCAGCGACATGGCACTGCGGGCCGAAGTGCTCGGCCTGCTCGCCTCCGATCTCGGATCGAACACCTCTCCCATCACCCACGCGCTCGGGGCTGCGCTCGAACTGACCACGCGCGACCGGCGCCAGGCGCTGCTCGGCAAAGTCGTCGGCAACTATCGCCTCACCGAGGTGCTGGGCCACGGTGGCACCGGCACGGTCTACCTGGGCGAGCGTGCCGACCGCCAATATTCCGCACAGGTGGCCATCAAGGTCGTCGACGGTGCCACCGTCCACCCGAATCTCAGCGTGCGGCTGCGCGCCGAGCGCCAGATCCTGGCGAGTCTGAACCACTCGCATATCGCCAAACTGCTGGACGCGGGTGAACTCGAGGACGGGCGGCCCTACCTGGTCATGGAATACGTCCATGGCAGCCCGGTCGATCAGTACGCGGATGCCGAGCAACTGGATCTGCGTCAGCGCCTCGAGCTGTTCCTGGAAATCTGCTCGGCCGTGCAGTACGCGCATCAGAACCTGATCGTTCATCGCGATCTCAAGCCCGCCAATATTCTGGTCACCCGCGAAGGCGCGCCCAAGCTGCTGGACTTCGGCATCGCCAAGCTGCTCGATGCGAGCGAGCAGGCCGCCGCGCTGGCGCTGACGCGCATGAACGATCGTCTGCTGACTCCCGAATACGCGAGTCCCGAACAGATTCTCGGTCGCGTCGTGACCACGGCGAGCGATGTCTACGCGCTCGGCGTCGTTCTGTATGAACTGCTCACGGGCCTGCGGCCCTACGTCGTTCCGGCGTCGGCGAGCCAGCTTGAACTGGAACGTTCCATCTGTGTCACGGATCCGTTGCGGCCCAGCGCGTCAGTGCGGCGCGCCATGGAATCCGAAGATGAATCCGTGCGCACGCTCATCGCCAATCTGTCGCGCGCCCGCGGGCTGCCTGTCGATCGCCTGCCCAAGCGACTGGTCGGCGATCTGGACTGCATCATCATGCGCGCCATGCGCAAGGAACCGCAGCTGCGCTACGGTTCGGTGGAGCAGTTCGCGGCCGACGTGCGGCGCTATCTCAATCGCGAACCGGTGCAGGCCCGGCAGGGCAACTGGATGTACTACACGTCGCGATTCGCGCGACGCAATGCATTCCCGGTCGCGGCCACTGTCGCCTTCGTCGCATTCCTCATTTCATTTGCCGTGGTCATGTCCGTGCAGCGACAGCGCATCGCACAGGAGCGCGACAGGGCAACCCAGGAAGGCGAGCGTGCCGAGCGCGTATCGAATTTCATGTTGCGCGTGTTCACGGCTGCCGACCCATTCGAGAACAATGGCCGCCAGGTCACGGCGAGCGAACTGCTCGATCAGGCCGCCAGCACCATCAGCGGCGAGCTCGATGAACAACCGGAAGTACGCGCGCGGCTGCTGGAGGCCATCGGTCGCGCCTATCGTCGTCAAGGTCAGGCCGAGCGTGCCGTCGACCTGCTGGAAGAATCGCTGCGTATTTCCCAGCAGGCGAAACTTGCAGAGGGTCCGCAGACCGGCCAGGTGTACAGCGAGCTCGCTGTCGCGCTGCGCAACGCCGGACGGTTCGATGAATCGGACAAGGCTTTCCGGCAGGCGATCCGCATCTCCAACGCCCACCAGGGCGAGGCCTCCATTACCCGGGCGAGACTGCTGGCCGATCTGGGAAGACTGGAGCTGTTCCGCAGCAATCTCGAAGCCGCACAGAAATATTTCAATCAGGCGCTGGAAATCACGCGCGAGCAGGAAGGCCTGCGCAATCTCGATGCGGCTGCGTTGCTGCTCGATATTTCCACCGTGAATTCCTGGCGCGATGACCTGACCGGTGCTGAAAACGCAGCGCGACAGGCGGTCAGCATCTATCAGGAAATCATCCCTGCACGTCTGCATCCGGATCGCGTGGCAGCCAATTCGCGACTGGCTGAAGTGCTGTTCCTGCGAGGCAAGATCGCCGAGGCCGGCACGCTCTACCAGGGCGTGCTCGAAGCACAGCGCCTGCTCTACGGCTCCAGCAGCAGCCAGGTGGCAGACACTCTGGATTCGCTCGCCAAAGTGCGTCTGGCGCAGAACAATGCGCCCGAAGCCGAAAAGCTCGAACGCGAAGCCGTCGAGGTCAGCCTCAAGACCCGCGGCGAGGACTACTTCATGACGGGCTACCTGCGGACCAGCCTCGCGCAGATCCTCACTCGTCAGGGCAAGTTCCGGCAGGCTGAACCGGAGTTGCGCGCAGCGCTCGATGTCTACGCTCGCACCCTGCCGCCGGATCACCAGTACGTGGCAGCGGCCGAATATCTGCTGGGCGAAGTGCTGCTGGAGACGGACCATCTGCCGGATGCCGAAGCCATGCTGACGGCATCGATGAATCGCTGGAAGCGCACGAGCGCTCCGCCATGGCGGGCAGCACGCTCCGCCAGCGCCCTCGGCGAAGTCCTCTCTCGCGAAGGTCATGCGGCGGAGGCCGAGAAACTGCTGGTGCAGAGCTTCCGCGATCTGGTCTCCGATGGCGGCGCCGATGTGGAAACCCGCCAGCGGGCACGCGAGCGCGTCGCGCACTTCTACACCGCCCGCGGCGAACGCCAGAAGCTCGACGAGCTCATGTTCGCCACCAATCAGAACACGGTCGCGCCCCGCGACATCAGAACGAACTAGCGCGCCCGCGCAGAGTCACACCATTGAATGCCGCCGACCCGTGTCGCGCCGCAGGCGACCGACCGGTGTCAGAACGTTGACGCGCGATCTGCTAAAGTCGCGCGCAGTTCATTTCCGGAACGCGGAACGCACGACGCGCATTCACTGCTCGACGTCCGCCGTCCTCTCCAGACAGGTGCATGCCAACGATGCGACTCAAAGCCCTCTTCGCGCGATTGATGGTTCTGGCACTGGCGCTGGCCGCCAGCACGACAGTATTCGCAGGCGAACGACAGGATGCCCGCCTGCTCACCTCGACCAAGGTGCTCGAGGAACTGATGGCCATGCCGGAGCAGAACATTCCGTCCTGGCTGCTCGAGCGTGCCTATGCGGTCGCCGTGGTTCCCGACGTCATCAAGGTGGGCCTCGGTATCGGCGGACGCCGCGGCAAGGGCGTGATGGTCATCCGCAAGGACAGCGGCGAGTGGAGCAATCCGATATTCGTGAATCTCACGGGTGGCAGCTTCGGCTTCCAGGTGGGCGTGCAGTCCACTGACGTGGTACTCGTGTTCACGTCCCGACGCAGCATCGAAGGCATCGTGGGCGGCAAGGTAACGCTCGGTGCCGACGCGTCGGTAGCAGCCGGCCCGGTCGGTCGCCAGAGTTCGGCGGCCACGGACATCGGACTCACCGCGCAGGTGTACTCCTATTCGCGCGCGAGCGGTCTCTTTGCCGGCGTGGCGCTCGATGGTTCTGCGATGACCATCGACAGCAGCTCGAACGAATCCTTCTACGGCCGCCCGGGTGTGCTGGCCAGCGACATCATCCGCAGCGATGCGCCCGCGGCTCCGCCGCCAGCGCCGCAATTCATCGCAGCATTGGACCGCGCAGTGTCGCCAGCGCCTGCGGCCAGCCCGAGTCAGGAACCGGCTGAAGTGACTCAGCCTGCCGCCACGGACTCCGCACAGCCCGCAGCACCGCAGCAAGGTGGCCTGACGACGTATCCGATGGAAGATACGAATCCCGGCGCAGAACCGCCGCAATAAATGGGCGTGCGGCTCAAGGCGTGAGCCTCGAGCCGGGTGAAGACGCCGGAAGGCCTGTCGGCCTTTCGGTCCCGTCTCACCCCTTCCACGAATCCACGTATCCCATCCACTCGACGCCCCGGGCGGCGTCAGCGATCTCCAGCGCATCGCGCGTGTCGATCATCACGGCGTACTCATCCGTGGCCGGCTTCGTCTGCCTGAGCATGTTCTGCAGCGCCTTCGGATGCGGCCCGTGGGTAAAACCACACGGATGCAGAGTCATCATTCCCGGATGGATGTTGTCGCGCGAGAAGAAATCGCCGGCGTGATAGAAGATGACTTCGTCGTAATCGTCGTTGTTGTGGAAGAACGGGACCTTCAGCGCTCCCGGATCGGTTTCGAACGGACGCGGGACGAATGTGCAGACGACGAAGCGCTGACCGACGAAGGTCGTGTGAGCCGACGGCGGCAGATGATAGCGATGACTGGCGACCGGCCGGATGTGCCGCACGTTGATGCGGACAACTGCCAGATCGCCGTGCCAGCCGATGGCATCGAGCGGATTGAAGGGATAGGTCACCGTGGAGATAGCGCCGCGGCGCTTGACCCGCACCTGCCATCGCTCATCGTCAGCCTGTTGAGCGACGAAGCGCTCGTCCATCCGCGGCGTATCGAGCATGGCCGGATCGAACAGCGCGTGTGGACCCAGCAGCCCCTTCTCAGGCAGCGAGTAGCCGGCATTCACCGCTTCGATCATCAACGCCGCGAGCGGCTCGTCGACTTCGACGCGCCACATCGTGCCGCGAGGAATCATCACGTAGTCCCCGGCCTCGATGGACAGGTGACCATAGTCGCAGTACAGCTGCGCACGCCCACGATGAATGAACAGCAGATCGTCACCGTCGGCGTTGCGCACCAGATGATCCATCGATTCAGGCGCCTGCCAGAAACGCACACGCACATTGGCGTTGTGAAGTATCTCCGCCGCCTGCCAGGGCGAAGCCGTCCCCGGCGCCAGCCGTGTCAGGTCGAATGCATGCGGCCGGAGCGGACCTTCGAACGCCACCCATCCAGTCGGCGGATGTTTGTGATGAAACAACGCTGCCGGACCAAAAAATCCTTCCTTGCTGATTTCGCGTTCGTAGGTACCCGCAGGCAGATCGGCATGGGCCTGACGAGA